>NZ_JBBATF010000039.1:0-19857 GCF_040398885.1 Mycobacterium sp. | reverse complement strand
ACCTGCCGGACGAATTCAGCGTGCTGCTTGGGGGTGCAGTAGCCCATGACCCGCTCGACCCCGGCGCGGTTGTACCAGGACCGGTCGAAGAGCACGATCTCTCCCGCCGAGGGCAGGTGGTTGACGTAGCGCTGGAAGTACCACTGGGTACTCTCCCGCTCGGTCGGCTTCTCCAGGGCCACGACGCGGGCGCCGCGGGGGTTGAGGTGCTCCATGAATCGCTTGATGGTGCCGCCCTTGCCGGCGGCATCGCGGCCCTCGAAGACGATGACGTGCCGCAGGCCGTTGGCCTTGGTCCAGTTCTGCATCTTCAGCAGTTCGACTTGCAGGATGTGCTTCTGCTCTTCGTAATCCGCACGCTCCATCCGGAGCTCGTAGGGGTAGTTCTCCCGCCAGGTGTCGACAGCGACTCCACTGGGATCGAGCAGGACCGGATCGTCGTCTTCGTCGTCGACGACGGTGTAGCCGTCAAGGTGAATCTGCATCGGCGAAGGGTAACGCTGCTCGGCGACCGCGGGGTTACGGCCAGATGAACGGTGTCCGGCGGTGGGCGACGCCCGAACGTGACCGTGCGTCTAACCTGAGCCGGTGAAGCGAAGAAGGCGAGTCGCGGTGGTTTGCGTGGCTCTCGCCGCCGCCGCGCCGGGGTGCGGCAGGCCCGCGCACGACGCCCGGCCCGTCGCGGCGAACAAGGCGGCGAGGGAGTTCGCGACGAACCTGCGCGCGGGGGTGACCATCGAGGCGATGACCGCTCATCTGAACGCGCTGCAGGACATCGCCGACGCCCACGGCGGCACCCGGGCCATCGGAACGCCGGGCTACGAGGCCAGCGTCGACTACGTGGTTGGCGTGCTGCGCGGCAGGGGTTTCGACGTCCAGACGCCCGAGTTCGAGGCCCGGGTCTTCAAACACGGCGACGCCGCTCTGACGGTGGGCGGGGCGGCGATCAGAGCCGGCGTGCTGCAGTACAGCGGCGGCACCCGGCCGGACGGGGTCAGCGGACCTCTGGTCGCGGCGCCGGCCGACGAGACGCCGGGTTGCGCACCGGCGGACTACGCCGGCCTGCCGGTGGACGGCGCGGTCGTCCTGGTCGATCGGGGGAGCTGCCCGTTTTCGGAGAAGCAGGCGATCGCGGCGAAACTGGGTGCGGTGGCCGTGGTCGTCGCCGACAATGTCGACGAGGAGGACATGGGGGGCACGCTGGGCGAGGACACCGACGTAACCATCCCTGTCGTGAGTGTCTCCAAGGCGGACGGTTCCCGCATTCGTGCCGCCCCCGGCCCGGCCACCGTCAAACTCGATGCGACGACGAGAACGATCCCGGCGCGAAACGTGATCGCCCAGACCAAGACCGGCTCGGCCCGGAACGTCGTCATGGTCGGTGGTCATCTCGACAGCGTTCCCGAGGGGCCGGGCATCAATGACAACGGCTCCGGCGTGGCCGCCGTGCTGGAGACCGCGGTGCAACTCGGCAGCGAACCGGCGGTCAACAACGCCGTGCGGTTCGGGTTCTGGGGAGCCGAGGAGGTCGGCATCGTGGGTTCCAAGAGGTACGTCGCGTCGCTGGACACCGAACAACTCAAAGACATCGCGCTGTATCTCAATTTCGACATGCTGGGGTCGCCGAATCCCGGCTACTTCACCTACGACGGGAACCAGTCCACCGCGCCGGACCGCGACGCGGGCCCGCCGCGGGTGCCGGAGGGTTCGGCCGGTATCGAGCGAACCCTGATGGACTATCTGGCGGCAGCGGGAAAGACGGCCGAGGACACGTCCTTCGACGGAAGGTCGGACTACGAGGCCTTCACCCTGGCCGGAGTTCCGGCCGGCGGCCTGTTCTCCGGCGCCGAGGAGGAGAAGAGTCCGCAGCAGGCCGCGTTGTGGGGCGGCACCGCCAACCAGCCGTTCGACCCGAATTATCACAAGGACACCGACACCCTGGACCGCGTCGACCGCGCCGCCCTGGACATCAACGGCGGCGGAGTCGCCTGGGCGGTGGGTGTCTACGCGACCGACCTGGACGGCCGCAACGGGATACCCGCCCGCGAGGACCGCACCCGTTACGAGATCGGCGACTGATCAGGGTCAGCGGCGCCGGCTGCGGACCGCGCCGGCGATGAGGTAGGCCAGGTAACCGGCGACACCGGCGAATGCGAACTTGCGGGTCCGGGGCGCCACCAACCCGGCGCCGATCGCCGTCTCGATGGCGCCGTCGATGTAGACGTGGCGCCGGGTGTTGTCGGGAAACGCCACCGCGGTGATCTTCTCGAAGATCTGCGGTCTCGCGAAGTGGGACAGCCCGGTCGCGGCGAGCGCGATGCCGACTTGGGAAGCCTGTGGCGACATGGCTTCGACACTAGGCCATTCGGTAGTCGCTGAGCGGGAATTCCGAGGCCTGTCGGATGGCGGCCCTGGCGGTCGTCGGCCGCAACAGGGTGGCTTCCCCGTGCGGGTTGAAGTAGTAGGACCGGGCCTGCTCACACTGTCCGACGTTGAACACCGTGTCACCGAGCTTCTCGATCATCTGATCGAGGAATCGGGCGTTGGCCTCCTCGGTCACCTCGAACGTCCGCGCGCCCCGCCGCTTCACCTCGCCGAGCACCCGGTCCATGATCCGCATCTGGTATTCCATCGTGTTGAAGAAGTTCAGGCCGATGAAGGCATAAGGGCTGGCCAGACTGAAGTAGTTCGGGAAGTAGGGGATCGAGACCCCCTGATAAGCCTGGAATCTGTTCTCCCGCCACCACTTTCCGAGATTGCGGCCCTCGCGGCCCACTACCTCGATGGCCGGGATGTTGGCCTCCCACAGATCGAACCCGGTGGCCAGCACCAGGGTGTCGATCTCGGTGCGGGTGCCGTCGTTGGCCACGATGGCATGCGGTTCGATGTGCGCTATGCCGCTGTCCTGCAGGTGCACGTTGGGTCTGGTGAAGGCGCGGTAGTAGCTGTTGGAGAACGTCGGGCGTTTGCAGCCCAGGTCGTAGGGCGGGGTCAGCTTACGGCGCAGTTCCGGATCCCGGATCGTGGCGAACCGATACATCTTGGCCACGTCGGCCCCACCGATGTCCAACCGGCGGTACAGCAACTGCCCCTGATGAAGCACCACGTAATTGAAGAACTCGTAGATCGCGTCGGTCACGGCGCGAACGGCGCGCTGGGCCTTCGGAATCCGGGCGAAAAGCCTTTTCGCCCAACGGGGGTACGCGAAGTCGAGCTTGGGCACGACGTGTATCGCGGTGCGCTGGTAGACCGTCATTTCGCCGGCGCTCCCGGCCAGTTGCGGGATCAACTGCACCGCCGTGGCGCCGGTGCCGATCAGTGCGATCCTCTCGCCCGCCGGGTCGAAGTCGTCGTCCCAGTCGGTGGTGTGGATGAGCTTCCCCGCGAAGCTGTGGATGCCGGGGATGTCCGGAGTGTGCGGTTGGGACAGGAAGCCCGTCGCGGTGATCAGGAACCGCGAGCTCAGAGTGGAGCCGTCGGCCAGTGCCACCCGCCAAAGGTCGGCTTCCTCGTCCCACCGGGCGCCGTCCACGGCCGTGTTCAGCCGGATGTGGCGTCGGACGTCGTACTTGTCGGCGACGTCGTCGGCGTACTTCTTGATCTCCGGCCCGGTGGAGTACAGCCGCGACCAGTTCGGGTTGGGCTCGAAGAAGTACGAGTAGGTGGTGGTGGGGACGTCGCAGGCCAGGCCGGGGTAGTGGTTGACGTGCCAGGTGCCCCCGAGGTCGTCGAGGCGGTCGAGCAGGACGAATTCCTCGAAGCCCAGCCGCTTGAGCGCAATCGCCGCCCCGATGCCCCCGAAGCCGGCCCCGACGATGATCACGTCGTAATTCCGCTCGGTCACGAGGTCGACGGTACCGGACTCAGCCCGGCGGCAGGAGGCGCGCCGCGGCATCGACGGCCATCGCCGCGACATCGGGGGTCGTCGTCGAATCCGGCGCCCCCCTCGGCGGGGTCAGGTCGTGCCGCGCCCCGCTGACCTCGACGATCTCCGTCCTCGCCGGAATCAGGCCGACGGCCGCCCGTAGCTCCTCGAGGGACCCGAAGGGGTCGGAGCCGCCGTGGGTGAAGACGGTGGGCACGCGGATCGCGGGGAAGTGTTCGGTGCGCAGACGTTCGGGCCGGCCGGGCGGGTGCAGCGGGTAGGAGAACAGGGTCAGCACGTCGGCGGCGCCGGGGTCTTCGGCCAGCACCATCGACGTCAGCCGCCCGCCGTAGGAGTGCCCGCCGGTGACCAGCGGGCCGTCGGCCAATCCGCGTGCCACCGCGATGGCTTCGGCCACCCCGGCCTGGTCGGCGGTCGCGGAACCCGGCGGCGGACCCGTGGGTCGGCGCCGTCGGTAGGGCAGGTTGTAGCGCACGGCCAGCCAGCCGCGGCCGGCCCACTCCTCGCAGACGCCGATCAGCAACGGCGACTCCCGGCTGCCGCCGGCGCCGTGGGTCAGCAGCACCACACCGCGGGCGGCGCAGCCCGGCCGGTGTGCCACCCCGCCGATGGCGTCCAGCGGGTTCATTCCCGCAGCCGCCAGAGCGCCGACACGGGCCCCCGCCCGCCGCCCAGTGGGTAGGCCGAGCGCAGGCATTCGGTCACCCAGTTCTTGGCGAACCCGACCGCCTCGGGCATCGAGTGTCCGTGGGCCAGCGCGCAGGCGGTCGCCGCCGCCAGGGTGTCGCCGGCGCCGTGGTCGTTAACGGTGTCGACGCGGGGGGCGTCGAACTCGTGAAAGTCGTTGCCGTCGTAAAGCAGATCGGGGCTGTGCGGAGCGGAGCGCAGGTGGCCGCCCTTGACCAGGACCCATTGCGGACCGAGATCGTGCAGGGCCCCCGCCGCCGCGCGCTGGGTCCCGGAGTCCACCACGTCGACACCGACCAACAGGCGGACCTCATCGAGGTTGGGGGTGATCAGGCTGGCCAGTGGGAACAATCGACTGCGCAACGACTCCAGTGCGGTCGGGTGCAGCAGGGGGGCGCCGTTCGTCGAGGCGCAGACCGGATCGACCACGAACGGGGTGGCGCCGGCCAGGTCCAGCGCGCCCCAGCGGTCGGCGACGGCCTCGATGGTCTCCGCGGATGCCAGCATTCCGGTCTTGGCGGCCTGCAGCCCGATGTCGGTGGCGACGGCCTCGATCTGCCCGCCGACGACGGCGGGCGGGATCTCGTGAAAGCCCTTGACCCCCAGCGAGTTCTGGATCGTCACCGCTGTCACGGCCACCAGGGGATGAACGCCGAGCAACGTGAAGGTACGCAGGTCCGCCTGGATTCCCGCGCCGCCGCCGGAATCCGAACCGGCGATGGTCATCACCCGGACCGGGGTGCTTCCCGGTGGCGTCAACGGCGGAAACCTCACCTAGCGGACCTCGATGAAGACCGGCGCATGGTCGCTGGGCGCGCCGATGCGGTCCTTACCGGACTTGCGTTCGTCGCGGGCGATCCCGGCATGCGCCACCCGCTTCGCCAATGCCGGTGAGGCCAGGATGAAGTCGATCCGCATCCCCTGCCGTTTGGGGAACCGAAGTCGGGTGTAGTCCCAGTAGGTGAACTCCCCCGGGGTGAACGAGCGCACCACGTCGGCGTAGGAGGCTTCGATGGCCGCGAATGCCGAGCGTTCCGGTTCGGTGACATGCGTACTCTGCGCGAACACCGCCATGTCCCAGACATCTTCATCGCGCGGCGCGATGTTCCAGTCGCCGACCAGGGCGATCTGCGCCTCCGGATCACCGGCGAGCCAGGAGTCCGCTGTCGTCCGAAGGGCGGCAAGCCATTCCAGCTTGTAGCGGTAGTGCGGGTCGCTCACCGTGCGGCCGTTGGGCACATACAGGCTCCACACCCGGATGCCGCCGCAGGTGGCGCCGAGGGCGCGGGCCTCGGCGGCCGGCCCGTCCTTGCCGCCGTCCCAGGACGGCTGGCCGTCGAAACCGATCCGCACATCGTCGAACCCGACCCGGGAAGCGATCGCCACACCGTTCCACTGGTCGTGCCCGCAGTGCACCACTTCGTAACCGGCGCCCAGGAACGTCATGGCGGGGAACTGCTCGTCGGAGCATTTGGTCTCCTGCATGGCCAGTACGTCGACCTCGGCGCGCCGCATCCAGTCCACGACCCGATCCACCCGCGCCCGGACGGAGTTCACATTCCAGGTGGCGACACGTAGGGAATCCATCGCGAATTACTCAGTGCCCGAACGTTACTCAGTGCCCGAACGGATCCGGCACTTCGCCCGGCATCCAGGACAATCCTGGAACCCCCCACCCATGCGATTTGACCGCCCGCTTGGCTGCCCGGGCGTGCCGGCCGAGCAGGGTGTCGACGTAGAGGAAGCCGTCGAGGTGACCGGTCTCGTGTTGCAGCATCCGGGCGAACAAGCCGGTGCCCTCCAGTGTCACCGGATTGCCGTCCGCGTCCAGACCGGTGACCCGGGCCCACTCCGCGCGACCGCACGGGAACGACTCGCCCGGAACCGACAGGCAACCCTCGTCGTCGGTTTCCGGATCCGGCATCGTCTCGGGGATCTCGGAGGTCTCCAGGACGGGGTTGATCACCGCCCCGCGGCGGTACGCGGCCTTACCCCGATCCTCGGCGCAGTCGTAGACGAACACCCGAAGGCCCACCCCGATCTGATTGGCGGCCAGACCGACTCCGTGTGCGGCGTCCATCGTGTCGTAGAGGTCGGCGACCAAGTCGGCCAGTTCGGGCGGCAGGGCGCCGGCCGGGCCGACCGGCACCGGCGCGGTCGGGGCATGCAGAACTGGGTCACCGAGGATGACGATGGGTCGGACTGCCATGGTGGGCAAGCTTAAAGACCGCCCGACGCGCGGGATGCGGTGCCGGGTCAATGAGCGCGAACGTGATTGAATGACCCATCGTTCGGATTAGAACCACAGGTGTGTCATTCGTCGAAAGGGTCCACGAATCGCATGGACGGCGCCACGGTTAGGGCCGAGCAGGCGGTCGACGACGCCGAACTACCTGAGGGGCTGAGTCGGCGCGAATACGACGTCCTCGCTTTCGAGCGCCAGTGGTGGAAGTACGCGGGCGCCAAGGAAGAGGCCATCAAGGAGCTCTTCTCGATGTCGGCGACGCGCTACTACCAGGTGCTCAACACGCTGGTCGACCGGCCTGAAGCGCTCGCCGCCGATCCCATGCTGGTCAAGCGGCTGCGGCGGCTGCGGGCGAGCAGGCAGAAGGCCCGGGCCGCGCGGCGGCTGGGCTTCGAGGTCCCCTGACCGTGCCCGCGCGGCCAGGGCTCCCCCCGGCCCCCGATCCGGCACGGATAAGGTACCCACGATGAACGAGCGCGTTCCCGATTCCTCCGGGCTTCCCCTGCGCGCCATGGTCATGGTGCTGCTCTTCCTGGGCGTGATCTTTCTGCTGGCCGGTTTCCAGGCGATGACCGCGGGCAACGACCCGTCGGAGGACACCTCGGCGGTCACCATGACCACCAGCGCCAAGCCGCCGGCGCCGAAGGCCGATGTGCGGGTCTTCAGCGTCGCCGGCGACGAGGCGGCGGCCACCCGCGTCTCCGACCGATTGCGCGAAGCGGGCTGGAACGTCACCGAGTCGGCCACCATGACCGCCGCCGACGTGCCGGTCACGACGGTCTACTTCGGCACCGCCGAGGGCGAACAGGCCGCCGCCGAAGCCGTCGGCAAAATACTCGATGCCCCCGCCCAGGCCCGGATCCCGGATATCGCCGAACAGCCTCCGGGCGTGATTGTGTTGGTGACCGGCTAGGCTGGTCGGCATGGTCGAATCCGCAGGGCCACGCCTTTTCGGCGGCCTTCTCCTCGCTTCGGTGGCGCTGCTGAGTGCGTGTGCGCCCGACGAACCGGCCGCCACCCAGCCCGGGACCACGCCACCGGTCTGGACGGGTGCGCCGGCCCCGTCGCCAAGCGAGCGGCACGGTGGGACGACGCCCGGCGCACCGGGTCCCGGTGCGCCGGCGGCCCCGAATCCGGCGAACACGCTGACCGCCGTCATCAACGGTCCCGACGGATCCCAGGTTGCCGCGGCCACCATCGAGTTCCGGGACTCGGACGCGTTCGCAACGGTCACCGTGCAGAGCACCTCGCCCGGGGTGTTGACGCCCGGCATGCATGGTCTGCACATCCACGACGTGGGCAGGTGCGAGACCAACTCGGTGGCGCCCAATGGGGGCGCCCCGGCTGACTTCCTCTCCGCCGGAGGGCATCTCAAGGGCGGCGGTGAGGGCGGTCACCCCAACCATGCCGGCGACCTGGCCTCGCTGCAGGTCCGCGGCGACGGGACCGCCCTGCTGGTCACCACGACCAACGCCTTCGACCGGGCCGACCTGGTGGAAGGGGACGGGACGGCGATCATCATCCACGCCGGCCCGGACAACTTCGCCAACATCCCGGCCGACCGCTACCAGCAGTCCAACGGAGCACCGCCGCCGGACGAGTCCACCCTGGCCACCGGAGACGCCGGCAAGCGGGTCGCCTGCGGTGTCCTTCGCGCCGGGTGAGCTGACCGAACCGATGCGCGATCCGCTGTCGCTTCTCGCCGGCCTCGCTGCATGACCGCCGGCCGAATCGACTTTGCCGGGTCCGCACGCCCGACCTTGGGTGTCGAGTGGGAGTTCGCGTTGGTGGCGGCCGACACCCGCGACCTGAGCAACGAGGCGGCGGCCGTGATCGCCGACATCGGCGACAACCCCAGGGTGCACAAGGAACTGCTGCGCAACACCATCGAGGTCGTCACCGGCGTGTGCGACACCGTGGGGGAGGCGATGGCCGATCTCCGCTCCACGCTGACCTCCATCAGCGGGGTCGTCCGCGACCGCGGAATGGAGTTGTTCTGCGCGGGCACCCACCCGTTCGCGGAGTGGTCCGAACAGAAACTCACCGATGCGCCGCGTTACGCGGAGTTGATCAAGCGCACCCAGTGGTGGGGCCGGCAGATGCTGATCTGGGGCGTGCATGTCCACGTCGGCGTGTCCTCGGCGCACAAGGTGATGCCGATCATCTCCTCACTGCTCAACCAGTACCCGCACCTTCTGGCGTTGTCGGCTTCCTCCCCGTTCTGGGCCGGCGAGGACACCGGCTACGCGAGCAACAGGGCGATGATGTTCCAGCAGTTGCCGACGGCGGGCCTGCCCTTCCAGTTCGAGACGTGGCGGCAGTTCGAGCGGTTCGTGCACGATCAGAAGACCACCGGCATCATCGACCAGATCAATGAAGTGCGTTGGGACATAAGGCCATCCCCGGAACTGGGGACCGTCGAGGTGCGGGTCTTCGACGGCGTCTCGAATCTGCGTGAACTGTCCGCTCTGGTGGCTTTGACGCACTGCCTGATCGTCGACCTGGATCGGCGTCTGGAAGCGGGCGAGCAACTCCCGGTGATGCCGCCCTGGCATGTGCAGGAGAACAAATGGCGGGCCGCCCGCTACGGCCTGGACGCGATCATCATCCTCGACGCCGACAGCAACGAACGGTTGGTCACCGAGGACCTCGACGACCTGCTGACCAGGCTGGCCCCCGTGGCGGCGTCGCTGCGGTGTGCCGAGGAACTCGCCGCGGTGGCCGAGATCCCGCGGCGCGGGGCGTCCTACCAACGTCAGCGCCGGGTGGCCGAGGAGCATGACGGCGATCTTCGTGCCGTGGTCGACGCCCTGATCGGTGAACTCGATGTCTAGGGCCCGCCGCCGCGGAACCGCGCTGCTGGCGGTCGCCCTGCTGTCCGCGGGATGCAGTCGGGCGATCGCGGGACACCCGGTCGCGACTCCCGGACAGGGTGGGATGACCTCTGGCGCAGGCCTTCTCGACACAACCTGTGAGAGGTACGTGGCGATGGGCCCATCGGCCCGCCGCGATGTGATCGTCGCGATCGGCGAGGCCGGCAACCGGCTGGTGTCGATGGGCCCGGACGCGTGGGTGGACCTGGCCACCGCGTTGTGCACCTTCGTCGATCCGGACGCCCGGGTGGCTGATGTCCTCCAGCGTGCCGTGAGGTAGCGCTGTGAGCTCCGCCGCGCACCCGATGTTCCCGCTGCAGTCGGCACTGCTGCCGGGCGACACGCTGCCGCTGCGCATCTTCGAGCCGCGCTACTCCCGCCTGGTGGCCGACTGCCTGGCCGGTCCGGAGGCGGCGTTCGGGGTGGTGATGATCAGCCGCGGACTCGAGGTCGGCGGGGGCGACGTCCGCAGCGACGTCGGCGCGATGGCGCGGATCGTCCACCACGCCGAACTGGGGATGGGGCAGTACGAACTGATCGCCGCCGTCGGTGAGCGGATTCGGGTGACCCGGTGGCTGCCCGACGACCCCTACCCCCGGGCCCTCCTCGAGACCTGGCCCGACCAGCCCGGTCCGTCGGTCGGGCCGGAACGCATCGGCGAGGTCGTCGACCGCATCCACGCCCTCTACCGGCGGGTGGCCGAGGTGCGCGGGATCGGCCTGCGAGACGACGTGCTGGCCGTCGACCCGGAGGTCGCCGGGGATCCCGCCCGGCACCTCTACGCGCTGGCCGCCCGCGTCCCGATGGGTCCGGCCGACCGCTACGCGGTGCTGGCCGCACCGACCCTGGCCGAGCGTGCGGACGCCCTGATCGACGCCGTCGAGACCATCGCGGCGATGGTCGAGTTCCAGCTCTCCGACGAACCGTGACCGGCGGCCCCGCGCCGTCGTAGCGTTCCCCGGGCAGGCCGGGTCAGCGCTCGGCGGCGAATCGGCGCAGCGATTCGATCTGCGCGGGGTCCAGCGACGGGTGCACGGTCTCGCGGGCCTTGGCCAGATCCTCGGCGGTGACGTCGGCGGCGTCGATCGAGCGCCGCATCGCGGTCAGCGCGGCCTCCCGAAGCAGGGCCACGCAGTCGGCGGCGCTGTAACCGTCCAATTCCCCGGCGGTCGCCTCGAGGTCCACCTCTTTGCTCAACGGCACCGACTTGGCGGCCGTCTTGAGGATCGCCAGGCGGGCGTCGGCGTCGGGAGGTTCGACGAACACCAGTCGCTCGAGCCGGCCGGGGCGCAGCAGCGCCGGGTCGATCAGCTCCGGACGGTTGGTGGCGCCGAGGACCACCACGTCCCGCAGCGGTTCGATGCCGTCGAGTTCGGTCAACAGCGCGGCCACCACGCGGTCGGTCACCCCGGAGTCGAAACTCTGGCCGCGCCGCGGCGCCAGCGCGTCGATCTCGTCGAGGAAGATCAGCGACGGCGCCGAATCCCTTGCCCGCCGGAACAGTTCGCGCACCGCCTTCTCCGAGGACCCCACCCACTTGTCCATCAGTTCCGCGCCCTTGACGGCATGCACGCTCAGCCTGCCGGAGCTTGCCAGCGCGCGGACCACGAAGGTCTTGCCCACCCCGGGGGGCCCGTAGAGCAGCACGCCGCGCGGCGGGTCCACGCCGAGTCGGGCGAAGGTGTCCGGATGCTGAAGCGGCCACAGCACCGCCTCGGTGAGCGCCTGTTTGGTCGACACCATGTCGCCGACGTCGTCGAGGGTGACCGACCCGACGGACAGTTCCTCGGTGTTGGACCGGGACAGCGGACGGATCACGCTCAGCGCCCCGGCGAGATCCTCCTGCGTCAGCACCGGGGCCTTACCGTCCTCGCTGGCCCGGGCCGCAGCCCGGAGCGCGGCCTCCCGGACCAGTGCGGCCAGGTCTGCGCGAACGAAACCCGGTGTCCGGTCGGCGATCTCCTCGAGTTTGAGATCCGCGGCGGGAACATCGCGCAGCAGCACTTCCAACAGCGCCCTGCGGGTGGCGCCGTCGGGCAGGCTCAGGCCCAGTTCCCGGTCGCACAGGTCCGGGGCCCGCAGTCGCGGATCCACCGAGTCCGGCGCCTGCGAGGTGGCCACCAGGGCCACCCCGGGAGCGGCGACCGCCTTGCGCAGTTCGGCCAGGATCATCGTCGCCACCGGCTCGGGTGGCTCGGGCAGCAGCGCGTCGACGTCGGTGACCAGCAGCACCCCGCCGCCGTTGATCACCCCGGCCACCGCTTCGGCGACGGCCCGGTGGCGTTCGGTTGCCGCCAGCGCCCCGGTGTCCGGGCCGTCCAGCCGGACCAGCCGACGCCCGGCGCACACCGCGCGGACCAATCTGGCCTTGCCGACTCCGGCCGGGCCGGTGATCAGCACCCCCAGATTGGGTTTGGCCCCGAGGGTTTCCAGCAGCTCGGGCTGATCCAGTGCCAGCTTCAGCCACTCGGTGAGACGTCCGGCCTGGACATGCTGTCCCTTGAGGTCGTCGATGCTGATCGCCGGTTCCTCGGGCCACCGGGTCGGCTGGCTGACGTCGGGTGTGGAGCCGGTGACCGCCGCGGCGCCGGTATCGCCACCACCCCAGGTCACCGACGAATTGGGTTGCACCGAAACGGGTCCGATCGGATCGGTGCCCGTGACGGTCAGCAACTCCGAGGTCCAGGTGATGCCCACCGAGGTGGCCAGCGCGGCGCTGGCTTCCGATGTCGACGTGCCGGGGCCGAGGTCCCGCGGCAGCAGCGAAACGGTGTCGCCCACCGTCAGCACCTTGCCCAGCAGGGCCTGCCGCAGGGTGCTGGAGGACACCGACCGAGTGGCCAGCGCGGAACCGCTCAGCGTCACCGAACGGGCGCCGTAGACGGTCACCGCCGCCGCCAGCACGGCCGCGTTCTCCCGCAGTCCCGCGTTGGACAGCGTCACGTCGTCGAGGAGGGCGGTGCCGGCCGGCGTACCGGGGGGAGCGATTCCGACCACCGCGGCGGTTGTCCGGGAACCTGTGAGCGACAACGCATCCCACTCCCGGAGACCCAGGGCGGCGATGGCCTCCGGGTGCAGCCGCACCACGCCGCGGCGTGCGTCCAGCGCCGCGGTGTTGAGCCGAGCGGTCAGCATCAGGCCCCTGGGCGTCCCCTTGAATTCGGCGACAGCTTCGGACACGGGTCAGCCTCCTGGCTTGCGTAGGCCCAACCGGGTGGAGCGGCGGTACGGGTGCTGGGTGCCGCGGGTGGCCCGACGGGCTGCGCGGCGCTGCCGCGAGGTGTCGTTCCAGGTTTCCGGGTGGGCGGCCGCCCAGCGCTGGCTGTGCACGGCGAAGGGCATGTGCAGCACGTAGGCCGCGATGATCAGAAGGATCAGCAGGTAGGGGAAGACGAACGCGCCGGCCGCGACGATCGCCACCATGGCGAGCAGTGGGGCCATCATGTTGGGCGACACTGTGAAGGTGTGGATCTTTCGCATCGGGATGCGGCTGACCACCAGCAGCGAAACCGCGATCATCCAGACGATCACCACCGCCTCGGCGGTCTCGGTCGACCACCACGGGCCCGGCCACTGCATCTTCGCCGCCAGTGGTCCGATGGCCCCGATGGCGCCGGCCGGCGCGGGCATCCCGACGAAGTAGTCCTTGGTGTACCGCGGCTGGTCGGAGTCCAACAGCGCGTTGAAGCGGGCCAGTCGCAGCACGATGCACACCGCGTAGAGCAGCACGACGATCCAGCCGACGCGGTTGTGGGACAGCAGCGTGGCGTAGACGATGAATGCCGGTGCCACACCGAAGTTCACCGCATCGGCGAGCGAGTCGATCTCCTCGCCCATCCGGGAGGTGGCGTTGAGTACCCGGGCGAGCCGGCCGTCGAGGGCGTCCAGGATGGCGGCCGAGGCCAGCAGGGCCATCGACTCTGTGGGCCGGCCGTCCAGGGCGAACTTGACCGACGTCATGCCCAGACAGATCGCCAGCACGGTCGCCGCGCTGGGCAGTATCCGACGATTGATCGGGTTGACCCGAGGCTGGGGCCTCATGGCAACCGGGCCAGCACCGTCTCACCGGCCAGCGAGCGCTGGCCGAGTTCGATCAGCACCTCCGAACCGGCGGGCAGATATGTGTCCAGCCGCGATCCGAACCGGATGAGTCCGTAGGTGTCGCCGATGTCCACCTTCTCGCCGGGGCGCAGATCGCAGACGATGCGCCGTGCGATCAGCCCGGCGATCTGCACGACCACCACCTCGTGTCCCTCCGGCGTTCGGATCACAACGCTGTTGCGCTCGTTGTCCGCACTGGCGGCGGCCAGGTCGGCCGAATGGAATCTGCCGTGGCGGTGCTCGACGGCGACGACCTCGCCGCCGACCGGCGTGCGCTGAACGTGCGCGTCCAGCAGGGACAGGAAAATGCTGATCCGCGGTACGGGGGCTGATCCGCGGCCCAATTCCGGCGGCGGGACGGCGTCTTCGATGAGGCAGACCTGCCCGTCGGCGGGCGCGACGACCAGCCCCGGCCGGGTGGGTGGGGTGCGGGGCGGGTGCCGGAAGAAACCGGCGTTGGCGCCGGCGGCGGCCAGGCCGGCGCGGCGCGCCCAGCGGTGATTGCGGCCCAGAGCCGCCACGGCTATCCCGGCGGCGACGAACGGGAAGCCGGCGGAGTGCACCGGGGGGATCGCGGTTCGCACCAGCGCGGCCAGCCGCTGCGGGCCGGACTGGAGGTCGTCGTCGGGGCGTCTGGCCATTGCGGTGAGTCTAGTGGGCGTGCTGGCCGGATAAGTCCCAGACGGTGACCTGGGTACCGGCCGGTATCTCGGTGACCTCCGGTCCCAGGTCGAGCAGGCAGTTCGCCGACGCCAACCAGCGCAGGTGGTGGGAGGCCGGTGGGCCGTAGCTGCTGACGGTTCCGGCCTCGGCGTCGTAGACGCCGCGGCGGAACTGGCGCTTACCGGACGGGGAGGTGATCGCCTCGGCAAGCAGGGCGGTTCGCCGGGGTCGCTGCTGCGGCAGACCCATCGCGGCGCGCAGCGCGGGCCGCAGGAACACCTCGAAGGACACCAGCGCGCTGACCGGGTTGCCGGGCAGCGTGACGATGCTGCGGCCGTCGGGCAGGGTCCCCGCGCCCTGCGGCATCCCCGGCTGCATTGCGACTTTGACGAACCGGACGCCGGAGTCGCCAGGCCCGCGACCGTCGGGCGCCACGTCCTCGAAGGCGTCCTTCACCACCTCGTAGGCCCCCGCGCTGACCCCGCCGGAGGTGATGACCAACTCCGCCCGCCCGGCGTAACGTTCCAGTACGGCCCGGAACTGGGCGACGTCGTCTCCGCAGGTCTGCACCCCCGCCACCTCGGCGCCGGCCTCGCGTACCGCCGCGGCCAGCATGACGGCGTTGGACTCGTAGATCTGGCCGGGCCGCAGCGGCGTTCCGGCCGGCACCAACTCCGACCCGGTGGACACCACCAGCACCCGCTGCCGGGGAAGCACCGTCAGTTCCCGAAGGCCCAGTGCGGCCACCAGGCCCAGAGCCGACGGGGTGAGCACCGCTCCGGCGCGCAGCACCGTCGTCCCGGCCATGACGTCCTCGCCGGATCTTCTGATGTGCTGCCCCGGCCGCGGGCACGTTCTCACGGCGACCACATCCACGCCGGCGTCGGTCAGTTCGACCGGAACCACAGCCGTCGCGCCGTCGGGAACCGGTGCGCCGGTCATGATCCGGTGCGCGGTTCCCGGAGCGAGGCTCAAAGCGTCGGTACGGCCGGCCGGAATGTCCTCGGCCACCGGGAGTTTCACTGCATTGTCCGGACCGGCGGCGGCCAGGTCGGCGTCACGAACGGCGTAGCCGTCCATCGCGGAGTTGTCGAACACCGGCAGCGACAGCGGCGCGACGACGTCCTCGGCAAGGACCAGACCCGGGGCGTCGGGGAGGGCCACCACCGCGGGAGGCCGGCTTCGGATCAAGCCGGCGACGACGCGCTGATGCTCCTCGACGCTGCGCATCACACCGGGAAGGTGACGCCGGTCAGCTCCTCGGAGACTTTCCAGAGCCGTTCCTGGATGGCGAGATCCTTGGACTGTCTGCTCGAGCCGACCAGCACGGGATGGCCGCGCAGTTCGAGGAATCCGTCCGGGCCGTAGTACTGGCCGCCGCGCACCGCCGGGTCGGTCGCCGCCCGCAGGGTGGTCCATGCGCCCATCTCGGCGCTATTGAGGACCCTGCCTAAGATCCAGTCCATCCCCGGCAGGTTCGCTCCGGGGATGTGGCGCATCAGTTCGGTGGCCGCGAAGCCCGGATGTGCCGCCACGGCAATGGTTTTCGCGTCTGTGGCGGCCAGTCGCCGCTGCAGGGCGTAGGTGAACATCAGGTTGGCCAGCTTGGACTGTCCGTAGGACGCCACCCGGTCGTAGCGGCGCTTCTCCCACTGCAGGTCGTCGAAGGCGATCTTGGCCCTGATGTTGTGGGCGACGCTGGCGACCACCACCACCCGCGACCCGTCCACGGTGAGCAGGTTGGGCAGCAGGATGCCGGTGAGGGCGAAGTGCCCGAGGTGGTTGGTGCCGAACTGCAACTCGAAGCCGTCGGCGGTGGTCGATTTCGGCGGGTACATCACACCGGCGTTGTCGATGAGCAGGTCGATTCGCGGGTAGGCGGCGGCCATCTCGGCGGCGGCGTCCTTGACCGCGGCCAGCGAGCCCAGATCCAGCTTGTGCACCGTCACCTCGGCGCCGGGTGTCAGGCCGCGGATGCGCGACGCCGCCGCCTCGCCTTTGGCGGTGTCGCGAACCGCCATCACGACCTTGGCTCCGTTGGCGGCCAGCAGCCGGGCGGTGTCGTAACCGAGTCCGGTGTTGGAGCCGGTGATCACGGCCAACCGGCCGCTTTGATCGGGAATGTCCTTATCGGTCCACTTCATGTTCCAGACCATACGTAGGTTTCAGCCCCTGCGCCTACCGGCTATTCATTCTCGCGCACGGCCCCTCGGCGCTGCGCATCACACCGGGAAGGTGACGCCGGTCAGCTCCTCGGAGACTTTCCAGAGCCGTTCCTGGATGGCGAGATCCTTGGACTGTCTGCTCGAGCCGACCAGCACGGGATGGCCGCGCAGTTCGAGGAATCCGTCCGGGCCGTAGTACTGGCCGCCGCGCACCGCCGGGTCGGTCGCCGCCCGCAGGGTGGTCCATGCGCCCATCTCGGCGCTATTGAGGACCCTGCCTAAGATCCAGTCCATCCCCGGCAGGTTCGCTCCGGGGATGTGGCGCATCAGTTCGGTGGCCGCGAAGCCCGGATGTGCCGCCACGGCAATGGTTTTCGCGTCTGTGGCGGCCAGTCGCCGCTGCAGGGCGTAGGTGAACATCAGGTTGGCCAGCTTGGACTGTCCGTAGGACGCCACCCGGTCGTAGCGGCGCTTCTCCCACTGCAGGTCGTCGAAGGCGATCTTGGCCCTGATGTTGTGGGCGACGCTGGCGACCACCACCACCCGCGACCCGTCCACGGTGAGCAGGTTGGGCAGCAGGATGCCGGTGAGGGCGAAGTGCCCGAGGTGGTTGGTGCCGAACTGCAACTCGAAGCCGTCGGCGGTGGTCGATTTCGGCGGGTACATCACACCGGCGTTGTCGATGAGCAGGTCGATTCGCGGGTAGGCGGCGGCCATCTCGGCGGCGGCGTCCTTGACCGCGGCCAGCGAGCCCAGATCCAGCTTGTGCACCGTCACCTCGGCGCCGGGTGTCAGGCCGCGGATGCGCGACGCCGCCGCCTCGCCTTTGGCGGTGTCGCGAACCGCCATCACGACCTTGGCTCCGTTGCCGGCCAGCAGCCGGGCGGTGTCGTAACCGAGTCCGGTGTTGGAGCCGGTGACTATGGCCAACCGGCCGCTTTGATCGGGAATGTCCTTATCGGTCCACTTCATGTTCTTCAACATACGGTTACCGGCTGTTCAGTGCGCGCACGGCCTCGATGCGGGCCTGTAGTTGCTCGCCGTTGGCGGCGGCCACCGGCGGACCGCCGCAGATCCGGCGCAGTTCGTTGTGAATCCAGCCGTGCGTGCGGCCGGTGCGGTGATGCGTGGCGGCCACGAGGGCGTTGAGTTCCCGACGGAGTTCGCGCAGCCGCCCGTGGGTGGTGCGGGGTGTTTCGCCCCGGGCCGTCCTCTTCGTGAGCTGTTCCTCCTGCCTGCGCCGGAGCAGATCTCGCATCGACTCCGCATCGAGCAGACCCGGGATGCCGAGGTAGTCGGCCTCCTCGTCACTGCCGGCGGGCGTCGCAGTCCCGAACGACGAACCGTCGAAGATCACCTGATCGAGTTCGGCCTGCGCGCCCAGATATTCGATCTTGTTCTTCGGGTCCGTCGGCTCGTCGCGATTCCGCGCGGCCGACTCGGCGTCCAGCGGATCCTCGAGGGTCTCCCGGTGCGGCCGGCCCAGGACGTGGTTGCGCTGGGCCTCCATCTCGCTGGCCAGCAACAGCAGGCCGGGCACCGACGGCAGGAAGATGCACGCCGTCTCACCGGCCCGGCGGGAACGCACGAACCGGCCGATCGCCTGGGCGAAGAACAGCGGCGTGGATGCACTGGTGGCGTAGACGCCGACCGCTAGTCGCGGTACGTCGACACCTTCGGACACCATCCTGACCGCCACCAGCCACGGGGAGGTTCCCTCGGCGAACGTGGCGATCCGCTCCGAGGAACCCTTGTCGTCGGAGAGCACCACGGTCGGCGCCTCGCCGGTGATCTTGTGCAGCAGGCCGGCATAGGCCCGCGCCGCGGTCTGGTCGGAGGCGATGACCATGCCGCCGGCGTCGGGCACGTGCTCGCGCAGACCGCGCAGTCTGGTGTCGGCGGCGGCGATGACCGCCGGCATCCACTCGCCCGCCGGGTCGAGGGCGGTCTTCCAGGCCCGCGCCGTCTGTTCGGCGGTCAGCGGTTCCCCCAGGCGCGCCGCGTGTTCCTCGCCGGCGCTGTCGCGCCAACGGGCCTCTCCGGAGTAGGCCATGAACAACACCGGCCGCACCACACCGTCGGCCAGCGCTTCGGCGTAGCCGTAGGTGTGGTCGGCGCGGGAGTGCTTGAAGCCCGCCCGATCCTCCTCGTAGTCGACGAACGGGATTGCGCTGTCGTCACTGCGGAACGGGGTGCCGGTCAGTGCGAGCCTGCGGGTGGCGTCGGTGAACGCCTCCCGAATCGCGTCCCCCCAGGTCTTGGCGTCGCCCCCGTGGTGTATCTCGTCGAACACGACGAGCGTCTTGCGGTTCTCGGTTCGCACCCGGTGCCGGGTCGGGTGGCTGGCCACCTGGGCGTAGGTCACCACTACGCCGTGGTAGTCGTCGGAGGTCTGGGAGTTGGAGTTGGAGAACCTGGGGTCCAGCGCTATGCCGGCCCGGGCGGCGGCCTGGGCCCACTGGATCTTGAGGTGCTCGGTCGGGACGACGATGGTGACCGTTTCCACGGTGGCCTCGGCCAGTAGTTCGGCGACTATGCGCAGCGCGAACGTGGTCTTGCCGGCCCCGTCGTCGTCTCGCCGTATGTGCCGTCGGGCTTGTAGGTCCGGTACGTGAACGCGCTCGCGAACCGCTCGACCGAGAGATCGCGCGGCACCTCGAACATGCGGCACTGATCGTCGATGCGATAGTCGAGCGAAAGCTTCTCGATCGTGCGCGTATCGAAGGCGAGGGTTACGCTCGCCCCGAAGCTGCCGACCATGCGCGCGGCGCGGACCGTGGGCAAGAGCCCCGGTGGGGAGGTCTCGAGCAGGGCCTGACAGGCCGCCGGCGCAGCGTCGATCGCCAGAGCAACCGCAAAGTGGTCGGGCGTCTCCTGGAGCGTGCCGTGGGTGCGCACGTGGAGCGCGCCCATGTCGAGCTGGGCATCGTCGACCCGCAGCGTGCCGGCGTCATCGAGAACACCGCGCCCGGACAAGGAGAAGTCGATTCCCTTCAACGGCTCGGGCGCGAGGCGAGGCTGCGTCATCGAGATCGAGCGGAGCATGAGCTCACCATCGAACGTGAGCGCATCCGCGGCGGCAGAGAGCACGAGCTGCCCCTTGCCTGAGACCGTTCCGTGCGCCACGTCGGTGAGCCCTTTGGTGCCCTCCTTCACCCCAAGCAGCGCGAGGGATACCGGGCCGCCGGCGAGGCGTGCCGTGATCTCCCCGGCCTGGACCGGCACGTCCACGTCAAG
>NZ_JBBATF010000038.1:0-20629 GCF_040398885.1 Mycobacterium sp. | reverse complement strand
TGCACGAGATGGCGCACATGTGGTTCGGCGACCTGGTGACCATGCGGTGGTGGGACGACCTGTGGCTCAACGAGTCCTTCGCCACCTTCGCCTCGGTGCTCTGCCAGGCCGAGGCAACCGAATACACCGAAGCGTGGACCACCTTCGCCAACGTGGAGAAGTCCTGGGCCTACCGGCAGGACCAGTTGCCGTCCACCCACCCGGTGGCCGCCGACATCCCGGACCTGCACGCCGTCGAGGTCAACTTCGACGGCATCACCTACGCCAAGGGCGCCAGCGTGCTCAAGCAACTGGTCGCCTACGTGGGACTGGAGCACTTCCTGGCCGGCCTGCGCGACTACTTCGCCGCGCACGCCTTCGACAACGCCACCTTCGACGATCTGCTGGGCGCACTGGAGAAGGCCTCCGGGCGCGACCTGTCCGACTGGGGCCGGCAGTGGCTGAGGACCACCGGACTGAACACCCTGCGCCCGGAGTTCGAGGTCGACGGCGACGGCCGGTTCCGCCGGTTCGCCATCCGCCAGACCGGGGCGGCCCCGGGCGCCGGGGAGACCCGGGTCCACCGGTTGGCGGTCGGGATCTACGCCGACGACGGCACCGGCAAGCTGGTCCGGACGCACCGGGAGGAACTCGACGTCACCGGTGAGACCACCGAAGTCCCTGCGCTGCAGGGTGTTTCGCGCGGGGCGCTGATCCTGGTCAACGACGACGACCTGACCTACTGCTCGATGCGCCTGGACCCGGATTCGTTGCGGGTCGCGCTGGATCGGATCGCCGACATCGCCGAACCGCTGCCCCGCACGCTGGTCTGGTCGGCGGCCTGGGAGATGACCCGCGACGCCGAACTGCGGGCCCGGGACTTCGTGGCGCTGGTGTCCGGCGGCGTGCACGCCGAGAGCGAGGTGGGGGTGGCCCAGCGCCTGCTCCTGCAAGCCCAGACGGCGCTGAACAATTACGCCGAGCCGGGGTGGGCGGCGGCCGAGGGCTGGCCGGGCTTCGCCGACCGACTGGCGGAACTGGCCCGCGGTGCGCAGCCGGGTTCGGATCACCAGTTGGCCTTCGTCAACGCCCTGTGCTCCTCGGTCCTCTCGACGCCGCACCTGACGCTGCTGGCCGACCTGCTCGACGGCGACCCCGCGGAGTCCGGGCTGCCCGGTTTGGTGGTCGACACCGACCTGCGCTGGCGCATCGTGACCGCGCTGGCCGCCGGCGGGCGGATCGACGCCGGTGTCGATTCGCAGGGCCTGGCCACCCCCTTCATCGACGCCGAACTCACCCGCGACCCGACCGCGGCCGGTAGGCGCCACGCGGCCGCGGCGGCGGCGGCCCGCCCGCGGGCCGACGTCAAACACGCGGCGTGGCGGGAGGTGATCGAAGACGACACCCTGCCGAACATCACCGCGCGGGCGATCATCGGCGGATTCGTCCAACCGGGGCAGGCGGCCGTGCTTGCGCCCTACACCAAGCAGTACTTCGAGACCGTCGGCCAGGTGTGGGACCGTCGCTCCAGCGAGGTGGCCCAGACCGTCGTGGTGGGCCTCTACCCGTCCTGGGACATCAGCGCCGAGGGCCTGGCGGCCGCCGACTGGTTCCTGGGCGGTCTGCACGTGCCGCCGCCGCTGCGCCGACTGGTGGTCGAGGGCCGCGCCGGGGTGGAACGGGCGCTGAAGGCCCGGGCGTTCGACGCGCGATAGACGTCAGGCGTTCGGCCGCGAGATCGCGGCCGACATCACCCGCACCGCGCTGACCAACCCGTCGATCAGGTTGCCCTCGCGGAAGGCCGACGCCGCCGCCGCCACCCCCAGGGGCGCGGCGGACTCGATGCCGCGGCCCCGCAACTCCGCGCCGTAGGCCACCTCGATCGCGTGCTGATCGGGTGAAACGGCAAGCAGCACAGCGTTGTTGGGCGTGGCGACCCGGGTGAGTATCTCCCGGGCGCGGGCCGGGGTGTCGGCGCCCAGGTCGCCGAGATAGACGGCGAAGCGGGCCTTGGACTGCCGGCTGGCCTGAGTCAGCGCGTCGTCGAGGGTGAGCAGGTCCAGCGAGTGGAACGGGTACTGCCCGGGAAGCCGGTCCGGTTCGGTGGCGATGGACAGCCGGCCGCTGGACGTCGCCGCCCAGCCGGCCGGCAGCGTTTCTGCCGAAACCCGTGCGAGGTGATGGCTACCAGCGGCCACTTGCGCCTCCTCCGACCGTCAGCTCACTGTCCTGACCACTGTGATGCCCGGGGACCGGCTCGTCGACGGCGGCCCACAGGATCGGCTCGTGCGTCCACGGCTGCGGCAGCCGGTAGACGGGCCGTTGCGTCGCCGAGCGCCGGTAGACCAGCACGATCAGCGCGATGACGATGAGGACCGGCAACCCGTACAGAAGTGCGTTACTCACGCCGAGAACCGTATCGCAGCGATCAGGCCGCACCCTCACCCAGGTATCGGGCCCAGGCCGGGTCGAGTTCCTTGACCGTGCACAGCAGCCGCCAGTGCTGGCCCTTGGGCGTCGCCGGCACCAGACGCAGCTTCCAGCCCAGCTCGGCCAGCAGTTTGTCGGCCTTTCGGTGGTTGCACGACGAGCAGGCCGCCACGCAGTTCTCCCAGGTGTGCTCCCCGCCTCGACTGCGCGGCACCACGTGGTCGACGGTGTCGGCCTTAGCACCGCAGTAGGCGCACCGGAACCGGTCCCGATGCATCAGCGCGGCGCGGGTCATCGGGATCCGGGCCCGGTAGGGCACCCGCACGAACGTGCGCAACCGGATCACCGACGGGACGGTGATCGTCTTGGTGGCGGAGTGGATGATCGGGCCGCCGGGATCGTCGTGCACCACGTCGGCCTTGCCGCACAGCAGCAGGACGACCGCCCGCCGGATGGGCAGCGCGGTCAGCGGTTCGTAGGTCGAGTTCAGCAGCAGCACCCGGCGTCGTCCCCAGATCGAATTTTCCGGCGGGGTCTCGACGCTGTGCAGGACAGGACGCGCAGCAGTCCGAGCCGGCATGCTCCGTTTGCGCTGCGCCATACGTCCTCCGCAGACCAGTGCACCATGGATCGGCGCCGATCGCACGTGTATTCATCTGGTGTTCAATGGTGTCGTGGCTGACCCAACACCCCCGACGTTCTACGACGCGGTCGGCGGCGCCGAGACCTTCCACGCGATCGTGGAGCGGTTCTACCGGCTCGTCAGCGAGGACGAGGTGCTGCGGCCGCTGTATCCCGAGGAGGATCTGACCGGCGCCGAGGACCGGTTGCGGATGTTCCTGGAGCAGTACTGGGGCGGGCCGCACACCTACTCCCAGCAGCGCGGGCACCCCCGGTTGCGGATGCGGCACGCCCCCTACCGGATCGGCTACCTGGAGCGCGACGCGTGGCTGCGATGCATGCACACCGCGGTCGCCTCGATCGACTCGCAGACATTGGACGACGAGCACCGCCGCGAACTGCTGGCCTACCTGGAGATGGCGGCCGACTCGATGGTCAACGCGCCTTTCTGAGGGTGCCGCGGGCGGTCGCCGGGTGATGGTCTCGCCGATCCGGATTGCGCGGCCTGGCTGCCCCAAGCCCGCGAGTATCAGCCGATCACCAGAACCGGGTCCCCGCGGCGCCGGAACACCGACCCGAACCGGGCGTCGATGCGCAGCCAAGCCGGCATCATCCGCACCCGAACCACCTCCGTTGTGCCGTCGGTCATGAAACCCAGTGCGGCCAGCGCCATCACACAGCGCATCGGCACGCCGGCGGATCCGGCGTGGCCGCTGACCCGCAGCACCTCCTGGTCCAGCAGCGAGACCGGCGGGCCTTGCGGGCCGCCGTGCTCGCGGGCCAGTTCGGCACCGCTACGGGCCAACTCTCCCAATGCCGCCGTAGGCACATCGTCGAGATGGACGAACCCGGTCTCGGGAGGAAGGCCGCCGCGCCACGCCGAATCCATCGGATACCCGGTGCCGACGTGCCCGGTCTGATCCGCATCGCCCAGGCCGCGGAGCAACGCATCCGCGCCACAGGTCAGATCCGACGGACTCAACGTGCCGGCCACCACCCGCACGGCCAGCACGTCGAATCCGGTGAGCACCCAGGCGGCCAGCAGCCCGTCGGCCCGGACGCGCAACCGCACCACCGCGGCCGGGTCCAGTGCGAGGGCCCGGTGGGCGAAGACACCCAGATCGTTGCGTTGACCAGGGTCGGGGATCTGCAGGCTCACCGCAGCCAGCGTTGCAGGTACTCGCGGTGTCCCGGTGACAGCCGGACCAACCGTTGTTCCTTGATGTGCACGGCCGCCAGTTGTGTCTCGGCGATCACCGCCGGCCGGGAGTCGGGAGCAGCCCCCACCGAGCGCACCTCATAGCCGATGGTGAAGTCCACCGCCCGCAGCCGCTTGGTCCACATGGTGACCTGCAGGGGCGAATCGGCAAGGCGCAGTTGGCCTTTGTAGAGCACCTGCACCTCGTGGATCAGCAGTCCGATGGTCTGGACGTCCTCGGCGAACGGCTCGCGCAGGAAGTCCACCCGGGCCTCTTCGAGGATCGTCACCATGGTGGCGTGATTGATGTGCTGGTACATGTCGATGTCCGACCAGCGCACCCGCACGCCGGTGGTGAAGCCGTTCGCCTCAGGCACTCGTTCCGGCTCCGCTCGTCCTGGTCATGCTGCGGATCTGGCGGGCCGCCACCGACAGCGTCGCCAGATCCCGGGCCTCGGTCGCATAGATCTCGGTCAGGGTGCGCCGCGCCCGGCTGACCCTCGAACCGTTGCTCTGCTCCCACTCGGCGATCTTCTCCTCGCCGGTCTCCCCCGGCTCGCCGACCGCCAGCACGTCGAAACACAAGCCGCGCAGTGAACCGTAGATGTCGTCGCGGATGGCCAACCGCGCCAACGCATGCCAGCGATCGTCACGCGGCAGGCCCGACACCGCGGTCAGCAGTCCGTCGGTGCCGAGGTAGTCCATCAGGGCGAAGTAGGTGTCGGCCACCTCCGCGGGATCCCGGTCGACGATGTCGGCGATGTCGATGACGTCCAGCAGGCTGTACCGGTAGAGCCCGGAGGCCACCGTGTAGGCGAGGTCGGACGGGACGCCGGCGGCGGTGAACTCCCCGGACTCCTTGGCCACGATGGCCTGATCGTCGCCGCGCAGCCAACCCGGCATACCGGGGGCCAGCGCGGCCACCTTGGCGGCGAACCGGTTGATCTCGGCGCCGACGGCCAGCGGCTGGGGGCGGTAGTTCAGCAGCCAGCGCGCCGCGCGGTCGAGCAGCCTGCGCAGGTCCAGGGTCATCCGGTCGGTGGTCGCCACCGGCACCCCGGCGTCGCCGGCGGCCCGGATCGCCCGCCAGGTCCGCTCGACACCGAAAACGGCGTTGGTGGCGACGAACGCCCGCACCGCGTCGACGGAGTCCACCCCGGCGTCCTCGGTGACCCGGTAGGCGTAGCTGATGCCGCCGGTGTCGACGACGTTGTTGACCAGCATCGTGGCGACGATCTCGCGGCGCAGTTGATGGGTGCGGATCTCGGCGCCGAACGCCTCCCGCAGCGGCGCCGGAAAGTAGCCGGGCAGCCTCGCGGCGAAGGCCTCCTGGTCGGGCAGGTCGCTGGCCAGCACCTGCTCCTTCAGCGCCAGCTTGACATGGGCCATCAGCGTCGCCAATTCCGGGGAGGTCAGCCCGGAACCGATCTCCTCGCGGCGGCGGAGTTCCTTGCCCGAGGGCAGCGCTTCGAGTTCCCGGTTGAGGCCGCGACTCTCCTCCAACTGCCAGATCTGGCGCTCGTGCACGTTGAGCAGCGACGCGGCGTTGGCCCGGCTGGTTCCCATCAGATCGTTCTGGTCGCGGTTGTCGGTGAGCACCAACCGGCCCACCTCGTCGGTCATCGAGGCCAGCAACTCGGTGCGCCGGTCGGGTTCCAGCCGGCCGGCGCTCACCAGGGCGTCCACCAGGATCTTGATGTTGACCTCGTGGTCGGAGCAGTCCACCCCGGCCGAGTTGTCCAACGCGTCGGTGTTGATCCGGCCGCCGGACAGGTCGAACTCAACCCGCCCCAGCGAGGTGACCCCGAGGTTGCCGCCCTCGCCGATCACCTTGGCGCGCAACTGGTTCGCGTCGACCCGGACGGTGTCGTTGGCGCGGTCGCCGACGTCGGCATCCGACTCCGACTCGCACTTGACGTAGGTTCCGATGCCGCCGTTGAAGAGCAGGTCGACCGGCGCGCGCAGGACTGCGCGGATCACCTCCGGCGGGGTCATCTCGGTGACGGACTCGTCGATGCCCAGCGCCCGGTGCATCTGCGCGCTGACCGGAATGGCCTTCTGCTGCCTGCTGAAGACGCCTCCGCCGGCGCTGATCAGGGCGGTGTCGTAGTCCTCCCAACTGGAGCGCGGAAGATCGAAAAGCCGGCGCCGCTCGACGAAGGACCGGGCCGCGTCGGGGTCGGGGTCGATGAAGACATGCCGGTGGTCGAAGGCCGCGACCAGCCGGATGTGCTCGGAGAGCAGCATGCCGTTGCCGAACACGTCACCGCTCATGTCGCCGATGCCGACGACGGTGAAATCCTCTGTCTGGGTGTCGATTCCCATCTCGCGGAAGTGCCGCTTGACCGACTCCCACGCCCCCTTGGCGGTGATGCCCATGGCCTTGTGGTCGTAGCCCACCGACCCACCCGAGGCGAAGGCGTCGCCGAGCCAGAAGCCGTAGGAATTCGCCACGTCGTTGGCGATGTCGGAGAAGGTGGCGGTGCCCTTGTCGGCGGCGACCACCAGGTAGGCGTCGTCGCCGTCGCGGCGCACCACCCGTTCCGGCGCGACGACCCGTCCGGTGGCCCGGTCGACGTTGTCGGTCACGTCGAGCAGACCGGCGACGAACAGCCGGTAGCAGGCCACCCCCTCGTCGCGGAAGGCCTCCCGGTCGGCCGCTGGGTCACCGGTCGACGACGGCGGCCGTTTGACCACGAAGCCGCCCTTGGCCCCGACCGGCACGATGACGGCGTTCTTGACCGCCTGCGCCTTGACCAGTCCGAGGATCTCGGTGCGGAAGTCCTCGCGCCGGTCCGACCAGCGCAGGCCGCCGCGGGCCACCGGGCCGAACCGCAGGTGCACGCCCTCCACCCGCGGCGAGTAGACGAAAATCTCGAATTTCGGCCTGGGCAGCGGCAGTTCGGTGATCAGTTCGGGATTGACCTTGACCGACAACACCTCTCGGGCCCGTGCGGAGCCCGGGGAGGTGACGTAGAAGTTGGTGCGCAGGGTGGCCTGGATCATCGAGGCGAACGCCCGCAGCACCCGGTCGGTGTCCAGACTGGTCAGCGCGTCGATGTCGGTGGCGACGGCCCGGGCAGCGGCTTTGGCGTCCAGGCCCTTGGCGGCCGAGTCTGGTTCAAATAGCGCTTCGAAGAGCGCCACCAGCGATCGGGCCGTCGAGGTGTTCTCGCCCAGCACCGATTCGATGTGGGCCTGGCTGTAGGGGAATCCGGCCTGCCGCAGGTACTTCGCGTACGCCCGCAGCACCATCACCTGCTGCCAGGTCAACCCCGCCCGCAGCACCAGTTCGTTGAACCGGTCAACCTCGGCGCTGCCCTGCCAGATCGCGGTGAGCGCGTCGGTGAACCGCGCCGCGGTGGCATCCCACTCCTGGGGGCCGCCGATCTGCGGCATCGACGCGTTCGGGCGGATCTTGAACTGGTAGATCCACACCGTCAGGCCGTCGCGGCGGGTCACCGTGAACGGCCGCTCCTCGAGGACCTCGACACCCATGCACTGCAGCATGGGCAGCAGCCGACTCAGCGACGCCGAGGAGCCGCCGAGGTACCAGGTGAGGTAGGCCTCCCCGGCGGACGTCATCTCGTCGCCGGGTTCCAGCTGCAGCCGCACCGAATCGGGTTGCAGGCTCTCGATGATCCCGATGTCGGTGATCGCCTCGTGCGGTTTGACCACCTGTTTGTAGTCTTCGGGCAGGGCCTCGGCGTAGTGCTCGGCGACCTCGCCGCCGATGGCGCCGTCGCGCGCCGATCCCAGCAGCCGGTCACTCCATGTGCGGGTCGCCGCGGTCAGCAGGTCCTGGATGCGGAAGCGATTGGCATCGGAGGTGTCGATTGACCGCCCGGCCGGGGCTTCCGGCAGCAGAACGGTGAAATGCACCACCGCCCAGGGTGATTCACTGACCCTGGCGGCGTAGTCGATGCTGGCGCCGCCGAACTCGCGCATCAGGATGTCCTGCATGGCCAACCGGACCGCGGTGGTGTACCGGTCGCGCGGCAGGTAGACCAGGCAGGAGACGAAGTGCCCGAGCCGGTCGGTGCGCAGGAACAGCAGCGCCCGCCGCCGCGACCCCAGATCGACGACGGCGCCGGCCATGTCCAGAAGCTGCTCGGCGGTCAGGGTGAACAGCTCCGAACGCGGCACGGTCTGGATGACGTCGAGGATCAGCTGGCCCGGGTGGCGCGGGTCGTCGCCGGACATCGCCAGTGCTTCCTGCACCCGGCGGGAGATCAGGGGAATGTCGAGCACGTTGGCGTTCATCGCCGCGACGGTGAACAGCCCGACGAACCGGTGCTCGACAGCCTCCACGCCGGTGGGGCGCTGCTCGCGCACCACCACGATGTAGGGGTAGGCGCCGTAGCGCAGGAAGCTGGGCATGGTGGCCTGGGCCAGCGCCACCATCTCGCCGGGGGCGCTCAGTTCGGGCAGCACCTCGCCGCGCAGTCGCGCCACGCCCAGCCGGGTGGACTCGTCGGCGATGGCCGTGCCGTCGCGCACCGTGCAGCGCAGCGCGCCGAGCAGGACGAAATGCACGTCCAGCCAACGCAGCAGATAGGACACGTCCATCCGGTTGGCACCGGGAAAGCGGGTGCCGTCGTCGGCGGCGATGTCGTGGGCCAGGCGGAGCAGCGCACCGGACAGTTCCGCGGAGTCCCGGGCCACCTGGCGGGCGTCGGCGACCACCATCGGCAGCAGCCGCACCGCCTCGGCCAGCGCGCGCTGATTGACCGGATCGGAGAGCCCGATGTGGATCCATGACTCCTCGACGGCGCCGTCCCGCCGTTCCGGCGAAACCTCGAGCAGAGTTCCGTCGGCATCGCGGCGCACCCACACCGCCGGGTGCATGAGGGCGAGGTAGCCCACCCCGAGCCGGTGCAGCAGCACGGTGACCGAGTCCATCAGCATGTCGGCCTGGTCGGTGACGATCTGCAGCGCGGGGCCGAACCCGTGCTCGGCGCCGAAGACCTCGACCAGCGTCTCCCCCGCCCGGCGGCGCGCCGCCAGCCGCTGCTGGGCGTCGATCAGCGCGGCCGGGACCACCGCCGAGTCGGGGCCGCGATAGGTCGCTGCGTAGGCCTGCGCCAGCGGGGAGGTGTCCGGGCCGGCCGTCACAGCTCAGACATTAGTCGCGGGTTAGCCTGCGGTGGGTGACTCTGTGCGGACGCGCCGCCTCGGCCCCCAGACGCTCGATCTTGTTCTCCTCGTAGGCCCCGAAGTTGCCCTCGAACCAGTACCACTTCGCCTCGTTGCTGGAGTCGCCCTCCCAGGCCAGGATGTGGGTGCAGGTGCGGTCCAGGAACCAGCGGTCGTGCGAGATCACCACCGCGCAGCCGGGGAACTTCTCCAGCGCGTTCTCCAGCGAGCCCAGGGTCTCCACGTCGAGGTCGTTGGTGGGCTCGTCGAGCAGCAGCAGGTTGCCGCCCTGTTTGAGGGTCAGCGCCAGGTTGAGTCGGTTGCGTTCGCCGCCGGACAGCACGCCGGCCGGCTTCTGCTGGTCGGGGCCTTTGAACCCGAAGGCCGATACGTAGGCGCGCGAGGGGATCTCGGTCTGGCCGACCTCGATGTAGTCGAGCTTGTCGGAGACCACCTCCCAGACCGTCTTCTTGGGGTCGATGCCGGCGCGGGACTGATCGACGTAGCTGAGCTTGACGGTGTCGCCGATGCGCACGGTTCCGCTGTCGGGTTTCTCCAGGCCGACGATGGTCTTGAACAGCGTGGTCTTGCCGACGCCGTTGGGCCCGATCACCCCGACGATCCCGTTGCGCGGCAGGGTGAACGAGAGGTCCTTGATGAGGATCCGCCCGTCGTAGCCCTTGTCGAGATGGTCGACCTCGACGACGATGCTGCCCAGCCGGGGGCCGACCGGGATCTGGATCTCCTCGAAGTCGAGCTTGCGGGTCTTCTCGGCCTCGGCCGCCATCTCCTCGTAGCGCTGCAGGCGGGCCTTGTTCTTGGCTTGCCGGGCCTTGGCGCCGGAGCGCACCCAGGCCAGCTCCTCCTTGAGACGCTTCTGCAGTTTCTGGTCCTTCTTGCCGGCCACCTCCAGACGGTCGGCCTTCTTCTCCAGGTAGGTGGAGTAGTTGCCCTCGTAGGGGTAGGCGCGGCCGCGGTCGAGTTCCAGGATCCACTCGGCGACGTTGTCGAGGAAGTAGCGGTCGTGGGTGACCGCGAGGATCGCCCCCTTGTAGTCGGCGAGATGCTGTTCGAGCCACTGCACGCTCTCGGCGTCGAGGTGGTTGGTCGGTTCGTCGAGCAGCAGCAGGTCGGGCTTGCTCAGCAGCAGCTTGCACAGCGCCACCCGGCGGCGCTCACCGCCGGAGAGGTGGGTCACCGGCTCGTCGGGCGGCGGGCAGCGCAGCGCGTCCATGGCCTGCTCGAGCTGGGAGTCCAGGTCCCAGGCGTCGGCGTGGTCGAGTTCCTCCTGCAGCCGGCCCATCTCCTCCATCAGTTCGTCGGAGTAGTCGGTTGCCATCAGTTCGGCGACCTCGTTGAACCGGTCGAGTTTTACCTTGATGTCGCCGAGGCCCTCCTCGACGTTGCCCCGGACGGTCTTCTCCTCGTTCAGCGACGGCTCCTGCATCAGGATGCCGACCGTGGCGCCGGGGGCCAGGAAGGCGTCGCCGTTGTTGGGCTGGTCGAGTCCGGCCATGATGCGCAGCACGCTGGACTTGCCGGCGCCGTTGGGGCCGACGACGCCGATCTTGGCCCCCGGCAGGAAGGCCAGCGTCACGTCGTCGAGGATGACCTTGTCGCCGTGGGCCTTGCGGACCTTGCGCATGGTGTAGATGAATTCCGCCACGCGCCCATCCTAGGTGGCGGCCGCGCCGGGCCGACCGGCGCGACCGCCCGGCCCGCCTCAGGCCGACAGCACCAGGCCTTCGGCGTCCTCCATCGCATCGTCCCGGGACGCTTCGTCCGCCGGATCCTCCTCGGGCTCGGCCGACCCGGAGTGCTGCTGCTGCGGGGGCTGCTCGATCCGGATGATGACCTTGGACAGATCCGGGCCGACGGCGTTGGCCCGCATCTCCAGCGAGGACCGCTTGATGCCGTCCTTGTCGTCGTACTCACTGGTGTGCACGGTGCCCGTGGCGATCACCGGCGCGCCCTTGTAGAGGCCCGCCCCGACACCGGTGACGAGCCTGCCCCAGCAGTTGACGGTGATGTAGAGGGTGTTGCCCGGCTCCCAGGCGCCCTCGGCAGTGCGCCGGCGGGAGTTGCAGGCCATCCGGAAGCTGATCACCTCCTGGTCGCCCACCACGCGGCGGCGCAGATCGGTGATGATGCGGCCCACGGCTGTCATCGGGGTCTCGAACATTGGCATTCCTTTCATCGGTGCGGTAATTCGCTTGCCCCAGTAGGCGCTACGGCACCGACACATCACCGTCCGGGAGAGCCGGGAGCGGTGTGGCTGTGGACGAATCAGGGTCTGTGGATATTTCAGCGGCCGGCGCCGTCGCGGCGGGCCAGTTCGGCCAGCATCGCGTTGTAGGCGGCCAGTTCCGCGTCGTGGTCATGCTCGGCCGCCCGGTCCAGCCGGGTGGACGTGCGCCGGTCCTTGCGCTGCCATTGGATCAGCAGCGCCATCATCACCACGACCAGTGGCACCTCGCCGGCCGCCCAGGCGATCGAACCACCGAGACTCTGGTCCCCGAGAAGGTCTGTGTGCCAGGGCAATTGAAGCGAGCGGTAGAACCGCTCCCCCAGCAGTTTGGGCATGCCCATCAGCACCACCCCGAAGAACGCGTGCAGCGGTATCGAGGCGAACACCATCCCGATCTTGGCCAGTTGCGGGACCGACCGAGGGGTCGGGTCGATGCCGATGACGACCCAGTAGAACAGGTATCCGCTCATCAGGAAGTGCAGGTTCATCAGCACGTGAGCGGCGTGGTGGCTGACCGCGGCGTCGAAGATGCCGCCGAAGTACAGCCCGTAGAACCCGGCGACGAACATCACGGTGGCCACCACCGGATGGGTGAAGAACCGCGACCAGCGGCTGTGCAGGCCGGCCAGCAGCCACTCCCGCGGGCCGGGCGGGTTGCCCTTGCCGGCGGCGGGCAGGGCGCGCAGCGCCAGCGTGGTGGGCGCTCCCAGCACCAGCAGGATGGGCACCAGCATGGACAGCAGCATGTGCGCGGCCATGTGCACGCTGAACATGGCCGGCATGTACCGGCCGAGCCCGGACGAGGTGGCGAACAGCAGCACCGCGCAGCCCAGCAACCACGCGGCGGTACGGCCCGCCGGCCACTCGTCGCCGCGGCGCCGCAACCGCACCACGCCGGCGACGTACACCGCGGCCAAAACTATTGCGGCGGTGCCGAACAGCAGATCGAAGCGCCAGTCCAGCAGGATCCGCGCCACCGTCGGCGGCCCGGCGAAGTCGTAGCCCAGCGCCGCCTCGGCGGCCGAGGGATCACGCGGAGCGGGCGACGGCGGCGGAGTCCGGCCCAGCCCGACGGCGATGCCGAACGTGGCCCCGAACACCAGCGCCTCGGCCGTCGCGAGTCTGATCAGCGGCCCACGGGCGTCGGGGTCGGACCGCAGCGCGGCGACCGCGCCGCGACGCTGCCGCCAGCCGAAGGCCCCCAGGATCACCAGTGCCAGCACCTTGCCGGCGATGAGCCAGCCGTAGGTGGTGGCGAACAACTCCGAGGGCCGCACCCGAACCAGGATGTTGACGACACCCGACAGCGTCATCGCGACGAAGCACCAGAACGCGACCGCCGAGAACCGCCGCGCCGCCAGGTCGGTGTGCCCGCCGCCGCCGGACGCGCCGGCCAGCACCGCCAGCAGGCCGCCCGCCCACAGCGCGCCGGCGACCAGATGGATCAGCAGGCTGTTGGTGGCCAGGTCGTGCGAGCCGCCGGCCGCCGAGTGGCCGGTCAGAGCCAGCGGAACCAGGGTCAGCACCGACAGGCCGAACAGCGCCGGAGTCCAGGACCACCGCAGCGCCGACCGGGCGGCGACGGCCAGGACGAACGCCATGACCGCCGTCCACCGCCAGGCCGAGGCGGTGTCGATCAGTCCGGCCACCCCCCAGACCTCGACTGGATTCAGGTGCTGCAGCACCGGCTTGCCGGAGACGTCCGAGACCGTCAGCGGCACCAGGGCCGTCGCGCAGCAGGCCCACACCGCCGAGGCCGCCGCCGCCATCCGCAGCGCCCGGTAGCCGGCCACGTCGAGAACACCGCTTTCCTGCGGCGGCACGAAGAACGCCGCGTAGAGGAACCCGCCGACCGCCGCCGCGGCGGCGATCTCGCCGACCGCCCGCACGAACGGCAGGCCCAGCGTCGTCAGCGGACCCGGATCGGGCAGTCCGGTGGCGGTCAGCGCGTCGGCCAGTGACAGGCCCGCGAGGCATGCCGCGGTGGCACCGGCGAGAATTGCGACGGCGACGAGCACCGGCCGGGGACTGCGACGCGCAACGGTCGAAGTCACGCGTTTGAGGCTACCGCCCCCGGTCGGTGACGCCGTGGACCGCGTCACGGCGAGCGCAGCGCCTCCCGGTCGTAGAACTGCTCCCTGACCAGCTGATGGATGTGTTCCAGGTCCTCGACGATGAGTCGGAGCTCGTCCAGGAAGGCCTGTCGGCGCCCGCTCAGATCATCCGCGGGCTCAAGGAGTTTCTGGTCGGCGGCGACCTGGCGGGCGGTGGCGAACAGCAGGGCCGACACCGACTCGCCGTCCACGCGGCCCATCGCCGCGTACTGCGCCCCGACGCCCAGTGCCTGGGTGTTGAGGTCCTTATCGGTGATCATGGCGGGGGCGCCGCACAACACGTCGGCCACGATCTCGTAGGCCTCGAGGAACGGCCGCAGCATGGCGTTGGCCATCAGCGGATGCTTGGCCCGCAGCAGGTCGTCGACGGCCTTCGGTCCGGCGGCGAGTTGCGCCTCCCAGTCGCGGTTCCAGGTCAGTTCCTCGGCGATGTTGTGGCGGAAGGTGGCCGAGTCGGCGAAGTAGAAGTCGAACTTCAGCAGCGCCCGCAGTCGCATCGCCTGCGCCCAGAACGCGTCGATCCGCTCGCCTTCGGGGGCCCGGCCGGCATGCACGAGTGCGAGTTCGACGATCGAGGTCTCCAGGAAGGCGTGGATCAGCGAATTCCGGTAGAACGCGGCCTCGTGCCGATGCTGCGACTCGATCCGCCACACCGGTTCGTGGCCGCCGTCGACCCGGGTCACCGGGTTGCCGTTGGACAACGCGTCCAGGGCCGCGCGAACCCCCTCCGGCGACCGTAACCGCAACGCGCTGTTGGTCATCGGGGTGTTCTTGCGCTGCAGGTAGTCCAGCGAGTCCTGCAGCGTGTGGTGCAACTGGGACAGGGTCAGCGCCCGGCCGCCGGTGGTGGCGAGCAGGACCGCCGAGACCAGGCCGCTGGCGTTGATCGGGGTGGCCCGCAGGATCCGCCAGGCCACCTCGAAGGCCATCTTCTGCATGGCGAGGCGCTTGGCGGCCTGGTCCCCGGCGATCGGGCCGCCCGGGTCGCCGAGGTACTGCCGCATCGACACCGCCTCGGGGAAGCGGACGTAGATCTTTCCGTAGTTGCGCTCCCCCTGCGCCTTGATGAAGTTGAACAGCCACTCCGCGCCCTCGGGCACCTTCTCCCCGCCCTTGGCGTAGGCGGCGTACTCGGTGGTCTCGTGCAGTTGGTCGAAGCTGATCGACGTCGGCTGCAGCAGGATGTCCTCGCTGCGGCCGTCCAGGTAGGCGTCGGCGACGTAGGACAGCAGACCGAGCTTGGGGGGCAACATCTTTCCGGTGCGCGACCGGGTTCCCTCGATCGACCAGCTCAGGTTGAACCGCTTCTGCACGATGTAGCCGACGAACTGCCGCAGGACGTATTTGTACAGCGGATCGTCGAGCTTGCGGCGCAGGAAGATCACACCCGACCGGCGCATCAGCGGTCCCATGAATCCGAACGACAGATTGATGCCCGCGAAGGTGTGCGCCGGCGGAAGCTTGTTCTCCTGCAGGGCAACCGGAACGATCACGCCGTCGAGGTAGGACCGGTGCGACCACAGCAGGACGGCCGGGTGATCCTCCAGCGCGCGTCGCATGGCCTCTATCTGGTCGTGGTCGTAGTCGATGCGCGGGTCGAAGCCGCGACTGAAGATGGCGCGGCCGAGGTTGGGGATCAGGTCCACCGAGAACCTGCTCCACCCGGTGGCGAGCTCGTTGACCATCACCTCGGCCTGCTCCGGGGTGGCGCCCGGAATGTCGGCCAGACCCGCTATGAAACTCGAGGACGTCATCAACTCGTCGGTGAGCAGCCGCGGCGACTTGTATTCCGGCCCGAGCAGGCGCAATTCGATGCGCTCGATCGCGAGGGTGGCCCGGCGCAGGACGAAGCGGGCGAAGTCCTGTTGGCTGTCGCCGACGACCTTCTCCTGCCATTGACTGCGCAGTTCGGATACCTTGGCCGGCTCCCCCGCGACGATCCGGGCGCGGGAGGGATCCTTCTTGAGGATGGCGCGCTGCAGCATCTCCGGCGGCCGGTAGGTATCCCGGCCCGAGATCAGGCCGGCGAGTTTGACGCGGGTGGGCAGGCCGCCGGGCACCCAGAAGACCCGCACCGGCACGACGGTGCGGTCGTCGGTGGCGTTGAGCTTTGCGGCGAGTTCGTCCACCAGTTGCGGCGACGGATCGCCGTGCGGCAGCCGCATCACCTCCACCCTGGTGTCGGGATGCGCGCGCCGCTGCGCGGCCAGCCAGTCGCTCAGCAGCCCGGACTCGGCCTTGGAGGACACCGAGGCGAGCACCAGCGCGTCGTCGGTGGTGCTGAAGTCGGTGAAGTAGTCGGCCGCGTTCATCGGCGTCCCCTAACTGCGGTGCCCGGATTCGCCTTGCCGGGAGTCTTCTTCGCCACGGCTGTCTTCGCGGGCGCCTTCTTCGCGGGCGCTTTCTTGGCGGCCTTCTTCGCGGGCGCCTTCTTGGCCGGCCGCCGGTAGAGCTCGTGGTCGGGCACCGAGTCGACCGGCCAGTCCGCCAGGGTGTCGAGGTAGAGCTGGCGCACCTCGGCGATCTTGTCGTTGAGGTTGTCCAGCGTCCAGCTCTCCAGCGACAGCGGCGGATAGACGACGACGTCGACGGTGCCGGGATGCAGGGTGGACGAGTCGCGGGCCGAGATCTTCTCCGCGTTGCGGATCACGATCGGCACGATCGGCACCCCGGCGCCCATCGCGAGCCGGAACGGGCCCTTCTTGAACGGGCCCACCGTCCGGGTGTCCAGCCGGGTCCCCTCCGGCGCGATCATCACCGACAGACCCTTGCGGGTCATCTCCTCGGCCTGCTTGAGCGACTCGACGGCCTTCTTGGGGTCTTCGCGGTCGATGAACACCGTGTCGACGAGCTTGCCCAGAGTGCCGATCACCGGGTCGTTCTGGAGTTCCTTCTTCCCGACGCCGGTCCAGTTCTCCTTGAGCATCGACGCGACCATAACCGGGTCGAAGTTGTTGCGGTGGTTGAAGATGAACACCGCGGGGCGCTGCTTGGTGAGGTTCTCCTCGCCCAGCACGTTGAGCCGTACCCCGTTGAGGGTCAACAACATCTGCGGGAAGGCCGCGGTGAAGAAATTCACCCCCCGGCGACGGCTCCGGGTGAGCAATCCCCACCCGACGGCCCCGGTGGCGGCGGGCACGATGGAGCCGACCCCCAGCAGGGTGCGCACCTGCCCGGCCAGCCCCCCGCGCCCGCGGCTGCTGAACCGCAGGATCGGCCAGCCCCGCTTGCGGGCCACCTCGGCCATCTTCTCGCCGGGGTTGGTGGGGCGCGGGTTTCCGACCAGATGCATCAGCGCGACGTCCTCGTCGCCGTCGGCGTAGAAGTAGCTCTGGGTCAGGTCGACATCGTTTTCGGCGGCGAACTTCTGCACCGCGTTGGCCTTGCCGGGGCCCCACAGGATCGGCTTGAGCACCTTGCCGGTGAGCAGACCGTCGGGGTCGACGTCGAAGCGGTTGCTCAGCGTGTACGGGATGCCCAGGAAGCGGGCCACCGGCTCGACCTGGATGGTCAGCGCCGAGGAACTGAGCACCACGGTGTGGCCGCGTTCCATGTGCGCGTTGACCAGTTCGCGCATCTCGGGATAGATCCGTTTCTCGATCTTCTCGGCGAAGAGTCGCTCGCCGACCTGCTGCAGGTCCGACAGCGGGCGCCCGCGCAACACCTCGGTGGCCTTGTTGATCAGGCCCTCGAATTCGATTCTGCCGAACTGCATGTCGAGGCCGGCGGCGACCATCGCGATCAGCTCGCCGACGCCCATCTCGCGGTTGCGGAGCCGTTCCCGGGTCATGATCAACGCGGTGAACCCCGCCACCAGGGTGCCGTCCAGGTCGAAGAAAGCCCCCACCCCGGGGCCGGCCGGGCCGGCCATCACCTCGGCCACCGAGCCGGGCAGCCGCATGTCCTCGCTCATGAATACGCCACCGTTCCGTTCTCGTACTTGTGGTGTTCGTCGCCGTCGGGAAACGACGCGGGCACGACGCGGGGCCGCGGGTCGCCGGCCAGGGCGAGAACCTCGTCGAAACCCTGCCGCAGGCACTGCGCCCACAGGTCGGGATGGGCAATCGCAGCGCGGTCGTAGCGCGAGGTGATGGTCGCGTAGCCCCCGCGCGAGATCAGGACCACCATCATGGCGACGCCGGGCAACGGGCCGATCCCGAACTGCCGCAACACTTTTGCACCGGCGATATAGGTATCGCCGGGGTAGATCGGAACATTGCTGGCCTGGACGTCGGAGGCGATGAGCGACCCGCTCACCGTTTCGAGCACTGCGTCGGGCAACAGGCTCAGCACCGGGGCGACCGCGCCGATGAGGTCGATCGCCGACTCCTCGCGCCGGGAGATCATCTGCTTGCGGATCTTGTGGATCCGCGTCGCCGGGTCGGCGACACCGATCGGCGCGGCCAGATTCACCCCGGCGAAACGGTTGCCGCCGGCCGGATCGGCGTCGGCCCGGAGGTTGACCGGCACCGCCATCGGCAGCGAGTTGACCGGCACGCCGAGTTCGACGTGGTAGCGCCGCAGCGCCCCGCACAGCCCGGCCAGGTAGGCGTCGTTGATCGAACCCCCGGCGGCACGGGCGGCCCGGTGCAGGTCACCGAGATTCATCTCGACGGCCTCGGTCCGGGTGGACAGGCTGCGCCGCCGCAGCAGCGGCGACGGTTCGGCGGCCCGGCGGGTCATCCGCCGCCCGGACCGGGCGTACTCCAGGGCGCCGAACACCGCCGAACCCGGGTGGCCGGCCACCTCGCCGAGCAGGCCGACACCACCGGTGACCGCGCCGATCAGCCCGCCGACGATCGCGCCGGGCAGGCGGGTCAGGCCGTCGCGCATGATGTCGTTGCCGGTGACGTCCTCGGGGACCGGCAGCGGTGGCGCAGGCCGCGGGGGCGAGTCGCGTTCCAGGTCGTAGATTTCGGCGAACATGGCGGTGGCGCCCACCCCGTCGGTGACGGCGTGGCTGAGGTGCAGCAGGACGGCGGCCCGGTCGCCCTCGAGTCCCTCCACCAGGGTGACGGTCCACAGCGGCCGGGAGATGTCGAGGGGCGACTGCAGCATCACCTCGGCGAGGTCGAGGACGTCGCGCAGGGTGCCGGGTTGGGGCACCCGCACCCGCCGCACGTGGAAGTCGAGGTTGAAGTCCGGGTCGACCACCCAGCGCGCCGGGGCGGTCGGCAGGGTCGGCCTGACGACCTTCTGCCGCAGTCGCAGGACCCTGCGGGAGACGTTCTCGAAAAGGGTTCGGAACCGCCGCCAGTCGGGGGTGGTGTCGAGGATCTCCAGCGCCATGATTCCCGATCTGGTGCGCGGGTTGGCCTCCCCGCGATGCATCAGAAGGTCGAAGGCGCCCAACTCGTCGGCGTCGGACTCCTCCGGGGGACCGCTCATCGTCACCTCCTCACCGCGTGTGCGCTCAGCGCCAATCGCGCCTGGCCTGCAACATCACGCTAGCCCGACCCTGCCCGCGGCGGGTTCGTTTGCTCAGCCCGCGGAGCGGACGGCCGCGATGCTCCGGATGCGGGCCGTCGCCCGGTGCCGGCCGTAGACGACTCCGAGGAATGCCGCGACCGCCTCGGCGGCGAGTTGGCAGCGCAGGGTGGCGACGGTGTCGAACCCGTGTTGGGCGTTGGGGATTTCGGCGTAGGCCACCGTGCCGGCGCCGGCGGCGCGAAGCGCGGCGTCGAAGGCGCGGGCCTGCGAGGCTGGAATGATGGAATCGGTCTCGCCGTGCAGGATGAAGAACGGCGGAGCGTCCCGGTGGGCGCGCAACGCCGGCGAGGCCGCCGCGAAGATCTCGGGGTTCTCGGCGAGACGGCGCTGGATCACCAGGCGCTCCAGCAGCGGAATCAGCAGCTTGTGCACAGAGCCCGGGTCGGTGAGGTCGTAGATGCCGTAGAACGGGGCGGCGGCCTGCACGCTGGTGTCGGCGTCCTCGAATCCGGGCTGCAGGGTGGGGTCGTGGGCGGTCAGTGCCGCCAGCGAGCTCAAGTGCCCGCCCGCCGAGCCGCCGGTGACCGCGATGAAGCCCGGGTCACCGCCGAAGTCGGCGATGTTGGCCCGCACCCAGGCGATGGCCCGTTTGACGTCGACGATGTGCGACGGCCAGGCGTTGCGGGGACTGCGGCTGTAGTTGATCGAGACGCAGACCCAGCCCAGTTCGACCATCCGGGTCATCAGGGGGTAGGCCTGGCCGCGTTTGTCGTTGACCGACCAACCCCCGCCGGGGACCTGGATGAGCACCGGCGCGGGCTGGTCCGGCGGCAGGTCTGGACGCCGCCACACGTCGAGCAGGTTGCTGCGGCCGCCGGGGCCGTAGGGGATGTTGGTCGTTGTGGCGGCGTAGCGGCGGCGGTGGCGCATGGCCTGGGCGAGTCCGGCCAGGCTGGGCGTCCGGGCGGTGTAGGACTGCAGTGGATGGTGCACCTCGGAGAGGTAGTCCTTGCCGAAGGTCTCCTGCAGCGCGCCCTCGAGCACCTTGTCGGCCTGCTGCCCGGCCAGGGCGCACGCAGCCTTCTCCAGCGGGAGGGGTAGTGCCGACAGGGCGTGGCCGGTGAGGACGTGCGGCGCGAACTCGGCGGCCAGCCAGCCCAGCACCCAGTTCGCGACGGCCGGAGTCGCCCGCAGCACCAGCGAGCCGGTGTGCAGCGCGCGGGCACAGCATGCCGGGACCGCGTCGATCGCGATGCTCATGGCAGAGCACGCTAACGAATACCCGCGCCCGACAACGTCATTTCTCGTGACCCGGAGCCCGAAATCCGGCGTCGGCGCAGCGCACGGGCGATAAATCAGTTGTCGCGACACGACGCGGATACACTCGGTGGGCGCGTTGCCTCCGTAGCTCAGTCGGATAGAGCAAGGGCCTTCTAATCCCTAGGTCGCAGGTTCGATTCCTGCCGGGGGCGC
>NZ_JBBATF010000037.1:0-21030 GCF_040398885.1 Mycobacterium sp. | reverse complement strand
GCGCACAGGCCCGAGCCGAGACTCGGGTAGCCGCAGTGCGGGCACGTGCCCACCCACGTCGGGGTCGTGTTCTCCGGGAGGTCGCCCGGAATCCGGTTATCGAGTGTTCCGGACGGGCCTGCAAGGACGGTCAACACTTCGGTGAGCCGTTCCCGCCCGGACTCCAAAGCGATTCTCCGGCAGGGTGTTCTCCCGATCACCGCACCGGTGTGGGGGGTGCTTCGGCCCCACCCGGGATCCGCTGTCCGGTGGTCCGGATGCGTCGCGGCAGTCGTCACCGGACCCCTTCCCAGTCGACTCGTAGTGGCGGCGGACGCCGGACCGGTCAGTAAGCTAGCAGTGTTGTCAGCAATCCGGCGAATCGGTCGGACCGTTTCGCCGATTTCGCCACGTTCGGCGACGCCGCCTGCGATAAGTTCTCCCTATCCATCGGCCCGCACGTATGTCCCACTGTCCGGCGGTGATCCGGGAGTCGTCGAGTCCATTCCTCGAACGAGATGGAGATGACCGATGCGACCTGAGCACCGGCGCCGGCCGTGACGGACACCGGCGGCGGACTCGACGACATCACGCGGCGCGTCGTCCTGAACGCCGCACTTAAGGAGCTGGGGACCTCCAGTGTGGGATCCCTCACCCTCGACGGCGTGGCCGCTCGGGCCCGCGTCGAGGTGCGGCTCGTCAAGCAGGCCTGGCCGAGCGCGCCGGAGTTGTTCAGGGAGGTGCTGGAGGAGTTCGCCGACAGTCAGATGCCCGTTCCCGACACCGGAACCTTGCGGGACGACCTGCTGCAGTACGCGCGTTCCTTCGCCCGCACGGTGAACACGCCCGACGGACGCCGGATACTCGACGCCCTGATCGTCAAGCCCGAGGACTGGGATCTTTCCGACTCCCGGGTGGTGTTCCAGCGATACTGGGCCCGCCGGCTCGGCGTGATGGTGCAGCGGGCGGTCGCCCGGGGTGAATGTCCCGCCGGCACCGACCCCGCACTGGCCATGGACATGCTCGTCATCAGCCTGTGCCTGCCGGTGTTGGTTTACGACCGGCCGGTCAGCGACGAGCACTGCCGGGATGTCGTGCGGACACTACTGAACGGAATCACCGGAAAGGGATGACGGCGAGGATCCGGGACGCCGAGGCTGCCGGTTGGAGCCCCCTGTCGGGATTGAACCGACGACCTTTCGCTTACAAGGCGAGTGCTCTACCACTGAGCTAAGGAGGCACGGCCCGGTTCGAGACCGGCCGACCAACACACTATCGGTCAGACGGTTCGGTCGGTTCAGTCGTCGGGCCGGTCGCGGTCGCGGTCCTCTTCGCCGCCGAGGATGTTGAGCGGCCAACGGCCCCGCCGGGGCATCGGAATGCGTTCGGCGATGTTGCTCAGTGGGTTGACGACCATGGTCATCGCGATGACGGCTTCGCGCAGCAACTCGATCGTCGGGGCGAGTTCCTCCAGCCCGGGGGCCAGCCGGTTGAGCGTGTCGGTCACCGTGGCCAGCTGCTCCAGGGGTCCGTTCTTTGCGGTCAGCGTGTCGACCAGACCGCCCTCGGCCAGCAGTTTGTCGGCCACGCCGTCCTCGGCCAGAACCCGTTCCAGCACGCCGTCCTGGCCCAACAGCCGTTCCACCAGCCCCCCGGGCGCAAGTGCGCGGTTGAGGGCGCCGCCCTCGGCGGTCATCCGGTCCAGCACCCCGTCGGGTGCGAGCACCCTGTCGACCACGCCGCCCGGCTGCAGAAGGCGATCGAGGGCGCCGTCCTCGGCCAGCGCGCGGCCGAGTGGGGTGTCCTCGTCGAGCAGCGCGGCGATCCGGTTCGCCCGATCGATGGTGTCTTCGAGGCCGAACAACTGGGCGACCGACTCGCCGGTCGAGGGCGCAGTCGCGTCACCGAGGCTCCGTTTGGCGAGGTCAAGGCCCGCCGCCGCGACGTCAAGGCCTGCCCCGGCGGCGGTCAGGCCCACCTTCATCGGTGTCGCCGCGATGTCCACCACCGCTTTCGTCCAGTCCATGGCGCCAGTGTAGGGCGGCTTGCGCAGGGTCCGTGCCGACAGGTTCTCACAGCGATCTCACAGCCGCCATCCAGCTTGCGTTCATCGGCGAATGGGCACCCTGGGTCCCCGGCGGCGCTGGACCGGGCCCGCTCGGCTTGGTTTCCCGGTGATCCTGCCGCGGATGGGTATCAATCCAGCTGTGCCAGAACGGCTTTGATCACGGCAGCGCGGCGAGCGCTGCGATGATCTTGGCCTGCGCCTCATCGAGGGACTCCGGCGAGGGATTGCGGTCGACGTGGGCGAAGCCGAAGTCGTTGAGGTTGTAGGCCGGAAACACATGCACGTGCAGGTGTGGAACCTCCAGTCCGGCGATGATCATCCCGGCGCGTTCGGCTCCGAACGCCGAACACACCGCCCTGCCGATGCGTTGCGCCACATCCATGACACGGTGGAGCAACCGCGGATCGATTTCCTGCCAGTTGTCCACCTCGGCGCGGGGCACCACCAGGGTGTGGCCCGGCGTCATCGGCTCGATGGTCAGGAACGCCACGACCTCTTCGTCGTCGTAGACGAAGCGACCGGGAAGATCGCCGTTGATGATCATGGTGAAGACCGACGCCATGCGCCCAGCATAGGGCCGGCTGGGTTCAGTCGCGCCGCCCGAACTGCATGCCTTCCAGGTTCCAGTAGCCGCGAATGTTGGTGATAAGACCGGCGTCGTCGACGCGGTAGCAGAACACTCCGCGCACCGTGCTGGTGAAGCCGCCCTCGAACTCGCTGCGCAACACCAGGATGTGGGCCACCTCGTCGGGGGAACTCGACGGGAAGGACTCCTCGCAGGTCACCCGAAGCCTGTTGTGGGCGATGTTGGTGTCGTAGAAGGCGGCGACGGCCGCCTTGCCGCGCACACCCAGACCGTCCGGATTGGTCACCGACTTTCCGATCGGGTCCTCGATCACCACGTCGGGCGCCATCAGGGCCAGCCAGCCCTCGCGATCGTGGGACTGCACGCAACGCCACGACGCCAGGGAGGCGGCCATGGCGGGAGTCGGCTCCCCGGTCGGCTGGGGCACTTACCGATCTTCGTCGGTGTAGCGGATGACGCCGCGGATGTTGCGGCCTTCGAGCATGTCGGTGTAGCCGTCGTTGATCTGCTCGAGGCGGTACTGGCGGGTCACCATGTCGTCGAGGTTGAGCTTGCCCGCCTTGTACATCGACAGAAGTTGGGGGATGTCGTAGTACGGGTTGCCGCCGCCGAAGATGGTGCCCTGCAGGTTCTTCTGCATCAGTGTCAGCATCGCCAGGTTGAGAGTGACGTTCGTGTCGGTCATGCTGCCGATCGCCGTCATCACACAGGTACCCGCCTTCGAGGTGATCATCATGTAGTTCTCGACGTCGGCGCCGTCCAATTCGCCGACGGTGACGATGACCTTCTTGGCCATCAGTCCCTCGGTCGCTTCGGCGATGCCCATCAACGCGGCGTTGATGTCCTCGTAGACGTGGGTGGCGCCGAACTTCAGGGCCTGGTCGCGTTTCCACTCGACCGGGTCGATCACGAAGATCTTGCGGGCGCCGGAGGCCACCGCGCCCTGCAGTGCGGCCATGCCGACGCCGCCGGCGCCGACGACGGCGACGTCCTCGCCGGGCTTGATCTGGGCGGTGTGGGTGGCCGAGCCCCAACCGGTGGTGACGCCGCACCCGACCAGGCAGGCCACCTCGAAGGGGATCGCAGGGTCGATCTTCACCACCGAGGTCTCGTGCACGACCATGTAGGGCGAGAAGGTGCCCAGCAGCGTCATCGGGAACACCGGTTTGCCATCGGCGGTGTGGATGCGGTGGGTGCCGTCGGCGATTGCGACTCCGCCCAGCAACCCGGCGCCGAGGTCGCAGAGGTTGCGCAGGCCGGCCTGACACGACGGGCACCTGCCGCAGGACGGGATGAACGACATCACCACGTGGTCGCCGACGGCCACGCCCTCGACCCCCTCGCCGACCTCGGTCACCACGCCCGCGCCCTCGTGGCCGCCGAGGACCGGGAAACCGAGCATCGGGATGCCGCCGGTCACCAGGTGATGGTCGGAGTGGCACATGCCGGAGGCTTCCATCTGGACCTTGACCTCGCCTTTTCGCGGGTCGCCGATCTCGATCTCCTCGATCGTCCAGGGCTGGTTGAACTCGCGGATGAGCGCGCCTTTTGTCTTCACTGCAAACCTCCGCTGATGGTGTGGCCGGCCCGAAACGTGTTCTCGATCACCTGCCGGCAATCCTATGACCTGACGGGTGTCGAGTCACCAGATGGGTACCGGCGTCTGTCCCAGCGGGTAATAGCCGGGCGGCCTCTCGCCGGCCAGGCCGCGCTGAATGCGTTCCCGCATGCCCGCCGACAGCTTTCCCTGCTGCATCAGTTCCAGATACAGCTTCTGGACGTGGCCGAAGTCGAAGAAGTCGCGCTGCCACTCGATCAGGCACGCGGTGTTCAGCCGGAACCAACTGCCGCCGATGCCGTGGATCTCGCGCTGTTCGACGCCGGCGCCTTCTCCTATCGAGGCCACCTGTTTCCAGAAGCCGACCACCTCGCCGATCTTCTCGTCGATGAGCACCCTCTGGTACGGGTAGCTCCAGCCCTGCAGGCCGGCCATCTCCAAACCCAGCGCAACGGCGCGGATCTCGGCCTTGCCGACGCACATCACGTCTTCCCTCGGCCCGATGTTCCAGCCGTAGGTGGCGTCCTCGTCGTAGAAGTCGGCAAGGCCGGTCCAGTCGCCCCCGGCTTCTGCGTCGCGGTTGGCATCCAGCCACCGGTGCATGAAGTCCTCAAGTCGTCCGCGGGGTATCGAAGCCATCTATTCCTCTTTCCGGGTGATGAAAAGCGCTCGGGTGGGGCAGCTTTCGACGGCCCGCTCGACGTCGGCGCGCGCGTCGTCGGGCGGTTCGGGGTCGAGAATCTCGACGGTGCCGCGTTTGGGCACCCGAAAGTGGCCGGGTGCCTCGAGTTCGCACATCGCGTGGCCCTGGCAGAGGTCGACGTCGATCCCGACGCGGTAGCTACCCATCGGTGCGCCTGCGGTAGCGGACCCTGGCCGGGCGGGCCAGTTGCACCACCATTTTCGAGTGGTCGTTGCGGTAGGTCTCGGGCGGCTGCGCCATCTCGAACTCGTACTCCCGCAGCAGGACCGAGAAGATCGCCTTGATCTGCATGGTGCCGAACGCGGCCCCGACGCAGCGGTGCCGGCCGGCGCCGAACGGAATCCAGGTCCAGCGATGCAGCAGGTCCTCCTCCCGCGGCTTGTCGTAGCGGTCCGGGTCGAAGGTGTCCGGTTCGGGGAAGTCCTCGGCGATCCGGTTGGAGACCGCCGGGGAGGCCGCGACGAAGTCGCCGGCGTGGATGGCCCAGGTCTCCCCCCGGCCTTCCACCTCGAACTCGCCCTTGGCGACTCTCATCAGGATGATCAGCGGCGGGTGCAGGCGCAGGGTTTCCTTGATGACGTTCTCCAGCTTCGGGATCTGCCGCAGCGCATGGAAACTCACCTCCTGGCCGTCGGAGTAGAGGTCGTCGAGCTCCCGCGTGACCTCGGACCGAATTCCGGGGTGGCGCAGGAGTTCGATCAGCGTCCACGCCGAGGTGCCGGAACTGGTGTGGTGGCCGGCGAACATCAGCGAGATGAACATGCCGGTTATCTCGTCGGCGGAGAAGCGCGGCTCGCCCCGCTCGTCGGTGATCGACACCAGCACGTCGAGCATGTCCCGTCCGCTCTTGTCCGCCGGCGGGTCGGCGATCCGGCCGTTCATGATCTCCTGCACCAGACCGACCAGCCGGGCTCTCGCCTCGTCGCGGATCCGGAAACTCTCGATCGGCAGGTACGGGTCGACGTAACACAGCGGATCGGTGCCGCGCTCCAGCAGGTGGTAGTAGCCGGCGAAGCGGGAGTCCAACTGCTCGCGGAACTTTCGGCCGATCAGGCAGGCCGTGGACGTGTAGATGGTCAGTTCGGAGAAGAAGTCCAGCAGGTCGATCTCACCGTGGGAGCCCCAGTTCCCGATCATCCGGCGCACTTCGCGCTCGATGGTCCTGGCATGGCTTCGCATGTGGTCGCCGCGCAGCGCGGAGTTGTGCAGCATCTCCTTGCGCCGCTCCGGGCCGGCGTCGAACACCACACCCTTGCCGAAGATCGGCGTCATGAACGGGTACGCCTCGGCCTGGTCGAGATCCTCGTCGGCGGCCCGGAAGAAGAACTCGCTCGCGTGCTCGCCGGTCAGCAGCACGACCTTCTTGCCGGCCAGCCGGAAGTAGCCGGCGTCGCCGCATTCCTCACGCACCCGCCGCATCAGCCCGATCGGGTCGGTGCGGAACTCCTCGAGGTGGCCGTGCTCGCCCTCTGCGCCGGAGACCCGTTGAACCTCCCTTGCGGCGGTCACGGTTCCTCCGGGTACTTCAGCTGCGGGCGTTCCCGCCCGTCGGACAGCGGCGCCTCGGGCTGCAGTTCCATCGACACGACGAATCCGCCGCGCGGGGTCTCGGCGACGAACGCGACGGCGCGCGCCAGATCCGCGGCGCGCAGGAAGTAGGAGTGCCGGGCCTGGCCCCACCTGGCCCAGTCCTCCACCGCGGGTGCGATGGTCTCCGGCGGGAGGCTCCACCCCATCTGGGTCAGGGTCGGGCCGGGGTGGACGACGGACGCCCGTACGCCGGTGCCCTCCAGTTCCATCTGCAGGTTGGTCACCATCGCGACGAGACCCGCCTTCGCAGCGCCGTAGGCGCCCATGTGCGGGCGCTGGCGCAGCGCGACATCGGAACCGATGAAGATGACGTCGCCCCTTCGCCTTTGGACCATGCCGGGCAACACCGCGGCCGCCAGCCGGTTGGCGCCGATCAGGTGGATCTGGATCTGCGCTTCGAAGGCGTCCGTCGCGGTTTCGTGGAGACGGCCGAAGAATGTGTCGCCGGCACCGGCCACCAGGACCTCGATGTCGCCGAGTTCGGCGGCGGCGCGCCGGGCGAATTCCGTCACCGAATCGGGGTCGGTGACATCCAGGGGCAGGGCCACCGCCTCGCCGCCGCCGGCGCGGATCCCGGCGGCGATCTCCTCGCATTTCCCCACTCGCCGGGCGCCCAGCGCCACCGGGAATCCGCGAGCCGCCAACTCGGTCGCGGTGGCGGCGCCGATCCCCGACGAGGCGCCCGCGACGAGCGCGGGCCGGCGGGCGGGGTGCGGGTCGAAGCGCGGCATCAGACCCGCTCCACGGTGATCGGCAGTTGCGCGAAACCCCGCACGCTGCTGGAGTGCACGCGCACCGCGTTGGCCTGGTCGATCGCATACCCGCGGATGCGCCCGAGCAGTTCGGTCAGCGCGACCCGCGCCTCCATACGCGCCAGGTGGGCGCCGAGACAGAAGTGCGCCCCGCTGCCGAAGCTCAGCAGCTTCGAACCGATGTCACGGCCGATGCGGAACTCGTCCGGGTCGTCGAACACCCGCTCGTCGCGGTGCGCGGAGCCGGGCAGCAACAGCAGGGTGTCGCCCTCGTGCAAGGTGGTCCCGTGGAACTCGACGGGCTCGACCACCACCCGGGCCAGGATCTGGCTGGAGGTGTCGTATCGCAGGGTCTCCTCGATCCACAGCGGGATCCGCGAAGGATCGGCGAATACACCGGCAAGCTGATCCGGGCTCACCCCGGCCCAATAGACGGCGTTGCCGAGCAGTTTCGTGGTGGTCTCGTTGCCCGCGACAACCATCAGGAACAGGAACGCCATGATCTCGTCGTCGCCGAGCCGGTCGCCGTCGATCTCCGCGTCCAGCAGGGCCGAGGTCAGGTCGTCGGTGGGACTGCGCCGCCGTCGGGTGACCATGTCGGCGTAGTAGGTCAGCAGTTCCACGGCCGCGACGAGTGCCGACTGCGGAACGTCGGTGACGCCGTCCTCGCGGTGCATGACGGCGTCGGCCAGATCGCGCAAGTGCCGGCGATCCTCGCGGGGTACGCCGACCAGCTCGGAGACCACGTCCATCGGAAGCCTGCCGGCGAAGTCGCTGATGTAGTCGAAGGACTCGGACTGCAACGCGGCGTCGAGATGCTCGCGGGTGAGTTCCAGGACCCGGGGCTCCAATTCGCGGATCCGGCGCGGGGTGAACCCCTTGGACACCAGCGTGCGAAGGCGCAGATGAGCCGGATCGTCCATCGCCAGGAACGACATCGTCCGGTAGGCCTCGGGGGTCCGTGAGATCGGATCCAGCGAGACCCCGAGCTTGTTCGACAGCGCGGTGCTGTTGCGGAATCCGTTGTGCACGTCGGCGTGCCGGCTCACCGCCCAGAAGTTCAGCCGCTCGTTGCGGTACAGCGGCGCTTCGTCGCGCAGACGCCGGTAGTAGGGATAGGGATCCTCGTGGAAGGCGTAGTCGTAGGGATCGAGAGTCAGTTCGACCGCCTCGGCTCCCGTCACCGCGTTCCCTCGAGGATCAGACTCACCACGTATGCCAGCCGGTCGGCGATCTGGCGGTAGTTCAACGCCCCGCTTGCGGCGTGCACCAGCGCCCCGAAATAGCTCATCTCCAGTGCCGAGACCGTGCGCGCGTCGGCATCCGGTCCCAGCGCCGACTTGATGCGCCTGTGGATCTCCGCTCCGATGCGGTCCCGCACCGCACGCACGGCAGCGTCGTTGCTCAGCAGCGCGGTGGTGCAGGCGGCGGCGACCTCGGGTTCGTCGGCCACCACCAGGGCCAGGCTGCGCAGCGCCTGCTGCACACGGCTGAGCCGGGTGTCGTTGACGTCGGTGAAGAACGGCACCTCACGGACCAGATCGAGGTACACCTCGGAGACCAGGTGGTTCTTCGACGAGAAGTAGGTGTAGGCGGTCGCCGGGGCCACGTTGGCGCGCGCCGCCACTGCGCGCACGGTCAGGTCGGCATAGGACGTCGCGCGCAGGGTGTCCAGTGCGGCACCCACCAACCTGCGGAAGGTCTCCTCCTGCCGCGGGCGGCGCCCGTTGTCGCGGGCGGCGGTCGCCACGGCCTCACTGGACACCTGTCCAGGGTAGTGCGGATGCCTCTCGGCGTGCAAGTTCTTGCACGCGGTCAGCTGCAGCAGCTAATGTTCGGCGAACTGAGACCGGACAGTTGTCCAGACAGTGAGGCGGGAGTCGCGGATGGCGATAGCAGCCGATCGCAACAGCGATCTGTTCATCGACGGGCGACTCCTTCCCGGCGGCGCCGGCCGCTTCCCGACGATCAATCCGGCCACCGAGGAGGTCCTGGGCACGGCCGCCAACGCCGACCGCGCCGATATGGACCGGGCCATCGACGCGGCCCGGCGCGCATTCGACCGCACCGCCTGGTCAACCGACACCGCACTGCGGGTCCGCTGCATCCGGCAGCTGCAGGACGCCATGCGCGAGCACGTCGAAGAACTGCGCGAGATCACCATGGCCGAGGCCGGCGCACCCCGGATGCTCACCGCGGCGGCGCAACTGGAGGGACCGGTCGGCGACCTGTCGTTCCCCGCCGACACCGCGGAGACCTACCGTTGGCGCACCGACCTGGGTATCGCCGCCCCGATGGGAATCAAGACCCGGCGGACCCTGGTGCGGGAGCCGGTCGGTGTCGTCGGCGCGATCACACCGTGGAACTTCCCGCACCAGATCAATCTCGCCAAGATCGGCCCGGCGCTGGCCGCCGGAAACACCGTCGTCCTCAAGCCCGCCCCCGACACCCCATGGTGCGCAGCGGTTCTCGGTGAGTTGATCGCCGAACACACCGAGATTCCGTCGGGAGTGGTCAACATCGTCACCTCCGACGACCACGCCGTCGGCGCGATGCTGTCCGGCGACCCGCGCGTCGACATGGTGTCGTTCACCGGTTCAACCGCCACCGGCAGGGCGGTGATGGCCGCCGGTGCGCAGACCATCAAGAGGGTCTTCCTGGAACTGGGCGGGAAGTCGGCGTTCCTGGTCCTCGACGACGCCGACCTGCCCGCCGCCTGCGCCGTGGCCGCCTTCACCGCATCCGTGCACGCCGGGCAGGGCTGTGCCATCACGACCCGACTGGTGGTCCCCCGGGCGCACTACGACGAAGCCGCGGCCGCCGCGGCGGCGACCATGCTGGGCATCAGGCCCGGGGATCCGACCAGTCCCGGAACCGTCTGCGGGCCCGTCATTTCCGTCCGCCAGCGCGACCGGATCCAGTCCTACCTCGACCTCGCGCTCGCCGAGGGCGGCGGCTTCGCCTGCGGCGGCGGCCGGCCCCCCGACCGTGACCGCGGATTCTTCATCGAACCCACCGTCGTCGTCGGTCTCACCAACCAGGCGCGGGTCGCCCGGGAGGAGATATTCGGCCCGGTGCTGACCGTGATCGCCCACGACGGCGACGACGACGCCGTCCGCATCGCCAACGACTCGCCCTACGGGTTGTCCGGCACGGTGTTCGGCGCCGATCCGCAACGCGCGCAGTCGGTGGCCGACCGCCTTCGGGTCGGCACCGTCAATGTCAACGGTGGGGTCTGGTACTCGGCGGACGTGCCCTTCGGCGGCTTCAAGCAGTCCGGGGTCGGGCGGGAGATGGGCGTGGCCGGCTTCGAGGAGTACCTCGAACTCAAGGCGATTGCGACGGCGGTGTGACAGGCTCCGGCGAATCCGGGCGGAGGAGAGACATGAAGTTCACTGAAAAGGTGGCGATCGTCACCGGCGCCGGTGGTGGCATCGGTCAGGTCTACGCCGAGGCACTGGCGGGGGAGGGCGCCGCCGTGGTGGTGGCCGACATCAACACCGCGGGCGCTGAACGGGTGGCTGCCGGGATCGTCGCCGACGGCGGCCGCGCGATCGCCGTCGCGGTCGACGTCGCCGACCCCGACTCGGCCCGCGCGATGTCCGACCGGGCGATCGGGGAGTTCGGCGGCATCGACTTCCTGGTCAACAATGCCGCCATCTTCGGCGGAATGAGACTGGACATGCTGCTCACCGTCGACTGGGACTATTACAAGAGGTTCATGAGCGTCAACCTCGACGGCGCACTGGTCTGCACCCGTGCGGTCTACAAGAGCATGGCATCCCGGGGCGGTGGCGCGATCGTCAACCAGTCATCAACGGCGGCATGGCTTTACGCGAACTACTACGGTTTGGCGAAAGTCGGGGTCAATGGGCTGACCCAGCAACTGTCCCGCGAACTGGGTTGGCAGAACATCCGGATCAACGCCATCGCGCCGGGCCCGATCGACACCGAGGCAAACCGGACCACCACTCCGGGGGCGATCGTCGAGGACATCGTGAAGCGTATTCCGCTCAGCCGCCTGGGTCAGCCCGAAGACCTGGTCGGAATGTGCCTGTTCCTGCTGTCCGACGACGCCAAGTGGATCACCGGGCAGATCTTCAACGTCGACGGCGGACAGATCATCCGACCATGACCGGCGACGACGAGGAGGGGCGATCATGACCGAACCGAGAGTCGGCTACGTCGGACTGGGCAGCATGGGCGCCCCGATGGCGATGCGGTTGATCGGCTGGCCCGGGGGGCTGACGGTCTACGACATCCGCGACAAGGTGATGGCGCCGTTCGCCGAGGCCGGGGCGACCGTCGCCGCCGGTGTGGCCGAGGTCGCCGCCGCGGATCTCATCGAGGTCACCGTCCTCGACGACGCGCAGGTGCGGGAGGTGGTAGCCGAACTGGCCGAGCACGCCTCATCCGGCACCGTCATCGCCATCCACTCCACGATCGCCGATTCCACCGCCGCCGAACTTGCCGAACGCTATGCCCGCCAGGGCATTCGGGTGATCGACGCGCCCGTCAGCGGCGGCGCCGGTGCTGCCGAGACGGGTCGGCTCGCCACCATGGTCGGCGCACCCCGCGACGTCTACGAGCAGGTGAAGCCGGTGTTCAAGCAATGGGCGGCGCTGGTGATCCATGCCGGGGAGCCCGGCTCGGGGACCCGGATGAAACTGGCCCGCAACATGGTCACCTTCACCTCGTTCGCGGCCGCCTGCGAGGCGATGCGACTGGCCGAGGCGGCCGGCCTGGACCTGCAGGCGCTGGGACGGGTGGTGCGCCACACCGACGCGCTCACCGGTGGGGCCGGGGCGATCATGATCCGGGACAACATGAGCGAACTGGAGCCGGGACACTGGCTTCACGACGCCTTCACCCACACCCGGGATCTGGGCGAGAAGGATCTGAGTCTTGCTCTGGCCCTGGGTGATTCGGTCGGGGCTGACCTACCGCTGGCGCGGGCCGCTCTGGTCGCCCTGGCGGCGGGACTGGGTGTTCCGCACGGGAAGGACTGAACATGGACGAGATTCGCCGCAAGGGCCTGGAGAAGATGAAGGAGGTCTACGGCTGGGAGATGCCCGACCTGCCGGGTGATTATTTCGCGCTCACCGCCGACCATCTTTTCGCCGACATCTGGAGCCGGCCCGGCCTGTCGATGCGCGACAAGAGATTGGTCACACTCTCGGTGGTGACCGCCCTCGGCCTGACCGACCTCGTGGAGATTCAGGTCAACGCCGCGCTGCACAACCAGGAGATGACCGACGCGGAATTGCGCGCGATGGCCGTATTCATCACCCATTACGTCGGCTTCCCGCTCGGCTCGAACTTCAACAATGCGGTCGAGAGGGTCATCGCCAGGCGGGCCGAGTCCTCAGGCCGTTGAGCCATGCGAATCCCGGCCCGGCGACCCGCACGGCTTAGGGTGTGACATCGTGCGCGTCCTCGTGATCGGATCCGGTGCCCGCGAACACGCCCTGCTGCTCGGGCTGGTCAAGGATCCTGCGGTCGACTTCCTGGCAGTGGCGCCCGGCAATGCCGGGACGGCCGCGGTGGCCACCCCCTACGAGGTCGACGTGACCTCACCGGCGGAGGTCACCGGCCTGGCCGCCCGACTGAACGCCGACCTGGTGGTGATCGGACCCGAGGTGCCGCTGGTCCGGGGGGTGGCCGACGCCGTCCGGGCGGCCGGGATCGCCTGCTTCGGACCGTCGGCGGACGCCGCCCGCATCGAGGGCTCCAAGGCCTTCGCCAAAGACGTGATGGCCGTCGCCGGGGTGCGCACCGCCACCAGCGAGACCGTCGACAACCCCGCCGGGTTGGACGCCGCCCTGGACCGCTTCGGGCCGCCCGCCGGGCAGCGGTCCTGGGTGGTCAAGGACGACGGACTGGCCGCGGGCAAGGGCGTGGTGGTCACCGCCGACCGGGACACCGCCCGTGTCCACGCGGCCGACCTGCTGGAGTCCGGGCACCCGGTGCTGCTGGAGTCCTTCCTCGACGGCCCCGAGGTGTCGCTGTTCTGTCTGGTCGACGGAACAACCGTGGTGCCGTTGCTGCCCGCCCAGGACTTCAAGCGGGTCGGGGACGGCGACAGCGGACCCAACACCGGCGGCATGGGTGCCTACGCCCCGCTGCCGTGGTTGCCCGAGACTGTCACCGCCGGGATCGTGCGGGACGTCGTGGAACCGGTGGCCGCCGAGATGGCCCGGCGCGGTTGCCCGTTCTCCGGGCTGCTCTACGCCGGACTTGCGATGACCTCCGGCGGTCCGGCCGTCGTCGAATTCAACTGCCGCTTCGGTGATCCCGAAACGCAGGCGGTGCTTGCGCTGCTCGAGTCCCCGCTCGGCGGGCTGTTGTACGCGACCGCCACCGGAGCGCTGGCCGAATTCCCCCCGCTGCAATGGCGGGACGGATACGCCGTCACCGTGGTGCTGGCGGCGGAGAACTATCCCGGCCGCCCGCGGGTCGGTGACGTCGTCACCGGTGCGGAGGCCGAGGGGGTGTTGCACGCCGGCACCGCACGTCGCGACGACGGTGCGGTGGTCTCCTCCGGCGGCCGGGTGCTGTCGGTCGTCGGCACCGGCGCCGACCTCTCCGGCGCGCGCGAGGCGGCCTACGCCACGATTTCGCGAATCAAATTGGCGGGCGGCCACTTCCGCACCGATATCGCACTGGACGCCGCCGAAGGAAGGGTCGCGTTGTGATCGACCGGCGGGCGGCGTTCCGTGCCCAGCGTGCCGACGTTCTGGCTTTCTGCGCGTCGCTGGCCCCGGCGGACTGGCGGATGAACAGCCGCGCCGAGGGTTGGAGCATCGCCGACGTGGTGGCTCACATGGGTGCGGCTTGCCATGCCATGTTCGGACCAGCCCTGGTCAAGATCATCCGGACCGACGGACTCGAACAGATCAACGATCAGATGGTGGACATCCGCCGGGAACGCACTCCTATGCAGGTGTTCGGTGAATACCGAAGGTGGAGCAGGGTTTTCGCGGCAACAACCCCGATGCTGGTGAGCAATCCGGTCGGCTTGGTCAGGCTGCCACTGGCGGAACTGGGAGTGTTCCCGATGCGGGCACTGCCCGGCGCGCTGGTCTTCGACCACCACACCCACCTCGCCCACGACATGGCGCCCGCCCTCGGCCGGTCCGCCCCCGTCATCGACTCGAACCGGATGGCTGTGATCCTGGAATGGCTGATGGCGGTGCTGTCCAACCGACTCCGGGCCGCCAGGCCGGTCTGGCTCGACCGGCCCCTGTCGATCACCCTCGCCGGGCCGGGCGGCGGGTCGTGGCGTGTTGAGCGCTCGGGCGCGCTCACTCCGTCGGACGGCGGTTCCGATTCCGATGCTGCCCGGATCACCGCTGTGGCAACCGAATTCCCGGAATGGGTCACCCGGCGGGCCGGCTGGCGCGAACGTGATGTGAGCGTCAGCGGCGACGCCGACTATGCGGCGGAGTTCCTGGACTGGAACACCGTCTTCTGACTCAGGCGGCCAGCAGCGGCGCCAGCCAGGCGATCTCGGCCGGCAACTGCGAACTCCAGTAGGACCCGTCGTGGCCTCCCGGTGCGAAGCCGCCGGCCGGCGGGTTGGGGAGTCGGGCGACGAATTCCCTGCTCGCCGCGTAGAACGGGTCGCCGTAGCCGCAGTCGACGCGCAGCGGAATCGAACCCAGAGCAGGCAGGCCGAAGACATCGTTGGCGGCGAAATCATCGGCGCCGTCGAATGCGCCGGGGGCGGCCGCACCCGGTGAGAGCCACAGCGCCGGGCTCACCGCGCAGATCGCGGCGGTTCGGGCCGGCCCCAGTCGGGCGCCGAGCAGCAGTGCGCCGTAGCCGCCCATCGACCAGCCCAGGAAGCCCACCCGTGAGGTGTCCAGGCCCTGTTCGGACAGCATCGGGATGAGCTCCCCGAGCACCATTGCGCCGGCGTCCTCGCCGGACGCGCGACGATGCCAGTAGCTGGCGCCGCCGTCGACGGCGACCACCGCGAACGGCGGCAGGCCGGCAGCGACGGCCTGGGCCAGACCGCTCTCCACCCCGCCGGCCATCACGGTCGCCGCGCTGCTGCCCTTGCCGTGCAGCGCGATCACCGGCCGAAGCGTTCCGGTCCGACCGGGCGGCCGGGCGATCGCCCAGTTGGTCGGGATGCCGCCCCGGGCGGCGGAGACGAACGTCCCACTGACGGTCGCCGGTGCGTCCGCGCGACCGGCCGGCGGCTCGGCCAACGCACCGGCGGCGGCCGCTGCGGCGGCTCCGGCCCCCAGGCGCAGCGCTGTCCGGCGAGTCATGATCGGCATGGGACGCCATCCTGCCACCAGCCGGGCGTACCGTTGGTCCCTGGCGTAACACCATCACCACTTCCGGGAATCCGTCGGTATGGACGGCGGTCCGCTGGCACGATGGCGATGGTGACCGCCGCGGTGACGCCGAAGGGAGAGCGACGGCGGTTCGCGCTCGTGAGCGCGGCCGCTGACTTGTTGTGCGAGGGCGGATTCGAGGCGGTGACCCATCGTGCGGTGGCGGGCCGGGCCGGTCTTCCGTTGGCCTCGACGACCTACTACTTCTCCTCGTTGGAGGAATTGATCGAAACCGCGGTCGAATACCTGGGCGCCATCGAGGTCACCCGACTGCGTGAGCGGGTCGGGGCGCTGCCGCGCCGGCGTCGCGGCGCGGAGGCGGTGGCGGACCTGCTTCTCGACCTGCTCGCCGGTGATTCGCACCGCGAGCAACTCATCTCTCGTTATGAGCGCTACATCGCGTGTGCTCGCTACCCGGCGATGCGCGGCGTCGAACGGCGACTTCTGCACCATCGGATCGACGCCGTCCGGGAGGCGATGGTCAGGTCCGGCCGACACGCGCGGGTGGACATGATGACCGCACTGCTCTATTCCGTCGACGGCGCGGTGGTCTCGGCCCTGGTCGACGACCGCGATACGCCGCGGGAGAGTGTTCGTGCCAACCTGGTTGATGTGATCGACGTACTGGCGCCTATCGACCAACGGATCTGAGCATGGAGTTGCCGGATGTCGCCCGCCCGGTGACCGGGTTCATCGACGGGGTGATGGACCGGGCACTGGTGCTCGGCTACACCAGGATCGGGCCCGGGTTGCGGCGGCGCTGGTGGCCCGACGATCCCGCGCCCGACGCGCTGTTGGGGAAGCGGGTCGTGGTGACCGGCGCCACCGCCGGCATCGGGCTCGAGATGGCCCGCGCGTTCGCCGGCCTGGGCGCGACCGTGCACCTGTTGGGTCGCAACGCCGTCAAGATTCGCCGCTGCGTCTCCCAGACCCGAAAGGAGTTTCCCCGCGCCGAGGTGGTCGGCGAGGAGTGCGACGTCTCCGACCTGCAAGCCGTGGCGGACTGGACCGCCGACTTCGCCAGGCGGGTGCCGGCCCTGGACGGGCTGGTGCACAACGCGGGCCTGATGCCCAGGGACCGGCGCGTCACCAAACAGGGCCACGAGGTGCAACTGGCCACCCACATCCTGGGACCGCACCTGATGACCGAGCGACTGCTGCCGCTGTTGCGCGCCGCCGGCGGCGCCTCGGTGGTGTTCGTGTCCTCCGGCGGCATGTACAGCACGCCGTTGGTGATCGACGACCTGGAGTCCAGTCACGACTACAACGGAGTGCGCACCTACGCGCGCACCAAACGCATGCAGGTGGTCCTAGCCGACGCGTGGGCGCGCCGACTGGCCCGGACCGACGTCAAAGTGGAGAGCATGCATCCCGGTTGGGTCGACACCCCGGGAGTCGCGGAGTATCTGCCGAGATTCCGGGTGATCACCAGGCCGCTGCTGCGCGACCTGGCCGACGGCGCCGACACCGCCGTCTGGCTGGTGGCCACCCGCCCGCAGTCCAGGCCGGGCCACTTCTGGCACGACCGGGCGCAGCGGCCCACGACGTTCGGGTGGCAACGGCGCGGTAATCCGGCCACCGTCCGGCGGTTCCTGCGTCAGGTCAGCGACCTCACCGGGACGTCGACGGCCTGGGCTTGAGTGCCGGTGTGACGATGCACCCGGATTCCACGTCGCCGTAGACGGTGACGTCCGCGGGCCGCACGGTGGCGAAGCGGGCGAGGTAGGCGCACAGCACCGCGTCGACGGGATCCTCGGCACGGCGCAGTTCAGACTTGCGGGTGGCGTCGCGAACGGCGGCCCCGAGCGCACACCAGTCCGGGAAGCCGGTGACCGTGAGGTCGGTAAGGCCCTCGATGAAAGCCATGAGCGCCAACAACTCTGAGCGCAAGTCGGGGAACTCGCGGCCCTGCTTCTGCTTGTACTTCAGGGTCTTGTCCAGACCGAACAGCACCACGCTGGCGGCGTGCGGATAGACCTCGATGGCCTTGCGCGCCGACGCCGATCGCGGATCCAGGTCCAGTCCCAGCGCGGCGCACAACCGCGCCCCCCGGCCTCCGTCGGCGAACCAGGGCAGGCCGGTGTTGGCCGGGTGGGCGCCGGCGTCGAACCGGCGGAAGTCGCGGTTCAGCGCGGCCTCGCAGGGCCGGTTCCCGCTGGGGTTGGTCACCACCAGCGGGGCGTCGACGGCGACCACGCAATCCCCGGCCACGTAGGGGCCCAGTTGGGCCAGGACGTCGTCGTCGTCGCCGGCCACACCCAGGTGACTCAGCGCCCCGGAGGCGTCGAGCACGGCGACACCGGTCGGGCTGCGCCGGCCCCAGGCGAGGTCGACTCCGACGAAGTGCACGGGAGAGGTCACAGGACAAACCGTAAGCTTTCCGTTCGTGACCATCCCGAACGTCCTGGCCGGCCGCTACGCCAGCGCGGAGATGGTCGCCATCTGGTCCCCGGAGGCGAAGATCCGCGCCGAGCGCCGCCTGTGGCTGGCGGTGCTGCGCGCCCAGCGCGAACTGGGGGTGGAGGTTCCCGACGCGGCGCTCGCCGATTACCAACGGGTCCTGGAACAGGTGGACCTCGCCTCCATCGCGGCCCGGGAACGGGTCACCCGCCACGACGTCAAGGCCCGCATCGAGGAGTTCAACGCCCTGGCCGGCCACGAGCACGTGCACAAGGGCATGACCAGCCGCGACCTCACCGAGAACGTCGAGCAGTTGCAGATCCGGCAGTCGCTGGAACTGGTGCACGCCCACGGCGTCGCGGTGGCGGCCCGGCTCGCCGAACACGCCGTCGGCTACCGCGAACTGGTGATGGCCGGCCGCAGCCACAACGTGGCCGCGCAAGCCACCACCCTGGGCAAGCGGTTCGCCTCGGCGGCGCAGGAAGTCCTCATCGCGCTGACCCGCATCGGGGAGTTGATCGACCGGTACCCGCTGCGCGGGATCAAGGGGCCGATGGGCACCGCCCAGGACATGCTCGACCTGTTCGACGGCGATGCCGGCCGGCTGGCTGAGTTGGAGCGTCGCGTCGCGGAGTTCCTCGGTTTCGCCGCCGTCCTCGACAGCGTCGGCCAGGTCTACCCGCGGTCGCTGGACCACGACGTGCTCTCGGCGCTGGTGCAGTTGGGCGCCGGCCCGTCGTCGATGGCGCACACCATCCGGTTGATGGCCGGCCACGAACTGGTCACCGAGGGCTTCGCGCCCGGCCAGGTCGGCTCCTCGGCCATGCCGCACAAGATGAACACCCGCAGCTGCGAACGGGTCAACGGGCTGCAGGTGGTGCTCCGCGGCTACGCCTCGATGGCCGCGGAACTCGCTGGGGCGCAATGGAATGAGGGTGATGTGTTCTGCTCGGTGGTGCGCCGGGTGGCACTGCCGGATGCGTTCTTCGCCGTCGACGGACAGATCGAGACGTTCCTGACCGTGCTGGAGGAGTTCGGGGCCTACCCGGCGGTGATCCGGCGGGAGCTGGACCGCTATCTGCCTTTCCTGGCGACCACCAAGGTGCTGATCGCGGCGGTGCGCGCCGGGATGGGGCGCGAGGCCGCCCACGAGGTCATCAAGGAGCACGCGGTGGCCGTCGCACTGGCGATGCGGGAACGCGGCGCCGAACCCGATCTGCTGGACCGGTTGGCGGCGGACCCGCGGCTGCCGCTGGACCGGGCGGCCCTGGATGCCGCGCTGGCCGACCGGCAGTCGTTCACCGGCGCGGCCGGTTCGCAGGTCGACCGGGTGGTCGCGGCCGTGACGGAACTGGTGAGTGCCTACCCCGATGCCGCCGGGTACACCCCCGGCGCCATCCTCTAGCGCGAATTTCGGCGCGGTTATCGTCGCTCAGCGACGATCAGCGCGCCGAAACGGCGGCGCGGATCGCGGCCAGCACCCGTTCGGGGTGCTGGGTGATGTCGAGCCAGGTGAACCGCAGCACCTGCCAGCCCTGCAGAGCAAGCCAGTTCTGGCGCGAGCGGTCGTTCTGGAACGCCGCCTGGTCGCTGTGGAACGCCCAGCCGTCGATCTCGATGGCCACCCGCTGCCGCGGGAAGGCGATGTCGACGGCGTAGGGGCCGACCTTGTAGTTGGCGTGCCACCCGCTCATCCCCGAGCCGCGCAGAAGCTGAAGCACCAGGCGCTCGGCTTCCGACCGCGCGCCTCCCGAGGCGGCCTGAAGCATCCGCCGCGCTGCGGCTGCCCCATGGCGGCCTCGGTTACGCATGTGAGCGCGCTGCAGGTCTGTGAGGCCGACCCGGCGCTGTAACGCGGAGTCCATGATCTTCGCGCCTCCGCCCCTGCGGGCTGAGGCCTCGAGCACGGTCAACGCGAGGCCGGTGACGCGCAGCCCACGGTCCTCGAAGATGTCATGATCGTTGAGGTCCCGGCGACGCACCCTGATGCCGGCACCGCAGCGACCGTGGCTGTTGCGCGGCACGGTTACTTCGACCTCGCCCGGCTCGATCGACATCAGGCCGAGCCACCATGCGGCTGCCAGTCCGCTCGCAGTTGCGCTGGGCCCGCGACCCCACACCGCGGCGCGGATGCGAGCGGCCGTCGTGAACGGGCGGTCGTCGGCGAAGTAGACGCCCTTGGCGCAGCGCCGCCATCTTCCGGACTGCACTCGCCGCTGTATGGCGGGGTGGCTCAGTCCGCTGCGGCGGGCCTGTGCGAGCGTGATGACGCCGTCATGCCGACGCAAATAATCCTCGAGCATGCTTGGTTCGACGGCCAAGCCGCGCAATCGGTTCCACTTTGGCGCGGTTTTCGCCGCTCACCGGCGATCAGCGCGCCGAAGTCACCCGGGCGACGCCGGCCGACCGCAATTCCAGCGCGGCCAGCCCGCGCACCGCGACCGGATCCTGATACCGCCACGCCCCGACCGGGTCGGGGGTGATCTCGGTCAGGCTGCGCAGCGGCCGGTTGGCGAGCGCCCGCAGCGCGAGCAGTTGCTCGCCGGCCGGAGTCTGAGCCAGCGAGATCACCGTCCACTTGCGGCGGAAGAACTTGATCCGCAGGAACAGCCAGGGCATTCCGACGGCCAGGATCGGTGGGCCGGCGACCGCGATCGCCAGCAGCACCGCCAGCCAGGTCGCGGTGCTGTTCAGGCTCTGCCCGGCCCCGGCCAGGTCCAGCGCCGCCTCGCTGGCGGCCCGCAGCGGGGTGGCCAGCGCACCGCCGACCAGGGGGATGCGGTCGGCGTTGTCCCCGGCCGAACTGAGGTTGTCGGAGATGCCGTTCGCGCTGTCCTGCACCTCGGTGCCGACCCGGGCGAAGGTGGCGATCGCGTGGTGCACGGCGGTGCCGGTGAGCACCCACAGCGTGATCCACGTGGCGACCAGCACGTCGCTGATCAACTGCGCGGTCAGCCGGGCCGGCGTGGTGGCGTAGGGCAGGAAACGCGATTTCATGGGTCCGATCCCAGCACAGGCACGCCGGTCGGCGGCCGATAGGCTGGCG
>NZ_JBBATF010000036.1:0-21574 GCF_040398885.1 Mycobacterium sp. | reverse complement strand
GGCGCCGACGTGCTGGCCGGTCTCACCGTCGTGCCGGCCCGCGTCCGCGGCGACGACTACCGCCGGACGGCGTTCGGGGCGGCCTGGGACGACGACAACGGCGCCCCGGGCGGCGGCAACCGGTGCGACACCCGCAATGACATCCTCGACCGCGACCTGCTGGACAAGACCTACGTGGCCACCGGGCGTTGCCCGCAGGCGGTCGCCACGGGCACCCTGCGTGATCCCTACACCAACGCCACCGTCGGATTCGTCCGCGGTGATCGGGTCGGCGCGTCGGTGCAGATCGACCACATCGTCCCACTGGCCTTCGCCTGGGACATGGGGGCCCGGGATTGGACCGGTGCGATGCGCAAGCGCTTCGCCAACGACCCGGCCAACCTGCTGGCGGTGGCGGGAAAAGCCAACCAGGACAAGGGCGATCTGCCGCCGGGGGAGTGGATGCCGCCCAACACGGACTTCTGGTGCCAGTACGCGGTGCAGTTCATCGCGGTGCTGCGCGGCTACCGGCTCCCGGTCGATGCGGCCTCGGCCCGGCGACTGCAGAACGCGGCGGCCGGCTGCCCGAGCAGCTGACCGCCGCGTTCGTCGTCAGCGGGCGCCGCGAGCGGCGCCGGACTTGCCCATTCCGCGTGCGGAGGCCTTGGCGGCCTTCTCGTTTCCGGAGTTCGCGCTGCCGGCGGCGGCCTTGCCGCCAGCCTGTGCCGGAGCCTCGACCGCGGCTTCCACTGCGGCGGCTGCTGCCGCCGCCTTGGGCACCTTCACCTCGGCGGCGACGTCGGCGACCTTCGCGGCCACCGGCGCGGCCGGGGCGGTCTCCTCGGCGACGGCCGGAGCGGCGACCTCCGGAGCGGCGACCTCCGGAGCGGCGAACTCGGCGGGGGCCGCCTCGGCCACTGCAGCCGGTGCCGGCGCCGCCGACGTGTCCGCAGTGGCCGTCTCGGCGGCGGCTGCGGTCATCGGCGGCGTCACCACCATCTTTTCGGAGAGCAACTGGCCCAGACCGATCGCCGAGCCGATCCAGCTGACCGGGATGCCCGGGTCGTTGACGACGACCGAGGTGCCGTTGGGCCGCGGGAACTCGGAGACCTTGTAGTCGATTCCGGCGGCCAGCGAATCGAAGGCCACCCCGCCGTTCCACGCCGTCGGCGCGTCGAGGGTTCCAGCGATCGGGACCGGGGGACTGATCAGACCGCCGAGGTTGAGCCCCACGTTCTTGATCTCCGGCGGCAGCGGGGCGATCGCGTTGACGACCCCGGTGAGGTCCAGATAACCGGCGCCGTTGAGCACGCCGTTGGTCACGCGGGCCGGGATGTTGATCAGCTCGTTGATGGCGCCGATGACGTCGCCGTCCTGGAAGAACTGGCCGATCGCGGTGAAGCTGCGGGTCAACTCGACCAGCGGCGCGAACAGCGGGCCGAGCAGGCCGACGACCTGGCCGCTGTAGGGGGTGGCGAGGAAGTTCAGGATCGGCTCGTACTGGGTGTAGGTCTGGTCACCGAGGATCGTCGGCAGCAGCCCGAAGACGAATTGCTGGCTGATCGGGATGCTCAGGACGGAGGCGACCGGAACGGGCGAAATGTATTCGCCGGCAGGATCTCCCGGCGACCACGGCGCCTGGAAGAAGGTCTGGACGTTGCCCCACACCTGCTCGGCGACCAGGCCGACGTCCGGCAGCTCCTGGAAGTAGGTGACCTGATTGGCGGCGATGGTCTGGATCAGCGGGAAGGGCTTCTCCAGGTAGAAGTCCAGCAGTTGCTGGACGTTGGCCAGGGAGGTCTTGATGGTGTCGACCCAGGGGGTGATCGGGTCGATCGAAGCCGCCAGTTCCACCGCCAGGGTGCTGACGGCCTTGTCCGGAGCGAGGGCGACGTGGCCTGGCACCGGCTGGATCGGCGCGAGCGCGATCGCACCGACGCCAAGGGCGGCGACACCCGAGGTGAGATATGAGCGATAGGTGACGTGCATGACGGTGACCTTTCCTGTGAGCTACCTGAGTAAAAGGTAAGTTAACTTGAAATTGCCTGAATGTCACCCGTATGGGCAAACTTTTGTCCCGGCAATCCCGCTCAGTCGGCGGCGGGGGTCTCCGGGCCGGGCCGGAACCGGGTTCCGTCGTCGAGGCCGCTGAGGACGCCCATCTGGGCTTCGTCGAGTTCGAAGCCGAAGACGTCGAGGTTCTCAGCCAGCCGGTCGGGCGATGAGGTGCGCGGCAGGACGACATTGCCGAGTTGGAGGCTCCACCGCAGGAGGACCTGCGCCGGAGACTTGCCGTGCTCGGCGGCGACCGCCGTGACGGCGGGATTCGCCAGCAGTTTTCCGGACCCGAGCGGGCCGGAGGCCTCGGTGACGATCGAATGCTCGGCATGTACGGCCCGTAACTCCGCCTGGTTGAGCAGCGGGTGCAATTCGATCTGGTTGACCGCGGGGACGAAATACGACAGGTCGATGATGTTCGACAGGTGCTCGGGGCTGAAGTTGCTGACTCCGATCGAACGGGTGTCACCGACCTCCTTGGACTTCATGATCCCGCCCCAGGCGTCGATGTACTTACCGTTCTGCTCGGCCGGCCAGTGGATGAGGTACAGGTCGACGTATTCCAAGCCGAGGCGGGCCAGGCTGGCCTTGCAGGCGTCCTGGGAGGACTGGAAGCCCTGATCCGCCATCGCCAGCTTGGCGGTGACGTAGAGGTCCTCACGGGCGATACCCGAGGCGGCGATGGCACGCCCGACCGCCACCTCGTTGTCGCCGTGGACGGTGTCGATCAGCCGGTAACCCGCCGCGAGTCCCGCGGCGACGGCCGCCTCGGCCGCGGCGGGCGCCAGATCGGAGACGCCCAGTCCGAGGACCGGGATGGTGTGGTCGTCGTTGAGCGTGACGGTGGGAACAGCGGCCGCCGGTGTCATGTCACCTGCCTGTGCATTCGATTCGTCCGTGGATCGTGAGGATAGTACCGAGGCGACGGCGGATCCGAGGCGCACCGGCGTCGGGCCCGGCCGGGCGTAGGCTGCCGCTCATGGCAACCGTCGGGAAACGGGCACTGGTCGTCGGAAACAAGTTGGGCGTGAAGCTGATTCCGCGGCTTCCGGAACCGGCCAAACGTCTGCTCTCCGGCGGCCGGGCGGTGACCATCGACGGCAACACCCTGGACCCGTCCATTCAGATGCTGCTGGCCGCGCAGAAGGCGGTGGGCATCGGCGGCCTGGCGGTCGCGGACGATCACCTCGCCACCCGGGCGGTCAACCGCGAGCTGACCGCGGCGCTCGACGAGCGGGATGTTCGTGTCGCCGACATCAAACCGGTGTCGATTCCGGGACCGGCCGGCACCATCCCCGCCCGGCATTACCGGCCCCAGGCCGGAGGTGGCCCGGCGCCGCTGGTCGTCTTCTTCCACGGCGGCGGTTGGGTCTTCGGGGACCTCGACACCCATGACTCGGTGTGCCGGCTGATCAGCCGGGACGCCGGGGTGCACGTGCTGGCCGTCGACTACCGACTGGCCCCCGAGCACCCGGCCCCGGCCGCCGCGGACGACGCCTACGCCGCCTACCGGTGGGCGCGGGAGCATGCGGTCGAGCTGGGCGCCGACCCGCGGCGGGTCGCGGTCGCCGGTGACAGCGCCGGGGGCAACCTGGCCGCGGTGGTCACCCGACTGGCCCGTGACGCCGGCGACCCACTGCCGGCGCTGCAGTGGCTGATCTACCCGGTCACCGACTGCCGGGGCCAGACCCGATCCCGTTCGCTGCTGGCCGAGGGGTTCCTGCTGACCCGGAACGACATGGAATGGTTCCAGAACTGCTACGTCGAGGGCTCCGAACTGGACTTCTCCCACCCCCTGGTATCGCCTCTGGTGGCCGAGGACCTGGCCGGGCTGTCGCCGGCACTGGTGGTCACCGCCGGTTTCGACCTGCTCCGCGACGAGGGTGAGCAGTACGCGGCCCGACTGCGGGAGGCCGGCGTTCCCGTCGACCACCGACTGATGTCGTCGATGATCCACGCCTTCCTCAACCTCAACGCCCTCGGCGGCGGTGTGGCCCGGGCCAACGCGGAGATGATCTCCGCTCTGCGGGCTCACCTGGCCCGCGACTGAGAACCCGGGGCACTCGCCGGTATTCTGGGGGCGCCCGAAACGACCGACAGCGAGGATAAGCCGACCGTGGCCAACAAGAAAAGTCCGCCCCGCTACGACCTGAATGCCCAGGACCGCAAGCGCGACATGCTCGTCAAGGTGGGGCTGACCGCCCTGGTGGTGGCCTTCGCCGTCGGGTTGGTGCTCTGGATCGTGACGGGCAGCGACAAGAAGGGCTCCGATCCGCGCGCGGTGCGGGTCGCTTCGCAGTCCGTCATCAAGAAGGACGGCACCGGCGAACCCAAGGCGGTGCTGTCGATCTACGAAGACTTCCAGTGCCCGCACTGCCGTGACTTCGAGAAGAGCTTCGGACCGACGATCGCCAAGCTGATCGACAGCGGCGCCGCGGCCGTCGACTACAACATGCTGGCCATCCTCAACCGGGTGAACGGCGGCTACTCCTCGCGCGCCGCCAACGCGGCCTACTGTGTCGCGGACGAGAACATGGACGCCTTCAAACGGTTCCACGCCGCGTTGTTCGCCAAGCAGCCCCAGGAGGGCTCCGGTTCCGGACCCGACAACGCGGCGCTGGTCGAGACCGCCCGCCAGGCCGGAGTCACCGGTGGCGTTCCGGACTGCATCAACAAGGGCAAGTACGACAGGATGGTCAAGGGTCTGGCCGCCGCGTCGAAGGTCACCGCCACCCCGACGATCCGGCTCAACGGCCAGGACATAAACCCCGCGAACCCGGATGAGTTGCTGGCCAAGGTCCGCTCGATCGTCGGGCCGCTGCCCGCGCTGGCGCCGGCCCCGTCGCCCGCGCCGTCGGCCCCGGCCCCGGCTCCGGCGGGATGAGCGTGACCGCGCCGGCCCCGGCGGACGCCGTGCGGACGGCGCCGGCGCATACCGGCGTGCGGGTCGGCCGGGCGAGCGCCTGGTGGGTGCTGATCGCGGGTGTCATCGGACTCGCCGCCTCCGCCACGCTGCTGGTCGAGAAGATCGAGATGCTCAAGGACCCGAAATTCGTCCCCAGTTGCAGCATCAACCCGGTGCTGGCCTGCGGCTCGGTGATCAACACCCCGCAGGCATCGGTCTTCGGCCCGCCCAATCCGCTGTTCGGAATCGTCGCTTTCGCGGTGGTGATCGTCACCGGTGTGCTGGCTCTCGGCCGGGTCGCCCTGCCCCGTTGGTACTGGGTGGGTCTGATGATCGGCACCGGACTGGGCGTCGTCTTCGTGCACTGGCTGGCCTTCGAGAGTCTGTTCCGGATCGGCGCACTCTGCCCGTACTGCATGGTGGTGTGGTCGGTGACGGTCCCGCTCCTGGTGGTGGTCGCCTCGATCGCGCTGAGTCCGCTGGAGTCGAATCCGTTGGCGCACGGCCTGTTTCAATGGCGCTGGCCGTTGGTGGCGCTGTGGTTCACCGGGATCCTGCTGCTCATCCTGGTCCGTTTCTGGGACTACTGGTCCACGCTGATCTGATCGGTTGTGACCCGGATCGTCGCGGGCGCCGCGGGTGGGCGGCGCCTGGCCGTGCCGCCGGCCGCCAGACCGACCACCGACCGGGTGCGCGAGGCCTTGTTCAACGTGCTGGCCGCCCGGCGGGAGTTCGACGGCCTGCGCGTGCTGGACCTCTACGCGGGCTCGGGTGCGCTGGGCCTGGAGGCGCTGTCCCGGGGGGCGGCCTCGGTGCTGTTCGTCGAGAGCGATCGCCGCGCGGCCGAGGTCATCGCCCGCAACATCGCGACCGTGGGACTGCCCGGCGCGTCCGTGCGCCGGGGTCAGGTGGCCGCGGTGCTGTCCGCCGGCCCGGCCCGGCCGATGGACCTGGTGCTCGCCGATCCGCCCTACGACCTGCCCGCCGCGCAGGTCCGGGCGGCGCTGGCCGCATTGGCCGATCACGGGTGGGTCGGCCCGGGGAGCGTGGTCGTGTTCGAGCGGCCGGCGTCCGCGCCGGAATTGACCTGGCCGGCGGGATGGGCCGGGTGGCCGGTGCGCCGCTACGGCGACACCCGCCTGGAGGGCGCCGACGTCGGGCCTTGAGCGCTCCGGCCGACTGCTAGCGTCAGCGTCCATGAGTGGCGCGGTCTGCCCCGGATCCTTCGACCCGGTGACGCTGGGACACATCGACGTCTTCGAGCGGGCGGCCGCGCAATTCGACGAGGTGATCGTCGCCGTGCTGACCAATCCGAACAAAGCCGGGATGTTCTCCGCCGCGGAGCGGATCGCGATGATCGAGGAGGCCTGCGCGCACCTGCCCAACCTGCGCGCCGAGGCAGGGGTCGGCCTGGTGGTCGACTTCGTCAAGGCACGCGGGTTCACGGCGGTGGTCAAGGGCCTGCGGACCGGCACCGACTTCGAGTACGAGTTGCAGATGGCGCAGATGAACAAGCACATCGCCGGGGTCGACACCTTCTTCGTGGCCACCACCCCGCAGTACTCGTTCGTGTCGTCGTCGCTGGCCAAGGAGGTGGCCACCTTCGGCGGGGACGTGTCGCAGTTGCTGCCCGAATCGGTGAACCGGCGGCTGCGGGCCAGGCTCGCCGGTCACTGAGGGCGATGGGACACGACACCGGATCGCGACACACCGCATCGCTATCGCAGTCACAGGCGTAACACCAGGCACACTGGTCACTATCAATGTGACAGCCTGAAGGGTGGCACCGTGTACCGAGTTTTTGAAGCACTGGACGAACTGGGCGCGATCGTCGAGGAAGCCCGCGGTGTGCCGATGACGGCCGGCTGCGTGGTTCCCCGTGGCGACGTGCTCGAGTTGATCGACGACATCAAGGACGCGATCCCCGGCGAACTCGACGACGCCCAGGACGTGCTGGACAGCCGCGACACCATGCTGAGGGAGGCCAAGGAGCACGCCGAGACGACGGTGGCAAACGCCGGCGCCGAGGCCGGCTCGCTGGTGAGCCACGCCCGCGCGGAGGCCGACCGGATGCTCGCCGAAGCCAAGTCCCAGGCCGACCGGATGGTCGCCGAAGCCCGTCAGCACAGCGAAGGCATGGTCGCCGACGCCCGCGAGGAGGCGGCGCGGCTGTCCGCGGCGGCCAAGCGGGATTACGAGGCCGCCACCAGCCGGGCCAAGGCCGAGGCCGACCGCCTGGTGGAGAACGGCAACATCTCCTACGAGAACGCCGTGCAGGAAGGCATCAAGGAGCAGCAGCGGATGGTGTCTCAGACCGAGGTGGTTCAGGCCGCTCACGGCGAGTCCACCCGGCTCATCGATGCCGCCCACGCCGAGGCCGACCGGCTTCGGGGCGAGTGCGATATCTACGTCGACAACAAGCTGGCCCAGTTCGAGGAATACCTCAACGGCACGCTGCGCTCGGTCAGCCGCGGCCGGCACCAACTGCGCACGGCGGCCGGAACCCACGACTACGCACAGCACTAGCGGTCAAACCCGGCACCCGGGGGCACCGTAGGATCGCCGTATGGCGAAGCCTCCGAACGCCGCCGCGGACCGGCGCTCGCCGCTGGTCTTCGACGTCTCGCGCCTCGGCCGCCGTCCCGGTGCCCTGCAGGAGGTGCACCAGCAGGTGCCCAGTCCGGCCCGAATCGGCTTGGATCTCATCGCGATGGAAGCCGGGTCGCCGCTTCAGCTGGACTTGAGGTTCGAGTCGGTTTCCGAGGGCGTCCTGGTGTCCGGCACCGTGTCCGGCCCCACCTCCGGGCAGTGCTCCCGGTGTCTGGAACCGGTCAGCGGGCATCTCGCGATCGCGCTCACGGAGTTGTTCGCCTACCCCGACAGCCTGACCGAGTCCACCACCGAGCGGGACGAGATCGGCCACGTCGTGGACCACTCGGTCGACCTCGAGCAGCCGATCGTGGATGCCGTCGGTCTGGCGCTGCCGTTCGCCCCGCTGTGCGTCCAGGACTGCCCCGGACTGTGTCCGGTGTGCGGAGTGGCCCTGGCCGGTGCCGGACCCGGTCACGGTCACGAACGGATCGACCCCCGCTGGGCGAAGCTGGCCGAACTGCTGCCGCCCGACGGAGAACCGTCGTGACCCGCCGCGCCCTGCTCGACGCGTTGGGCGTCGAGCTGCCCGAGGATCTGCTGACCCTGGCACTGACCCACCGCAGCTACGCCTACGAGCACGGCGGGCTGCCCACCAACGAACGCCTGGAACTCCTCGGCGACGCGGTGCTGGGTCTGGTCGTCGTCGAGGAGCTGTTCCGTCGGCACCCGGAGAATTCCGAGGGTGAACTGGCCAAACTCCGCAATAGCATCGTCAACACCCAGGCGCTGGCGGGCGTGGCCCGGGAACTGACCGAACACGGCCTGGGGGAGTATCTGCTGCTGGGTCGCGGCGAGACGAACACCGGCGGAAACGAGAAGGCCAGCATCCTGGCCGACACGCTGGAGTCGCTGCTCGGCGCGGTCTATCTGCAGCACGGGCTGGACGGCGCGCGCCGGGTCGTCCTGCGACTCTTCGACGAACTGATCGACACCGCCCCGACCCTGGGTGCGGCGCTGGAGTGGAAATCCAGCCTGCAGGAGCTCACGTCCTCCCGCGGACTGGGCGTCCCGCGCTATGAGGTCGTCGCCGAGGGCCCCGACCACGACCGGCGGTTCTCCGCGGTCGTCTACATCAACGCCGAGCCGTACGGGACCGGGGCGGGCCGGTCGAAGAAGGCCGCCGAGACCGAGGCCGCCGCCCAGGCCTGGACGGCGCTGGATGCCGAACCTGCTCCCGATTCCGGGCTGGATGCCTGAACTTCCCGAGGTCGAGGTGGTGCGCCGCGGCCTGCAGGCGCACGTCGCGGGAAAGTCCGTCGCCGCGGTGCGGGTCCACCATCCACGCGCGGTGCGCCGGCACGAGGCCGGGGCGGCCGACCTGGCCGCCAGGCTGCTGGGGGCCCGCATCAGCGGCACCGACCGGCGCGGCAAATATCTGTGGCTCACCGTCGAAGACGGGCAGGCCGCCCTCGTGGTCCACCTCGGCATGAGCGGCCAGATGCTGCTCGGGCCGATCGCCAGGACCGAACACCTGCGTATCGCCGCGGTGCTCGACGACGGCACCGCGCTGAGCTTCGTCGACCAGCGCACCTTCGGCGGTTGGCAGTTGGCCGACCTCGTCACCGTCGACGGCAGCCGGGTGCCCGAGCCGGTCGCCCATATCGCCCGCGACCCGTTGGATCCCTGCTTCGATCGCGACGCGGTGGTGAATGTGTTGCGCCGCAAGCATTCCGAGATCAAACGGCAGCTGCTCGACCAGACCGTGGTGTCCGGGATCGGCAACATCTACGCCGACGAGGCCCTGTGGCGCGCGGAGGTCAACGGGGCGCGCATCGCCGAGAAACTGACCCGCCGGCAGCTGGGACGGGTGCTCGACTGCGCCGCGGAGGTGATGCGCGAGGCGCTGCGGGAGGGAGGCACCTCCTTCGATTCGCTCTATGTCAACGTCAACGGCCAGTCCGGCTACTTCGACCGCTCCCTGGCCGTCTACGGTCGCGAGGGCCGCCACTGTCGCCGCTGCGGTGCGGTGATCCGGCGGGAGAAGTTCATGAACCGGTCGTCGTTCTACTGCCCGGTCTGCCAGCCGCGGCCGCGCCGGTAGTCTCTCGCCGAGATCGACGTTGTGGCGGGTTTGTCTCGCACTTTCCCGCCGAAACGTGAGTTTGGGCGGAAGGGGAACCAGACAGATGACCGCAGACCTGTGGGTGGAGCGGACCGGCGTCCGCCGGTACACCGGCCGCAGCAGCCGCGGGGCGCAGGTGCTGATCGGCTCGGAGACCGACGAGGGCGTCTTCACCCCCGGCGAGCTCCTCAAGATCGCGCTGGCCGGCTGCAGCGGCCTGTCCAGCGACCAGCCGCTGAGACGCCGGCTCGGCGACGACTACCGGGCCGTCATCCGGGTGTCCGGTGACGCCGACCGCGACGACGAGCGCTACCCGCTGCTGGCCGAAAAGCTCGAGATCGACCTGTCGTCGCTGACGGCCGAGGAGCGCGACCGGCTGCTGCTGGTGGTCGGTCGCGCCATCGACCAGGTCTGCACCGTCGGCAGGACGCTGAAATCGGGGACCGCGATCACCTTCGACGTCGTCGCGACCTCCCGTGAGTAACTCCGCGGACCGGGCGCGGTTGACCGCCTGGGTGCACGGCCGCGTCCAGGGGGTGGGTTTCCGCTGGTGGACCCGATCGCGGGCGCTGGAGTTGGGGCTGACCGGCTACGCCGGCAACCAGCCGGACGGCCGCGTGCTGGTGGTCGCGCAGGGGCCCAGGCAGGCCTGTGAGCAGCTCCTGGGCCTGCTGCGCGGCGGGACCACCCCCGGATCGGTGGACACCGTGGTCGCTGAGTACAGCCACCCGGGGGAGCCGATGTCGGGCTTCCGCGAGCGCTGACCCCCGCGCCGGTAGGCTCGCTCGTCGTGTACCTCAAGAGTCTGACGCTGAAGGGCTTCAAATCCTTCGCCTCGGCGACGACTCTGCGCTTCGAGCCCGGCATCACCTGCGTGGTCGGGCCCAACGGCTCCGGCAAATCCAACGTCGTCGACGCCCTGAGCTGGGTGATGGGCGAGCAGGGAGCCAAGACCCTGCGCGGCGGGAAGATGGAGGACGTCATCTTCGCCGGCACGTCCTCGCGCGCGCCGCTGGGCCGGGCCGAGGTCACCTTGACCATCGACAACTCCGACAACGCGCTGCCGATCGAGTACTCCGAGGTGTCCATCACCCGCCGGATGTTCCGGGACGGCGCCGGGGAGTACGAGATCAACGGCAACAGCTGCCGGCTGCTCGACATCCAGGAGCTTTTGTCGGACTCCGGTATCGGCCGGGAGATGCACGTCATCGTCGGTCAGGGCCGGCTGTCCCAGATCCTCGAGTCCCGCCCGGAGGACCGGCGCGCCTTCATCGAGGAAGCCGCCGGGGTGCTCAAGCACCGCAAGCGCAAGGAGAAGGCGTTGCGCAAGCTCGACGCCACCTCCGCCAACCTGGCCCGGCTGACCGACCTCACCACCGAACTGCGCCGCCAGCTCAAGCCCCTGGGCCGGCAGGCCGAGGTCGCCCGCCGCGCCCAGACCATCCAGGCCGACCTGCGCGACGCCCGGCTGAGGCTGGCCGCCGACGACCTGGTCGCCCGGCGCGCGGAGTTCGCCGGCGCCGACGACATCGAGACGGTCCTGCGCCGGGAGCACGACGAGGCGGCGGCCCGGCTGGCCCAGGCTGCCGAGCAACTGGCGGCGCACGAGGCGGCCGTGGCATCGCTGTCCGAGCGCTCCGACGCCGCCCAGCAGACCTGGTTCCGGCTCTCCGCGTTGTCCGAGCGGGTCAGCGCGACGGTGCGCATCGCCAGTGAGCGCGCCCAGTACCTCGACAACCGCCAGGATCTCGGCACCGGGCCCGACCCCGACGAACTCGACGCCGAGGCCGAGGAGATCGCCGAGCGCGAACGCGCGCTGCTCGCCGAGCTCGAAGCCGCACGCGGAAGGCTGGCGTCGGCGCGCGGCGAGCTCGCCGAAAAGGAAAGGGCCGCAACCGAAGCCGAACGCGCCCACCTGGCCGCCGTGCAGGCCGAAGCCGACCGCCGGGAAGGCCTGGCCCGGTTGGCCGGCCAGGTGGAGACCGGCCGTGCCCGGGTGGAGTCCATCGACGACGGGGTGGCCCGGCTCTCGGCCGCCATCGAGGAGTCCGCCGCCCGAACCGAGGCGGCCAAGGCCGAATTCGAGACGATCCAGAGCCGGGTCGGCGAACTGGACCAGGGCGAGGTCGGACTCGACGAACATCACGACCGGACCGTCGCCGCCCTTCGCCTGGCCGACGAGCGGGTCGCCGAACTTCAGACCGCCGAACGCGCCGCCGAACGGGAGGTGGCGTCACTGCAGGCCCGTATCGACGCCCTGGCGGTTGGCCTGGAGCGCAAAGACGGCGCCGCGTGGCTGGTCGAAAACCGAAGCGATGCAGGACTTCTCGGCGCCGTGCCGAAGCTGGTGCGGGTTCGTCACGGCTACGAGAAGCCGCTGGCGGTGGTGCTCGGCGCGGTCGCCGACGCGGTAGCCGCCGACGGCCTCGGTTCGGCGCGTTCGGCGGTGCAGGCACTCAAGGACGCCGACGGCGGCCGGGCGGCCATCCTGCTGGCCGACTGGCCGGCGGATTCCCGCCCGGACCCCGGTCCGCTTCCCGGCGGCGCCCCCTGGGCGATCGACCTGGTGGAGGCCCCGGCCCGGCTGCGGGGCGCGCTGACCGCGATGCTCTACGGCGTCGCGGTGGTCGACGACCTCGCCGCAGCATTGGACCTGGTGGCGGCCCGGCCCGCGCTGCGGGCGGTCACCCGCGACGGTGATCTGGTCGGCGCGGGCTGGGTCGACGGCGGCTCGGACCGCAAACCGAGCACGCTGGAGATCGCCGGGGCCATCGAGGCGGCCCGCACCGAACTGGCCGCGGCCGAGACGCGGGTCGGCGAACTCGCCGCCGCCCTGGCCGGGGCGCTCACCGAGCAGGCCGACCGGCAGGACGCCGCCGAACAGGCGCTGGCCGCCCTCAACGAGTCCGACGCCGCGATGTCGGCGATCTACGAGCAACTCGGCCGGCTCGGTCAGGAGGTTCGGGTCGCCGAGGAGGAGTGGCAGCGACTGCAGGCCCAGCGCGACGAACTCGAGGCCGGCCGGGCCCAGACGGTCGAGGAACTCGGGGGGCTCGAGGCCCGGCTGCGGGCCGCCCAGCAGACCCAGACCGTGGTGGAGAACTCACCGGGCCGGCGCCAGGAGATCCAGGCCGCCGCCGAAGCGGCCCGGGCCACCGAGGTGGAGGCCAGGCTGAACGTGCGTACCGCCGAGGAGCGGGCGAATGCCGTTCGGGGACGGGCGGATTCGCTTCGCCGCGCGGCGGCCGCCGAACGTGAGGCCCGGTTGCGCGCCCAGCAGGCCCGTGCCGCGCGTCAGCACGCGGCGGAGGTGGCCGGCGCCGTCGCCGACAGCGGCCGCCGGGTCGCGGCCCACCTCAGCGGTGTGGTGGTGGCGGCCTCCCGATCGCGGGACCGGCTGGCCGCCGAACGCGGGCAGCGGGCGACCGCGCTGGTCGCCGTCCGCGAGGAGGTGACCGCGCTGAACGCCCGGATCGGCGAGTTGACCGATGCGCTGCACCGCGACGAGGTGGCCAAGGCGCAGGCGGCGATGCGGATCGAGCAGTTGGAGCAGACCGTCCTGGAGCAGTTCGGGATGGCCGGCGACGACCTGATCGCCGAATACGGTCCGCAGGTGGAGTTGCCGCCCTCGGAACTGGAGACGGCCGAGTACGAGCAGGCCCGCGAGCGCGGCGAGCAGGTGACCGCACCGGCGCCGATGCCGTTCGACCGGGCCACCCAGGAGCGTCGCGCCAAACGCGCCGAACGCGACCTGAACGAACTCGGACGGGTCAACCCGCTGGCGCTGGAGGAGTTCGCGGCGCTGGAGGAGCGCTACAACTTCCTGTCCACCCAACTCGAGGACGTCAAGGCGGCCCGCAAGGACCTGCTCGACGTCATCTCCGATGTCGACAACCGGATACTGCAGGTGTTCACCGAGGCCTTCGCCGACGTCGAACGGGAGTTCTCCCAGGTGTTCGCCGCCCTGTTCCCGGGTGGTGAGGGCCGGCTGCTGCTCACCGACCCCGGAGACATGCTGACCACCGGGGTGGAGGTGGAGGCCCGCCCGCCCGGGAAGAAGGTCAAGCGGCTCTCGCTGCTCTCCGGCGGGGAGAAGTCGCTGACGGCGGTGGCCATGCTGGTGGCCATCTTCCGCGCCCGGCCCTCGCCGTTCTACGTCATGGACGAGGTCGAGGCCGCCCTCGACGACGTCAACCTGCGCCGGCTGATCGGGCTGTTCGAGCAGTTGCGGTCGCAGTCGCAGCTCATCGTCATCACCCACCAGAAGCCGACGATGGAGATCGCCGACGCGCTCTACGGGGTGAGCATGCAGGGTGACGGCATCACCACGGTGATCTCCCAGCGGATGCGCGGAGTGGACCTGGTCGTCAGCGGGCAGGGCGGCTGACGGCTTTACGTCGGCACCAGGTCTGTGACGTCGCGGTGCAGTTCAGCCGGCCCGTGATCGAAGGTGGCAAGTCGTCGTATCCGTCAGCGCATCATGATGGCGAGATGTCAGGTCAGCCCGTTGACCCCGATCCGGCGTAGTTCGTCCAGGTCGGCGGCACCGGCGCCGTGCAGGCAGACCCGCAGTTCCTCGATGAGGCCGCCGAGGACGTCGACCACCGCCTCGGAGGACTCGATCGCCGGAGCCAGCAGGGGGCGGGCCATCGCCACCACGCCGGCTCCCAGTGCCAGCGCCTTGGCCGCGTCCATGCCGGTGCGGACCCCGCCGGAGGCCACCAGCGGCATGCCGGGCAGTTCCCGGCGCACCTCCACCAGCGCCCGGGCGGTGGGGATCCCCCAGTCCGCGATCGCGGGGTAGCGCACCTCGCCGTAGCGGACCAGTTGCTCGACCCGTGCCCAGGAGGTGCCGCCGGCACCCGCGACGTCGACCGCGGCGATGGGCAGGCCGCTCAGTCTGCGCGCCGCGGCGGCGCCGATCCCGTGGCCGACCTCCTTGACCAGGACCGGGTAGTCCAGTTCGGCCGCCAGCCGGGCCAGTCGCTGCCGGGACCCGGTGAAGTCGGTGTCGCCGTTCTCCTGAATCGCCTCCTGCAGCGGATTGAGATGCACCGCAACGGCATCGGCTCCGACCCGCTCCAGGGCGGCGCTCAGTCGCGCGGTGATGCCGTCGGTCACCTGAGCCAGCCCGATATTGCCGATCAGCAGCACGTCGGGCGCCACATCACGCACTTGGAAACTGGCCGCGACGGGCGAGTCGTCGAGCATGATGCGCTGTGAGCCCAGCATCATGCCGACGCCCAGTTTCTGCGCCGCGCCGGCCAGATTTCGGTTGATGGTGCGGGCCAGTTCCGCCCCGCCGGTCATCGCACCGATCAGAACCGGCGCCTTCAGTGGCACGCCGAGGAATTCGGTGCCCAGGTCCACCGCGCCCAGACTGGTCTGGGTGAGCGCGTCGTAGGGCAGTTCGAAGCGCTCGAAGCCGGTCGTGACCCCGACGAATTCCACCGGCCCGGTCAGGCAGGCGTCGATGTGCCGCAGCTTGCGGGCGGCCAGCGCGTCGCTCATCGGCGCCGGCCGGGGACGGGTTTTGCGGCCCGGCGGCGGCGCGATGGGAAACCCTGGAACAATGGCCCGGTGTCACAGGGATTCTGGATCGCCATCGCGGTCATCGCCATCCTCGTCATCATCGCACTGGTCACCGGCTCGGTGCTCTATCGGCGCCGCCAGGTCAGTCTGCACGCCACGCCCGAAACGGCTGAGATCGAGGCTCCCACACCGGTAGACCGATCGGGCGGCTACACCGCCAAATCGGGCATCTCGTTCACACAGTCGTCAGCGGCACCCGCGACGGTGGAACGGCCCAGGCCGCCGCGCCCGGACACCGCCGGCGGGCAGGACCTGATCGACCAGGGATTCGGCCTGGGCCTGCCCGGCGTCGGGGACGACGCCGCGATTCCCCGGGACTCCCTGAAGAGGCCGATCTCCCAGGTTCAGCTGCCCGAACCGCCGGTGGTCGAGGAGACGCTGGACGAGATCGGGGCCGAGATCGAGGCCGACGTCCGGTGGCCCGCCCCGACGACCGAGTTGGACGTCGTCACCGAGACGACCGAGCCGGACGTCGTCACCGAGACGACCGTCGCCCCGGTCCCGGCTACGGCGCCCTCGGCACCGGACCTGGATTCCATCGCGCCGACGGCCGGCCGACTGGACCGGCTGCGCGGCCGGCTCGCGAAATCCCAGAACGCCTTCGGCCGCAGCATGCTCGGTCTGCTCGGGGGCGGGGACCTCGACGAGGACTCCTGGGAGGAGGTCGAGGACACCCTGCTGATCGCCGACCTCGGGCCGACGACCACCACCTCGGTGATCGGACACCTGCGCGCCGGGATGGCCGCCGGCAGCGTGCGGACCGAGGCGCAGGCCCGCGGCGTGCTCCGGCGGGTCCTGGTCGCCGAACTCAACCCGGGCTTCGACCGTTCCATCCGGGCGCTGCCGCACGAGGACAAGCCCTCGGTGCTGCTGGTCGTCGGTGTCAACGGAACCGGCAAGACCACCACGGTCGGAAAGCTGGCCCGCGTCCTGGTGGCCGACGGCCGGCGCGTCGTGCTGGGCGCCGCCGACACCTTCCGGGCCGCCGCCGCAGACCAGTTGCAGGCCTGGGCCGCGCGGGTGGGCGCCGAAGTGGTGCGGGGCCCCGAGGGTGCCGACCCGGCCTCGGTGGCCTTCGACGCGGTGGACAGGGGCATCGAGTCCGGCGCCGACGTGGTGGTCATCGACACCGCCGGCCGGCTGCACACCAAGACCGGCCTGATGGACGAACTCGGCAAGATCAAGCGGGTGATGGAGAAGCGGGCCGCCCTCGTCGACGAGGTGCTGCTGGTCCTCGACGCCACCATCGGTCAGAACGGGCTGACCCAGGCCCGGGTGTTCGCCGATGTGGTCGACATCACCGGCGTGGTGCTGACCAAGCTGGACGGAACGGCCAAGGGCGGCATCGTCTTCCGCGTCCAGCAGGAACTCGGCGTGCCGGTCAAACTGGTGGGCCTCGGCGAGGGTCCCGACGATCTGGCGCCCTTCGAACCGGAGGCCTTCGTCGACGCCCTGCTGGGTTAACAACGGCGAAACCCGCGCAGAGGTTTCGTTCACCTGAGCGAAACACCGCGGGGCTGCTCCCGAAACACTTGCTGCGCAAGGTTCATCTCACGGCGTCAGGGGACGGCGCTACGGAGGAGGAACTGCGAGTGGATAAATTCCCGGTGATGGGAGTGCCGGACACTGGTGACACCGCGTGGATGCTCGCCAGCGCCGCGCTCGTGCTGCTGATGACACCAGGGCTGGCATTCTTCTACGGCGGCATGGTGCGCGCCCGAGGCGTGCTGAACATGATCATGATGAGCATCAGCGCCATGGGCGTGGTGACGGTGCTGTGGGTGCTGTACGGCTACTCGATGGCCTTCGGCAACGACAAGGGCGGCTTGATCGGCGACCCGACCGAGTATTTCGGACTCAAGGGTCTGATCGGAGGTAACGCCGTCACCGAGGTCATCGCTGACCCCGCGGCGGGTGTCGAGGCGGTCGAAGCGGTCAATATTCCGCTGGCGGGAACAATCCCGATGACGGTGTTCGTGGCGTTCCAGTTGATGTTCGCCATCATCACCGTCGCGCTGATCTCGGGCGCGGTCGCCGACCGGCTCAAGTTCGGCGGTTGGCTGCTGTTCGCCGGACTGTGGGCGACGTTCGTGTACTTCCCGGTCGCGCACTGGGTGTTCTCGTTCGACGAGTTCACCGCCGAGACCGGCGGCTGGATAGCCAACAAACTCGGGGCGATCGACTTCGCCGGCGGAACGGCGGTGCACATCAATGCGGGTATCGCCGCGCTGGTGCTCTCGCTCATCCTGGGCAAGCGGCTCGGCTGGCCGGGCACCCCGATGCGGCCGCACAACCTGCCGTTCGTGATGCTCGGTGCCGGTCTGCTGTGGTTCGGCTGGTACGGCTTCAACGCCGGTTCGGCCATCGGCGCCGGCGGTATCGCCGGGTCGACCTTCGTCACCACGACGGTGGCCACCGCCGCCGCGATGCTGGGCTGGCTGCTCACCGAGCGGATCCGCGACGGTCGGGGCACCTCGCTGGGCGCCGCCTCGGGCATCGTGGCCGGCCTGGTGGCCATCACCCCGGCCTGCTCGGCGGTCAATGTGCTGGGGGCGCTGGCGATCGGCGCGATCGCCGGGATCCTGTGCGCGTTGGCGGTCGGGTTGAAATACCGATTCGGCTACGACGACTCTCTGGACGTGGTTGGCGTGCACCTTGTCGGCGGCCTGGTGGGCACACTGATGGTCGGACTGGTCGCGACCGCGGAGGCCCCGGCCGCCGTCGACGGACTGTTCTACGGCGGCGGTTTGGATCAGATGTGGCGGCAGGCAGTCGGAGCTCTCGCCGTGCTGGGCTATTCGGCGGTCGTCACGGCTATCTTGGCCTTGCTCGTGAAGTACACCATCGGACTGCGGCTGGACCGGGAGGCCGAGGCATCCGGTATCGACGAGTCGGAACACGCGGAGACCGCGTACGACTTCGCCGTCGCCGGCAGCGGCGGCTCGGTCTTCTCACGTCAAAGCGCGGAGGTATAGGGAATATGAAGCTGATCACTGCGATCGTCAAGCCGTTCACACTGGAGGACGTCAAGACCGGCCTGGAGGAGCTCGGCGTCCAGGGCATGACGGTCAGCGAGGTTCAGGGGTACGGGCGCCAGAAGGGCCACACCGAGATCTATCGCGGCGCCGAGTACGTCGTCGACTTCGTGCCGAAGGTGCGCGTCGAGGTCGTCGTCGACGACACCGTCGTGGACAAGGTGGTCGACGTCATCGTGGCCGCGGCGCGCACCGGCAAGATCGGCGACGGCAAGGTGTGGGTGAGTCCGGTCGAGACCATCGTCCGGGTGCGCACCGGCGAGCGGGGATCCGACGCGCTGTAGCGGCGCGTGGGGTGATCCATGATCAAGCCGACAGCGGGCACGGCCGACTCCCACCTCCCGGCGGGCGCCGCCGGGAGGTGGAAGCCGCCGGCGAGCGAGTCGCTGCACCCGGCGAGGAGTCTGGCCGCCGCGGGTGCGCAACTGCTCAGTGGCGGCCAGCGCCGACTCGACGCCCCGGCGCTGCGCGAGGCGTTGCTGGATCTGCACGAACTCTGGCTGACCACCAAGGCGGCCGAACTGGGCATCGTCGCGGGAAGCGGCTTCGCCATCGTCGCCACCGGCGGCCTGGGCCGGCGGGAGATGGTTCCGTACTCGGATTTGGATCTCATGCTGCTGCACGACGGCATGCCCGCCGACGCGGTCAGTCAGGTTGCCGATCTGCTCTGGTACCCGTTGTGGGACGCCAACATTCGGCTTGACCACAGTGTCCGGACGGTGTCGGAGGCGCTACAGGTCGCCGGCACCGAGATCTCGGCCGGTCTGGCCATGCTCGAGGCCCGACATATCGCCGGCGACGAGGATCTGTCGGCACGACTCATCGCCGGAGCGCGCCGGCAGTGGCGCGCCGGAATCGCCGGGCGCTTCGGCGAACTCGTCGAGCAGGCCCGGGCGCGCTGGCAGCGCGGCGGACAGATCGCCCACCGGGCCGAACCGGACCTGAAGTCCGGGATGGGCGGCCTGCGTGACGTCCAGTTGCTCAACGCGCTGGCGATGGCTCAGTTGACCGACGTCCATCCCGGCCTGTCGCCTGACTCGCCGGCCGGATCGCTGGGCGCGGCCCACCTCGTTCTGCTCGACGTTCGCACCGAAATGCACCGGGTGTCCGGGCGCGGCCGCGACCAGTTGCTGGCCCAGTACGCCGACGAGATCGGCGCGTCGCTGAGGATCGGGGACCGGTTCGACCTGGCCCGCGCGCTGTCGGATGCGGCCCGGACGGTCAGCTACTACGTCGACGCCGGCGTGCGCACCGCCGCCAACGCGCTGCCGCGGCGGGGGCTTTCGGTTCTGCGCCGGCCGCTGCGCCGGCCGTTGGACGAAGGCGTCGTGGAGTACGCCGGCGAGGTGGTGCTCGCCCGGGACGCCAGGCCGCAGCGGGATGCGGGACTGACCCTGCGGGTCGCCGCCGCGTCGGCGACCACCGGAATCCCGATCGCGGCGTCCACCCTGGGCAGGCTGGCCGACAGTGCGCCCGAGTTGCGCCAGCCGTGGCCGCGGGACGCGTTGGAGGACCTGCTGGTCCTGCTCAGCGCCGGACCGACAACGGTGAGCACCATAGAGGCTCTGGACCGCACCGGGCTGTGGGGCAGGCTCTTCCCGGAATGGGGCGCGGTTCGCGACCTCCCGCCGCGGGACCCGGTGCACACCTGGACCGTCGACCGCCACCTGGTCGAAACCGTCAGCCGGGCAAGCGCTTTCACCACCCGGGTGTCAAGGCCGGACCTGCTGATGCTGGGCGCGCTGCTGCACGACATCGGGAAGGGCCGCGGGGGTGACCACAGCGCCATCGGCGCCGAACTGGCCACCCGGGTGGGTCAGCGGTTGGGCCTGTGGCCGTCCGACGTGCGGCTGCTGTCGGCCTTGGTGCGCCACCATCTGCTGCTGCCGACCGTCGCGACCCGCCGGGATCTGAAGGATCCGGCGACCGTCGCCGCCGTCGTGGAGGCGGTGGACGGAGACTCGGTGCTGCTGGAACTTCTGCAGGTCCTGGCCGAGGCCGACTCGCTGGCCACCGGACCCGGGGTGTGGGGGGACTGGAAGGCCGCCCTTATCGGCGACCTGGTTCTCCGCTGCCGCGCGATGATGGCCGGTGAACCCGAGCCGCAGCCCGAACCCGTTCCGGCCGAACAACTTTCACTGGCCCGCGACGGGGCGGTCCACGTGGGCATCGAACCCGGTGTCTCACCGCACACCTATGCGGTGACCATGATCGCCCCGGACCGGCGCGGCCTGCTGTCCAAGGCGGCCGGGGTGCTGGCGCTCAACGCGCTCAGCGTGCATTCGGCATCGGTGAACAGCGCGGTCCTGGACGGTCGGGGGTCGGCGATCAACACCTTCGTGGTGTCGCCGCACTTCGGCTCCCCGCCGGCCGCGGAGTTACTCCGCCAGCAGTTCATCCTGGCCCTCGACGGGGGGTCCGACGTCATCGCTGCGCTGCAGAAGCGCGACCGGGAGGCGGCCCGGCACGGCACCGAGCGGGCGGGGCACCCCAAGACCGCCGTTCCGGCGGCCGCCCCGGCGCCGCCGCGGGTGCTGTGGCACGAACCCGATTCGGCCGGGCGACAACTGGTGGAGGTCCGCGCAGCGGACCGCGCCGGCCTGCTCGCCGTGCTGACGTCGGTGTTCGAGCGCTCCGGGGTCGACATCGCCTGGGCCAAGATCACCACCTTCGGCTCCACGGTGATCGACGTGTTCGCCATCTCGGCGCCCGGCTCGGCCGCTGCCCGGGACGCGCTGGAGCGTGAGCTCCTCGCCGCGCTGCCGGCGCCGCCGCCCAAGCCGGCGGCGGAAGCGGGCTGAGCGGGTTCGCCCGGGCAGCCGACCACCGCTGGGTAGGCTGGCGGCGTGTTTGAATCCCTCTCCGACCGGTTGACCGGTGCGCTCTCCGGATTGCGCGGCAAGGGCCGGCTGACCGACGCCGACATCGACGCCACCGCCCGGGAGATCCGGCTGGCGCTTCTGGAGGCCGACGTCTCGCTGCCGGTGGTGCGCGCGTTCATCGGCCGGGTCAAGGAACGCGCCCGCGGCGCGGAGGTCTCCGGCGCCCTCAACCCGGCCCAGCAGGTCATCAAGATCGTCAACGACGAGCTCATCGGCATCCTCGGGGGCGAGACCCGCCAGCTGGCGTACGCCAAGACACCGCCGACGGTCATCATGCTGGCCGGCCTGCAGGGCGCCGGTAAGACCACCCTGGCGGGCAAGCTGGCCAAGTGGCTGCGCGGCCAGGGGCACACCCCGCTGCTGGTGGCCTGCGACCTGCAGCGCCCCGGTGCGGTGACCCAGTTGGAGA
>NZ_JBBATF010000035.1:19183-21658 GCF_040398885.1 Mycobacterium sp. | reverse complement strand
ACGAAGTCGTCGATCACGTCGGCCTTGAACCGGTCGGCGAAATCCCAGACGTAGAAAGGGATTCCGAGGATGTCGGCGACCCGGCGGGCATCACCGGCGTCCTCCCTCGAGCAGCAACCGCGCGACCCGGTGCGCAGCGCGCCGGGTGCCTGCGACAACGCCAGGTGCACCCCCACCACCTCGTGGCCGGCGTCGACCATCCGGGCGGCGGCCACCGAGGAGTCCACACCGCCGCTCATCGCGGCGAGCACCCTCATCGGACACCCTCGAACGGCGTACTGGCCAGCGCGGCCCGCCGGGCCCGGTCGACGGCGGCCGGCAGCGCCTGCGCGGCGGCGTCGACATCGGCTTCGGTGCTGGTGTGCCCCAGCGACAGCCGCAGTGAGCCACGGGCGACCTGCGGGTCGGCGCCCATGGCCAGCAGCACATGGGAGGCCCGCGCCACACCGGCGGTGCAGGCCGAACCGGTGGAGCACTCGATGCCGTTGGCGTCCAGCAGCATCAGCAGCGAGTCGCCCTCGCAACCGCGGAAAGTGAAGTGGGCGTTGCCGGGCAGTCGCCGGTCGCCCTCGGGGCCGTTGAGCACCACATCGTCGACCGTGTCCAGCACCCGTCCGATGAGGCGGTCGCGCAGGCCGCTCAGCCGGGCCGCCGACTCGACCTGGGCGCCGACGGCGATGTCGGCGGCGGCGGCCATCCCCACCGCACCGGCCACATCGACCGTGCCCGAACGGACGTCGCGTTCCTGACCGCCGCCGTGCAGCAGGGGAACGCAGGCTGTGTCGCGACGCAGCAGCAGCGCCCCCACCCCGGCTGGGCCGCCGAACTTATGGGCGGTGATGCTCAGCGCGGCCAGGCCCGAATCGGCGAAGTCCACCGGTAGCTGGCCGATGGCCTGCACGGCGTCGCTGTGCATGGGAACACCGAATTCGGCTGCCACACCGGCCATCTCGGCGACGGGCATGATGGTTCCGATCTCGTTATTGGCCCACATCACGCTGACCAGCGCGACGTCGTCGTGCTCCTCGAGCGCGGCGCGCAGCGCGGCCGGCCGCACCGACCCGTCGGGTTCGCAGTCCAGATAGGTGACTTCGGCACCCTCGTGCGCGGCCAGCCACTCGACGGCGTCGAGGACGGCGTGGTGCTCGACACCGGTGGTGACGATGCGCCGGCGCCGGGGATCGGCGTCGCGGCGCGCCCAGTAGACGCCCTTGACGGCCAGGTTGTCGCTGTCGGTGCCGCCGGCGGTGAGGATCACCTCCGACGGCCGGGCGCCCAGGCGGGCGGCGATGCTCTCCCGGGACTCCTCCAGTCGGCGTCGCGCCGCCCGGCCCGCGGTGTGCAGCGAGGACGGGTTGCCGACGGCGGCCAGCGCGGCGGTCATCGCCCCGATGGCCGCGGGATGCATCGGGGTGGTTGCTGCGTGGTCGAGATAGACCGGCCGGGTGTGGCTCATGGCCCGTTCAGGATACCGGCCGGGGCGCGTCGCCCTTCCGGCCCGAAGGATGGCCCCGGCCGTGGCACCATTTCCTGGATGTGCTTCTCGATGACCGCCGATCTGGTCGCCGGTACCGCCCTGGTTCCGGTGGCCGCCTTGTCCGTCGCGAAGGTCAGACATCCCCGGGAGCTGCCGTTCGCCCTGCTGCCGGCGCTTTTCTCGGCACATCAGTTTCTGGAGGTCGCGGTGTGGGCCGGCTTGGACGGAGACGCCGGCCGGGTGTCGGCCGGGATGGCGGAACTGGCGATGCGCGCCTATCTGTTCATCGCCTGGCCGATGCTGCCGACCTACCTGCCGCTGTCGGTGATGATGATCGACCCTCGCCGGCGGGCCGCGATGAGGCCTTTCCTGGCGCTCGGCCTCGTCGTTTCCGCTTACCTGGCCTACGTGGTGCTGGCCAATCCGGTCGAGGTGATCCGGCACGACCACGGGTTGGAGTACCTGACCGTCGTTGCGCATCCGCTGCTCTGGGCGGTGCTGTACATCGTCGCGGTGATCGTGCCGTTGCTGATGTCGAGTTACCGTTCGATCGTCGCCTTCGGTGTGCTGAACCTCGTCGGCCTGGTCGCGGTCGCGATCTTCTACATGAAGTCGTTCGCATCGCTGTGGTGCTTCTTCGCGGCGGGGGCGTCGATTCTGATCCTGGTGCACATGATCCGGCGACGCGCCGCCCCCGATGCGGATCGCAGGACCAGCCCGCCGGTGCCGATCCCGGCGTGAGTCGCCACCCCAACCCGCGCGAGCGTGCGTGTCCGCGCGGAACACGCCGTCACGCGTGTACCGGACCGCACGCTCGCGGCACGGGACTAACGCACAACGCCCGACCGGGAAACCCGGCCGGGCGTTGTGTGCGAACCTCGTCAGCCCTTGCGGGCCTTGACCGCCTCGGTCAGCTGCGGGGTCACGCTGAACAGGTCGCCGACCACGCCGTAGTCGGAGATCTCGAAGATCGGCGCTTCCTCGTCCTTGTTGACCGC
>NZ_JBBATF010000035.1:0-19083 GCF_040398885.1 Mycobacterium sp. | reverse complement strand
CCACGCCGTAGTCGGAGATCTCGAAGATCGGCGCTTCCTCGTCCTTGTTGACCGCCACGATGGTCTTCGAGGTCTGCATCCCGGCCCGGTGCTGGATCGCCCCGGAGATGCCCAGCGCGATGTACAGCTGGGGCGACACCGTCTTGCCGGTCTGGCCGACCTGGAACTGTCCCGGGTAGTAGCCGGAGTCCACCGCGGCGCGGGAGGCGCCGACGGCGCCGCCCATCGAGTCGGCGAGTTCCTCGACGATGCTGAACTTCTCGGCGCTGCCGACACCGCGGCCGCCGGCGACGACGATGCTGGCCTCGGCCAGCTCCGGACGGTCACCGGCCGCGGCGGGCTGGCGGGCGGTGATGCGGACCGCGTTGGGGGCCGGGGCCGGCACCTCGACGGTGACCTGCTCACCGGCGCCCGGGCTGGGCTGGGGCTCGACGGCACCGGGGCGCACGGTGATCACCGGAACCTCGGCGTTGACCTTGGCCTCGACGATGAACGCGCCGCCGAAGATCGAGTGCACGGCGGTGCCGCCGGACTTGACCTCCACGACGTCGGACAGCACGCCCGAGCCGATCCGGGCGGCCAGCCGGCCGCCGATCTCCTTGCCGTCCGCGGTGGCGGGCAGCAGGACCGCTGCCGGCCCGGCCGACTCGACCAGCGCGGCCAGCACGTCGACGAACGGGGTGATCAGGTAGTTCGCCGCGTCGTCGGACTCGGCGACGTAGATCTTGGCCGCGCCGGCGGCCTTGAGGTCCTCGGCCAGGGGCGCGGCGGTGCCCGGGGCACCGATCACGACGGCCGACGGCTCACCCAGGGCGCGGGCGGCGGTCAGGAGCTCGGTGGTGACCTTCTTCACCGCGCCCTCGGAGTGCTCGACGAGCACGAGTACTTCAGCCATTTGTGAGTCTCTTTCTCGGAGTTCTGGAAGGAGTGCCTGGGAAGGGCGTTTGCTAGATGATCTTCTGGGCGACGAGGTACTCGGCGATCTTGGCGCCGCCCTCGCCGTCGTCGCTGATCTTCTCGCCGGCGCTCTTGGCGGGCTTGGGTGTGGAGTTCAGCACGGACGACCCGGCGTTGGCCAGGCCCACCTCGTCGGGCTCGACACCGATGTCGGCCAGCGTCAGCGTCGTCACTTCCTTCTTCTTGGCGGCCATGATGCCCTTGAAGGAGGGGAAGCGCGGCTCGTTGATCTTCTCGTGCACGCTGACCACCGCGGGCAGGGTGGCCTCGACGCTGAACAGGCCTTCGTCGGTCTCCCGCTCGCCCTTGATCGTGGTGCCCTCGATGTGGACCGTGCGCATGTGGGTCAGCTGCGGCAGGCCGAGGTACTCGGCGATGATCGCCGGGACCGCCCCGCCGGTGCCGTCGGTGGCCTGGTTGCCGGCGATCACCAGGTCGGTGCCCTCGATGGTGCCCAGCGCGCGGGCCAGGGCCCACCCGGTCTGCACCATGTCCGAGCCGTGCAGCCGCTCGTCGAGCAGATGCACGCCCTTGTCGGCGCCCATCGAGAGCGCCTTGCGGATGGCCTCGGTGGCCCGCTCCGGGCCGGCGGTCAGCACGGTAACCGTGCTCTCGCCGCCCTCCCGTTCCTTGATCAGCAGCGCTTCCTCGACGGCGCGCTCGTTGATCTCGTCCAACACGGCGTCGGCCGCGTCCCGGTCGAGGGTCCAGTCACCGTCGGAGAGCTTGCGCTCCGACCAGGTGTCGGGGACCTGCTTGATCAGAACCACGATGTTGGTCATGGCTTTCTAGTCCTCCTGGCAGGCGTAACGCGGCCGGGGCAGGCCGCGAGCGTTGTTACTGGGCGGTAACTTCGTTGGGTCGCACCATAACGATAGCTTGCCGGAGCGGGTGTTCCCGCAGGCCGGTCCTGACCGCTCGGGTTCGCGAATCGGGCATGGCAGGCTAGCCTGCCTTGCGATGGACGCACACCTGACCGGCTCGGCCGACAGCGGTCTTCCGCTGACCGGCGAGCGGACCGTCCCCGGCTTGGCGGTGGAGAACTACTGGTTCCGCCGCCATCAGGTCGCCTACCTCCGATGCGCCGATATCTGCGCAGGTCAAGACGTACTCGAGGCCGGTTGCGGGGAGGGCTACGGCGCCGATCTGATCGCCTCGGTGGCGCACCGGGTGGTGGCCGTGGACTACGACGCGACGACGGTGGAACACGTGCGCGCCCGCTACCCCCGGGTGCAGGTGCTGGCCGGCAATCTGGCGGCCGTCCCGATGCCCGACGCCTCGGTCGACGTTGTGGTGAACTTCCAGGTCATCGAGCATCTGTGGGATCAGCCACAGTTCATTACCGAATGCTTACGACTGCTGCGCCCCGGCGGGCGGCTGCTGATCTCCACCCCCAACCGGATCACCTTCACCCCGGGCGGCGACACCCCGGTCAACCCGTTCCACACCCGCGAGCTCAACGCCGCCGAACTGCGCGAACTGCTGGAGGACGGCGGTTTCACGGTGGAGTCGATGAGCGGCGTCTTCCACGGCCCGGCGCTGGCGGCGATGGACGCCCGGCACGGCGGTTCGATCATCGACGCGCAGATCACCCGTGCGCTGGCCGACGCCCCGTGGCCGGCGGATCTGCTGGCCGACGTGGCGGCGGTGCGCTGCGAGGACTTCGAGATCGTCGCCGAGCGGGAGCGCGACGTCGACGACAGCCTGGACCTGCTGGCGATCGCGGTGCGCCCGTGACGGAGTCGGGTAACGCGGATGTCCCGGGCCAGTTCAGCCTGGTGCTGCACACCCACCTGCCCTGGCTGGCCCATCACGGCCGCTGGCCGGTGGGCGAGGAATGGCTGTTTCAGTCGTGGGCGGCGGCCTACCTGCCGTTGATCCGGGTGCTGCGCTCGCTGGCCGCGGAGGGCCGGCGCGGGCTGATCACCCTGGGCCTGACACCGGTCGTCACCGCCCAGCTCGACGATCCGTACTGCCTCGACGGCATGAACCACTGGCTGGCCAACTGGCAGCTGCGCGCGCTGGAAGCCGCCAACACCCACAGCCCGACCGGCGCCGCCGCGGGCACGGCTACCACACCGGAGGCGTTGCGGCAGTTCGGCATTCGCGAGTACGCCGAAGCGACCCGGGCGCTGGAGGACTTCAGCACACTGTGGCGCCACGGCGCCGGCCCGCTGCTGCGGGAGCTCATCGACGCGGGAACGGTCGAGCTTCTCGGCGGCCCGCTGTCCCATCCGTTCCAACCGCTCCTGCACCCGCGACTGCGCGAGTTCGCCCTCCGCGAGGGCTTGGCCGACGCCGGTCAGCGCCTGGGGCACACCCCGGTCGGCATCTGGGCGCCGGAGTGCGCCTACGCCCCCGGGATGGAACGCGACTACGCCGCCGCCGGCGTCGGCCACTTCATGGTCGACGGGCCCTCGCTGCACGGCGAAACCGCACTGGGGCGCCCCGTCGGCGACACCGACGTGGTGGCGTTCGGCCGCGACCTGCAGGTCAGCTACCGGGTGTGGTCGCCGAAGTCGGGTTACCCCGGTCACGCGGCCTACCGGGACTTCCACACCCACGACCACCTCACCGGCCTCAAGCCCGCCCGCGTCACCGGCCGCAACGTCGACTCGGACGCCAAGGCGCCGTACGACCCGGAGCGCGCCGACCGTGCCGTCGACGCCCACGTCGCCGACTTCGTCGGCCTGGTCCGCTCCCGGCTGATCAGCGAGTCCGCCCGCATCGGCCGGCCGGCCCACGTGGTGGCCGCGTTCGACACCGAGTTGTTCGGGCACTGGTGGCACGAGGGTCCGATGTGGCTGGAACGGCTGCTGCGCGCGCTACCGGCGGCCGGCGTCCGGGTCGGCACCCTCGCCGACGCCAAGGAGAACGGATTCCTCGGCGCCCCGGTGGAATTGCCGCCGGGTTCCTGGGGGTCGGGCAAGGACTGGCAGGTGTGGGCCGGTGAGAAGGTCGCCGACCTGGTGCAGCTCAACAGCGAGGTGGTCGACACCGCACTGGCGTGCGTGGACAAGGCGCTGGCCCAGACCGACTCCGCGCCGGCCCGCGACCCGGTGGCCGACCAGATCCTGCGCGAGACGCTGCTCACCGTCTCCAGCGACTGGCCGTTCATGGTGAGCAAGGACTCGGCCGCCGGCTACGCCCGCTACCGGGCGCACCTGCACGCGCACGCGACCAGGGAGATCGCCGACGCGCTGGCGGCCGGCCGCCGGGACACCGCGCAGCGACTGGCGGCGGGGTGGAACCGCGCCGACGGGCTGTTCGGGGCGCTGGACGCGCGGCGGCTGCCCCGCCCATGACGCCCGTTTCCCCGGCCGCAGCCCCCGCTGTCCCCCCGCCATTCCCGGCGACCCGCCGCGCGCCGGGGCACTGCGCGCACGCCCGGCGGCGGTGAACGTGGCGTGAGGATCCTGATGGTCTCCTGGGAGTACCCGCCGGTGGTCATCGGGGGCCTGGGGCGGCATGTCTACCAGTTGGCCACCGCACTGGCCGGCGCCGGCCACGAGGTGGTGGTGCTGTCCCGTCAGCCCTCGGGCACCGATCCGGCCAGCCACCCCACCACCGACACCCGGAGCGAGGGGGTGCGGGTGATCGCCGCGGCGCACGACCCGCACGAGTTCGAGTTCTTCTCCGACATGATGGCCTGGACCCTGGCCATGGGCCACGCCATGCTGCGCGCCGGACTGCGCCTGCACGACGACTGGAAGCCGGACGTGGTGCACGCCCACGACTGGCTGGTGGCCCACCCCGCGGTGGCGCTGGCGGAGTTCTTCGACGCCCCTCTGGTGTCCACCGTCCACGCCACCGAGGCCGGACGCCATTCGGGGTGGGTGTCCGGGCCGACCAGCCGCCAGGTCCATGCCGTCGAGTCGTGGCTGGCCCGCGAGTCCGATTCGCTGATCACCTGTTCAGCGTCGATGGCCGAGGAGATCACCGAACTTTTCGGCCCCGGGCTGGCCGGGATCACCCGCATCCCCAATGGGATCGACCTGGCCCGTTGGCCTTTCGCCCCACGCCGGCGTCGTCGCGGCCCGCCGGAACTGTTGTTCTTCGGCCGCCTGGAGTACGAGAAGGGCGTCCACGACGCCATCGCGGCGCTGCCCCGGATCCGGCGCAGCCACCCCGGCACCACGCTCACCGTCGCCGGGTCCGGTACCCAGCAGGACCGGCTGATCGAGGTGGCACGAAAACACAAGGTGCTCAGGGCGGTCCGCTTCCTCGGCGAGACCGGCCATGACGAACTGTTGCGGTTGCTGCACCGCACCGACGTCGCGGTACTGCCCAGCCACTACGAGCCGTTCGGCATCGTCGCCCTGGAGGCCGCCGCGGCGGGCGCCCCGCTGGTGACCACCGACATCGGCGGACTGGGCGAGGCGGTGATCGACGGGGTGACCGGGATCTCCTGTGCCCCAAAGGATGTCACGGGACTGGCGCGGGCCGTGCGCGCGGCTCTCGACGACCCTGCCGCCGCGCAACGTCGCGCGGTGGCCGCGCGGGAGCGTCTCACCTCCGACTTCTGCTGGGACAGCGTGGCCGCTGCCACCGCGCAGGTCTACCTGGCGGCGAAGCGCCGCGACCGCGACCCGCTGGCCCGCCGCCCCATCGTCGAGCACGCCCTGCCCGACCGCTGACCCCTCTGCCGCGAGCAGACGTGAACGTCCCCGAAAACCGGCGTGTCGCGGGACTTTTACGTCTGCTCGCGCAGGGAGGTGAGGGAAGGGGAACTACCGGGCGGCCTTCTTGCGCTCGATGTCGGCCAGGTGCGCGGCCAACTCGGCGCGCTGCGCCGCCGAGGTCTCCCACGCCAGCTTCCGATTCTTGACCACCTTGGCCGGTGAGCCGACCGCGATCGAGTAGTCCGGGATGTCGCCCTTGACCACCGCGTGCGCGCCCAGCACGCAACCCCGCCCGATCAGCGTGCCGCGCAGGATGGTGACCTTGGCCGCGATCCAGGTGTCGGGCCCGATGCGCACCGGGGTCTTGACGATGCCCTGGTCCTTGATCGGCACCTCGATGTTGTCCATCTTGTGGTCGAAGTCGCAGACGTAGCACCAGTCGGCCATCAGCGACGACTCCCCGAACTCGATGTCGAGGTAGCAGTTGATGACGTTGTCGCGGCCGAAGACCACCTTGTCGCCCAGTCGAAGCGATCCCTCGTGGGCGCGGATGGTGTTCTTGTCGCCGATGTGCACCCAGCGGCCGATCTCCATCTGGGCCAGTTCCGGGGTGGCGTGGATCTCGACGTTCTTGCCGAGGAAGACCATGCCGCGGGTGATGACGTGCGGGTTGGCCAGCTTGAACTTCAGCAGCCGCCAGTAGCGCACCAGGTACCACGGGGTCCAGGCGCGGTTGGCGATGACCCACTTCAGCGAGGCCACGGTCAGGAACTTGGCCTGCCTGGGGTCACGCAGCCGGGAACCCCGCCACCGCTTGTGGATCGGCGCACCCCACATGCTCGTCACGGCGCCTACTTCGGTGGCATCCGGATGCCGCCGTCGACGCGCACGACCTCGGCGTTCATGTACGAGTTGGTGATGAGTTCGACGACCATCGAGGCCAGTTCCTCCGGCTTGCCCAGACGGTGCGGAAACAGCACCGACTGGCCGAGCTTGGCCTTGAAGGCCTCCGCGTGCTCACCCTCGCCGTAGATGGGGGTGTCGATGAGTCCGGGCGCGACGGTGTTGACCCGGATCCCGACCGCGGCGAGGTCGCGGGCCACCGGCAGCGTCAGCCCGACGACGCCGCCCTTGGACGACGAGTACGCCGCCTGGCCGATCTGCCCGTCGAACGCCGCGACGCTGGTCATGTTCACGATGGCCCCCCGCTCACCGCTGGCGGTCGGCTCGAGCCTGCTCATCGCGGTGGCCGCCAACCGGATGCAGTCGAATGTGCCGACCAGATTGATCGCTATGACCTTCCGGTAGGCGTCGAGGTCGTGCGCGGAGGCGAACTCGCCGTCCTTGCCGATGGTTCGCTGGGCCCAGCCCACCCCGGCGGAGTTGACCAGTGCGCGCAGCGGGCCCAGATCCATCGCGGTGTTGACCGCATCCTCGATCTGCTCGGTCTTGGTGACGTCGACGGGGACGAACACGCCGCCGGTCTCCTCGGCGAGCTTCTGCCCGCGTTCGGCCTGCATGTCGGCTATGACCACCCGGGCGCCGAGATCCGCCAACTGTCGGACGGTGGCGGCGCCGATACCCGAGGCGCCGCCGGTGACGATTGCACTTGCTCCGTTGAGTTCCACGACCCGAGCTTAGGGCAGCAGGCGCTCCCGCCGCCAAGCGCGTCGAGGCGTTAGTCTCCCCTGGATGGCCAGGACACCGATGCTGCGGCGGTTGCTCGCGCCGGCGTCGGCGATGCTGCTGACCGCCGGTTGCGGCACCACCGACACCTGGGTGGAGTCCACCGCCACGCGTGGCTGGAGCGCCCAGTACGCCGACGCCGCCAACACCAGCTACACCGCGACCGCGGGCGCCTCGACGCTCGCCCCGGCCTGGACCCGCTCGGTCAAGGGCGAACTCGGCGCCGCACCCGCCATCGGCGGCGACGGCTACCTGGCGGTCAACGGCCAGACCGCGGGCGGCTGCTCGCTGATGGTGTGGGAGAACGACAACAACGGCCGGCAGCGCTGGTGCACCCGGATGGTGCTCGGCGGCGGCTTCTCCAGCCCGCTGTTCGACGGGTTCGACAACCTCTACATCGGCCAGCCCGGCCTGATGATCTCCTACCCGCCGACCCAGTGGGTGCGCTGGCGGACCAACGTCATCGGGATGCCCACCACCGCAAGGTTTCTCGGCTCCGGGCAGCTTCTGGTGGTGACCCACCTCGGACAGGTGCTGGTGTTCGACTCCCATCGGGGTACCGTCGTCGGCACACCGCTGGACCTGGTCGACGGCGTCAACCCGACCGACCCGTTCCGCGGGATCGAGGACTGCGGGCAGTCCCGTCCGGCCTGCCCGGTGCCCTCGGCGCCGGCCTACTCCGCCGCCGGTCGCATCGTGGTGATCGGAGTGTGGCAGCCCGGCGCGAAGGCCTCGGTGCTGACCGGTCTGCGCTACCAACCCGGCCAGTCCGCGCTGCTGAGCCGGGAATGGACCAGCGACGCGGTAGCCGACGGTGTGCTGGGCAGTCCGGTGCTCTCCGCGGACGGCGAGACGGTGTACGTCAACGGCCGCGACCGGAAACTCTGGGCCCTGAACACCGCCGACGGGAAGGCGAAATGGTCTCTGCCGCTTGGCTTTCAGCCTCAGACGCCGCCGTCGCTGGCAGCCGGCGGGCTGATCATCGCCGGCGGCGGCCCGGACACCCGCCTGGTGGCGTTGCGCGACTCCGGCGACCGGGCCGAGGTCCAGTGGCGCCGTGACGACGTCAGCCCGCTGACCACCTCCAGCCAGGCCGGTTCGCGGGTGGCCTACACCGTGGTGGCCGACGGCCCGGCGGGATTGGCGCTGCTGGTGTTCGATCCGGCCGACGGCGGGCGGACCCTCAACAGCCTCCCGTTGCCGGATGCGACCGGTTTCCCGGTCGGGGTGTCGGTGGGATTCGACCGTCGGGTGGTGGTGGCCACCAGTGGCGGGCAGGTCTACAGCTTCGCGCCGGACTGACCTTCCGGCGACGACGCGGGCGCCCCGCGCCCGAGGAGCAGCCGGGGAATCGGCTCAGACCTGCAGCGGCGGAATGGCGTTGCGCGGCACCACAACTGAGGTTGCTCCGGCGTAGGACGGCAGCAGTTCGGCCCGACCGAAGTAGAAGATCACCGCGTCGTCGGTGACGGCGAAGTTCTGGTAGTGCGCGGGGTCGCGTCCATCGCCGGCGGAGATGCCGCCCACCAGGCCGGTCTGGGACTCCAGCTCGCGCCGCACGATCGGGAAGATCGCGTCCAGCGGCTGGGCGCCGGGGGCGAACAGGGTGTCGAAGGTGACCGGCCGGGCGCGCTCGACGTCAAAGGTGAACGACTTGTACCAGGTGGTGGGATGGGCGCTTCCGACGTCCTGGAACAGGGTCAGCACCACGCTTCGGGTTCGCGCGGACCGCAAAGACTCCGCGGTGACGTCCATTTCGTGCGGCAGGTTCCGCGAATCCGGCGTCGCGGCGACGTTGACGAATCCGTCCCGGGTCTGGGTGAGGTAGTCGACGATGGCCCGTTCGTCGGGATAGTCCAGCGGGAACCTGATGTCCATCGTGTAGGCCGGATCGCTGACCGCCACCCGGCACAGGCCGTCGGCCTGCACCACCCCGGCCAACCCGGCGCAGGCGTCCGGCGCCGCCCATCCCGGCGGCGATCCCATCAGAGCCCCGCAGACCAGCCCGGCGGAAAGCGCGGCGCGCATGCCGCCACCCTACCGCGACGCCCGGCACACGAACGCCCACGCACGGGAGGCGGCAGCACTGCCGATTCGGGTGATCACCACCGACAACGGCCGGGTGCCGGCCGGGCGGAGCCGGCGGCGCAGCTCGTCCGGGTCGACGTCGACGCCTCTGACGAGGATCTCCAGCGATCCGCAGTCGAGCGCCGAAAGCGACTGCCGCAAAACCTTTTCCCGAAACGGCAGCCGGTCGAGGATCTCGAAGCCGCGCATCCCGTCCGGGACCCGGTCCCCGGTGAGATAGGCGATCTCGGGGTCGAGTTGCCACAGCCCGTGCCGGGTTGCGTACTGGCGGACCAGACCCGCGCGCACCACCGCACCGTCCGGGTCGATGATCCAGCGGCCCGGGACGCCGCTGCGGTATTCCCCTGGATCCGCGTCGGTGAGGGTCTCGACGTCGCGGCCGTCAGCGAGGACGCTGGCCCGCCGCCGGACGCCCGGTGTCGACAGCGACGGCGCCCACAGGCAGGCCTCCCGCACCGAGCCGGCGGCCGAGGTCACTTCGATCTCGCCGTCGAACCCGAGCGCACGCACCGCGTCGAAGTCGATGCCCGGCGCGCACTTCACCACCGTGGGCCGGCCCCGGTACGCCTCGGCCAGATCGTCGAGCGGCGGCGTGTAGGCCCGCGGGTCGAAGCGGCGGCTGCCGCCGCTCCGTCGCGCCGGATCCAGCAGCACGACGGCGTTCCGGCTGATCGGCGCGCAGGCGTCGGCCCGGGCGAGCGGCACTCCCGGGACGTTGTGGGCGGCCATGGCCAGCCGGACCTCGTCGAGATCGCTGCCCAATAGGTAGGCGGCGGCGCCGCGCAGCGCGGCCAGTTCGGTGCCCACCGAACAGGTCGCGTCGTGCACCACCTGCCCGGCCAGCCGCCGCGCGCGGTGGCGGGCCACCACCGCGGCGGTGGCCTGCTGCAGCGCCTCGTCGGTGAACAGCCAACCCGAGACGTCCACCCCGGCGAACTTGGCGGCCGCCCGGCGCCGCAGCAGGGTGGTCTCGACCAACGCGCCGGTGTGCGCGGCGAACCGGTTCCGGATCGCGGCGACGTCAGCGAGCCGGGTGGCGTCGGTCAGCGCGAACTCGGCGACCTCGGCCAGTGCCGCCGCTCCCGCCGCGCTGGTCAGGTAGGCGACGTCGGCCCGGGTCAGGCCCAGGAGCGCTCAACCCCGGTGGTCATCCCGGCTTGACCCCGGTCAGCATGACGTTGTAGAACCAGCCTTTGGGCACCACCCGACGCCACACGTTGGCATCCACCCAGCTCAGGGCGGTCCAGCCGCCGAAAGCGAACTTGGCCCAGCGCCAGCCCAGCTTTCCCGGCGGGACGGTGGACTCGAAGGTGCGCACCGGCCACCCCAGCATCGCGGCGGTGAACTCCTCGCTGGCGGTGCGGACCTCGGCGGCGCCCGCGCGCAGCGCCATCGCCTCGAGGTCGGCCGGCTCGAAGGTGTGCAGATCGACGATCCACTCCAGGGCCGCGGCGCGGGAGTTCTCGTCGAGTTCGGCCTGGGGACGGCGCCAACCCGACAGTCCGGGCAGCGTCATCGCGCGGACGGTGGTCTTCCAGGTGAGATCGGCCAGCCTGCGGGCGTAGGCGTTGCCGACCCGGGTGGGCTCGCCGGCGAAGACGAACCGGCCGCCGGGCTTGAGCACCCGCACCACCTCGCGCAGCGACTTCTCGACGTCCGGGATGTGGTGCAGCACCGCGTGCCCGACCACGAGGTCAAAGGTGTTGTCCTGGTAGGGAATCCCTTCGGCGTCGGCCACCCGGCCGTCGATGTCCAGACCCAGCGACTCGCCGTTGCGGATGGCGACCTTGACCATGCCGGGCGAGAGGTCGGTGACCGATCCGCGGCGGGCGACGCCGGCCTGAATCAGGTTGAGCAGGAAGAAACCGGTACCGCAGCCCAGTTCCAGAGCGCGGTCGTAGGGCAGCTTCCGCTGCTCCTCGGCGGGCACGACGGCGTCGAAGCGGCCGCGGGCGTAGTCGACGCAGCGCTGGTCATAGGAGATCGACCACTTCTCGTCATAGGACTCCGCCTCCCAGTCGTGGTAGAGCACCTGGGCCAGCTTGGTGTCGTGCCGGGCCGCTTCCACCTCCTCGGCCGTCGCGTGCGGCCGGCTTTGCGGCATTTCCGTACTGCTCGTCATGCAGGGCAGCCTAACCGCCGATCGTCGCGGCAAAAACTTCGCCGTAACGCCGGGCCTGGGCTTCCCCGTCCAAAACGGTGCCCGGCCCGGCTCCGATCAGCGCCTTCACCCCGGCCAGCGCGGCCGCCGGAGCATCGACGAACCGGTTGGCCCAGGCCAGCGCCTCGTCGTAGACGTGGTCGGGAGCCACCAGTTCGTCCACCAGGCGCAGGGCCAAGGCCTCCTCCGGCCCGACGAACCGGCCGCTGAAGGCCAATTCCTTGGCCCGCGCCACACCCACCGTCCGCGCCAGCCGGTCGCATCCGCCGCCGCCCGGGACCAGGCCGGCCAGGATCTCGGTCGCGCCCAGCCTGGCGTTGTCCCCGCACACCCGCCAGTCGGCGGCCAGCGCCAGGCTCAGGCCGGCGCCGAGGGCGTAGCCGGTGACCGCGGCCACGGTGGGCTTGGAGATGGCGGCCACCGCGTCCAGTGCCCGGCGGCGCACCCGGTCGGCGGTCTCGGCCTCGGCGCGGTCCAGGGTCCTCAACTCGGGCACGTCGTCACCGGCGCAGAAGATCTCGTGACCGCCGAACAGGATGACCGCGGCGATGTCGGCGCGGCCGGACACCTCCTCTGCGGCGGAGGCCAGTTCCCGGTAGGCCTGCCGGGTCAGCGCGTTGGTGGGTTCCCGGTCGAGCAGCACAACCCCGATTCGCTCGTGGGTGTGGACGCGGACGAACTCGCGCATGCTCAACCGCCCTCACGCCGCCCGAGCCGCCCGAGCGCCCGCCGGCGGGCGTCGTTGTAGCGGCCGGAGTCGAAGAACTCGATCTCCCAGTTGCCGTCGTCGAACACCGTCATGTTGGGCTCGACGGTGGCGATCTGACGTTCCAGCGCGAGCACTTCCGCGACGGTCCGCCCGGCCAGCGAATCCAGCTGGCTCCAGGTGGGCGGCAGCAGCAGCGCGCGCCCGTCGGCGAAGTCCTCGATGGCCTCCTCCGGACGGGCCCAGCCGGCCCGGTCGGACTCGGTGTTGAGACCGTCGGCCCGCTGGCCCCGCGGCAGCGCGCCCACGAAGAAGTAGGTGTCGTAGCGGCGGGTGCGCTCCTCTTTCGGGGTCACCCAGTTCGACCAGGGGCGCAACAGGTCGGCGCGCAACACCAGGTTCTCGGCCCGCAGGAAATCGCCGAAGGCCAGGCTGCGGTCCTCCAGTGCGGCGCGCTCCCGGTGATAGACCGACGCGTCGGCGACGATGCGGTCGGGGTCGTCGGCCGGCCCGGCGAACAGCACCCCGGACTCCTCGAAGGCCTCCCGGGCCACCGCGCACACCAACGCCTCGGCGAGGTCGGCCTCGATGCCGAAACGTCCTGCCCACCATGCAGGTTCGGGTCCGAACCAGGCGCGGTTGGCCACCAGACCGGCGTCGCGGTCACGGTCGTCCACGCCGCCGCCGGGGAAGACCGTCATCCCGGCCGCGAATTCCATCGCGCCGTGCCTGCGCATCAGGAACACCTCGAGTCCGGGAACAACGGTGTCGCGGATCAGCATCACGGTGGCCGCCGGCCGCACCGGCCTGGGTTGCAACTGCCCTGGTTGCAACGGCCCTGGTTCCAACGGCCCGGGTTCCGGCGCGGTCACCGGCGCCTCCGGTGTGCTGCCCGGGTCCGCGCCCGGCGGGCGAAATAGCGGCCGTCGATGGTGTCCAGGGCGATGGACTGACCAAAGGCCGCCGACAGGTTCTCCGCCGTCATCACGTCCCGCAGCAGGCCCGCCGCCACCACCGCGCCCTCGGACAGGATCAGGCAGTGGCTGAAGCCGGGCGGAATCTCCTCCACGTGGTGGGTGACCAGCACCAGGGCCGGTGAGTCGGGGTCGGCGGCCAGGTCCGTCAGTCGGGCGACCAGTTCCTCGCGTCCGCCGAGATCCAAGCCCGCGGCGGGTTCGTCGAGCAGCAGCAGTTCCGGATCGGTCATCAGGGCCCGGGCGATCAGCACCCGTTTGCGTTCGCCTTCGGACAGGGTGCCGTAGGTGCGGTCGGCCAGATGCTCGGCGCCGACGCTCTCCAGGGTGTCCAGGGCGCGGTGGTAGTCCACCTCGTCGTACTGCTCGCGCCAGCGGCCCAGCACCGCGTACCCGGCCGACACCACCAGGTCGCGGACCACTTCGCCGTCGGGGATCTGCTGCGCCAGGGCCGAACTGCTCAGGCCGATCCGCTGGCGCAACTCGGCCATGTCCACCCGGCCCAGCCGCTCCCCGAGCACGGTGGCGGTGCCCCCCGACGGGTATTCCATGGCTGCGGCGATCCGCAGCAGCGAGGTCTTGCCCGCACCGTTGGGGCCGATGACCACCCAGCGCTCGTCGAGCTCGACCTGCCAGTCGAGCGGGCCGACCAGCAACCGGCCCCCGCGGCGAAGCAAGACGCCGCGGAAGTCGATCAGGAGATCCTCATCGACGGAATCGGGGGCTGCACCGGTCACCCGGTCATCGTGCCGCATGGCTACTCCGGCGGAATGTCGACCCGGCTGACCACCCCGTCGAGGGCGTCGGCAGCCTCGATCTCGGCGCGGGTCACGCCCAGGAAGAACAGCACCGTGTCCAGGTAGGGGTGGCTCAGCGATGCGTCGGCGACCTCACGAAGCGCAGGTTTGGCGTTGAACGCCACACCCAGGCCCGCGGCGTTGAGCATGTCGATGTCGTTGGCGCCGTCACCGACGGCCACCGTCTGCTCCATCGGCACCCCGGCCTGGGTGGCGAAGTCGCGGAGCGCCCTGGCTTTCCCGGCGCGGTCGACGATCTCGCCCACCACCCGGCCGGTCAGCCGGCCGTCGACGACTTCCAGTTGGTTGGCGGCCACGAAATCCAGCATGAGTTCATGCGCCAGCGGCTCGATCACCTGACGGAACCCGCCGGAGACCACCCCACAGTGAAAACCCAAGCGCCGCAGGGTTCTTATCGTGGTTCGCGCCCCCGGGGTGAGCTGCACCCGGTCGGCGACCTCGTCGATGACCTCTTCCGGCAGGCCGGCCAGTGTGGCCACCCGACGGTGCAGCGACTCGGCGAAGTCCAGTTCACCGCGCATGGCCGCCTCGGTGATCGCGGCCACCGCCTCCCCCGCCCCGGCACGCTCGGCGAGCATCTCGATGACCTCGCCCTGGATCAGGGTGGAGTCCACGTCGAAGACGATGAGCCGCTTGTTGCGCCGTTCCAGGGAGTAGTTCTCCACGGCGATGTCGACGGCCTGCTGGGCGCCGACCCGGGCCAGCGCCGCCCGCAGTTGGTCGGCCAGGCCGGGTGGCACCGTCACCCTCAGTTCCAGCCCGGTGACCGGGTAGTCCGAGACACCCCGGATGACGTCGATGTTGACCCCCAACGCCGCGGCCGCCCGGGCGACGGCGCCGAACGCGGCGGCGGTGATGGGCCGGCCCAGCACCACGATGGTGTGGGTGGGAGGACCCGGAATGACCGGGACGTCGTCGCTGCGCTCGATGGTGGCTTCCAGGCCCAGCCCGTCGATGACGGCGCCCACCTCCGTCCGCAGCGCCGCACCGTCGGCGACGTCCGGGGCGCCCGATACCAGGACGCCCAGGATCAGCCGGTCGCGGATGACGACCTGTTCGACGTTGAGCAATTCCACCGGGAAGCGGGACAGCACCTCGAACAGTGCCGAGGTGACGCCAGGGCGGTCCGCCCCGGTGACGGTGATCAGCACCGACACCTTGGGTGTGGTCATGCGGCAGTCCGAAAGCAGGCCGGGAAAGCCCCTAGCGGTCGCGGTCAGGGTCGATGACGATCCCGGTCGAACTGGGGGGCCGCTTGGCCTTCTCGAAGCCGGCTGTCTTGCTGGCGTCGAATCCGATCTTGGCGGCCACCACGCGGGACTCCCGATGGGATTTACCGACGTGGGCCTCGCTGCGCATCCGGTCGACCATGTGCGGGTAGTGCAACTCGAACGCCGGCCGCTCCGAACGGATGTTGGGCAGTTCGGTGAAGTTGTGCCGCGGCGGCGGGCAGGAGGTGGCCCACTCCAGCGAGTTGCCGTGGCCCCACGGGTCGTCGACCGTGACGACCTCGCCGTAGCGCCAGCTCTTGAAGACGTTCCAGAAGAACGGCAGCATCGACACGCCCAGGGTGGCCGCACCCAGGCTGGAGACGATGTTCAGGGTGGTGAAGCCGTCGGAGGGCAGGTAGTCGGCGTAGCGCCGCGGCATGCCCTCGTCGCCGACCCAGTGCTGCACCAGGAAGGTGAGGTTGAAGCCGATCATCGTCAGCCAGAAGTGCACCTTGGCCAGTCTCTCGTCGAGCAGCCGTCCGGTCATCTTCGGGAACCAGAAGTAGACGCCGGCGTAGGTGGCGAACACGATCACACCGAACAGCACGTAGTGGAAGTGGGCGACCACGAAGTAGCTGTCGGAGACGTGGAAGTCCAGCGGCGGGCTGGCCAGCAGCACGCCGGAGAGCCCGCCGCAGAGGAACACCACCAGGAAGCCGACCGAGAACAGCATCGGCGACTCGAAGGTGAGCTTGCCCTTCCACATGGTCCCGATCCAGTTGAAGAACTTGATGCCGGTCGGCACCGCGATCAGGAACGTCATGAAGGAGAAGAACGGCAGCAGCACGGTGCCGGTGACGTACATGTGGTGCGCCCACACCGCCACCGAGAGCGCGGCGATGGAGATGGTGGCGTACACCAGGGTGGAGTAGCCGAAGATCGGCTTGCGGGAGAACACCGGGAAGACTTCGGAGACGATGCCGAAGAACGGCAGCGCGAGGATGTAGACCTCGGGATGGCCGAAGTACCAGAACAGGTGCTGGAACAGCGTGGTGCCGCCGTTGGCCGGGTCGTAGACGTGCGCCCCCAGTCGGCGGTCAGCGGCCAGTCCGAACAGCGCGGCGGTGAGCAGCGGGAAGACCAGCAGGACCAGGATCGAGGTGACGAAGATGTTCCAGGTGAAGATCGGCATCCGGAACATCGTCATGCCGGGGCAGCGCATGCAGACGATGGTGGTGATCATGTTGACCGCACCCAGGATGGTGCCGAGGCCGCCGACGGCCACCCCCAGGATCCACAGGTCGGCGCCGACGCCCGGGGAGTGCACGGAGTCCGACAGCGGGGTGTAGATGGTCCAGCCGAAGTCAGCCGCACCGCCGGGGGTGATGAAGCCGCCGAGGGCGATCAGCGCACCGAAGATGAACAGCCACAGCGACAGCGCGTTGAGACGGGGGAAGGCCACGTCGGGGGCGCCGATCTGCATCGGGAGTACGAGGTTGGCGAAGCCGAACACGACCGGCGTCGCGTAGAACAACAGCATCGCGGTGCCGTGCATGGTGAACAGCTGGTTGTACTGCTCGTTGGACAGGAACTGCAGGCCCGGCAGTGTCAGCTCGGCGCGCATGAACAGCGCCATCAGACCCGCGAGGGCGAAGAACGTGAAGCAGGCGATCATGTACATGACGCCGATGAGCTTGTGATCGGTGGTGGTGATCACCTTGTAGAGGAGGTTGCCCTTGGGCCCGCTGGGCATGGGCGCGGGGCGACGGGCCTCTAGTTGTCCGCGGGGGGGCACTACGGCTGTCACAAGATCCTCCAACCATCGGTGGGGTCTACCCCAAGCAATCTACGGCGCATCCTATCGCCAAACCAGACCCTGCGCGGCCTTGGTCCTACATTCCGTCGTATTTCGCGCCACCGCTGTCGCCCGGGAGACTCCCGGGCCAGGTCAGCGCCGGTTTACCGGCACCGGATGCTACGGTCGCGACGTGCTGTTCCGCGCGGTGATCCCGGCCTTGGCGGTCGCCCTGGCGGCGGCTGCATGTTCAACCCCACCTGAGCCGACCTCAGGTGCTCCCACCAGCGGCGTTGTCACCAGCACCACGAAGATCGCGTCGGCCGGCGTGCTGGGCAACCAGCGCCGCCCCGACGAGTCGTGCGCGCCCGGGCCCGCGCCCCTGGACGGGCCGCCGCCCGGGCCGATCCGACACGCCGCCGGAGAGACCCCGGTGCGGCCCGATCCGCAACGCATCGCGGTGCTGGCCGGCGACGAACTCGACGCGCTGTGCGCCCTGGGCCTGCAGTCGCGCATCGTGGCCGCAGCGCTGCCCGACGGGTCCGGCGCCCAGCCGTCGTATCTGGGCACCGTGGTGCGCGACGTGCCCGGCGCCGGGACCCGCAGCGCTCCGGATCTCGCCGCGATCGCGGCGGCCAAGCCGGACCTGATCCTGGGTTCGCAGGCACTGACCCCGGACTCCTACGGCGCCCTGAGCGCAATCGCCCCGACGGTGTTCTCCGCCGCGCCGGGTGCGATCTGGCAGGACAACCTGCGGATGGTGGGCGCGGCCACCGGCCGGCTGCGGGCCGCCGACGAGTTGATCCGCGGTTTCGCCGATCAGGCCAGGAAGGCCGGTGAGGCCAACGACGCGGCGCACTTCCAGGCCTCCGTCGTCCAGCTCACCGACACCACGCTTCGGGTCTGGGGCGCCGGCAACTTCCCGGGCAGCGTGCTGGCCGCCGTGGGTGTCGATCGTCCTGCCGCACAGAGGTTCACCGACAAACCGTTCCTGGAGATCGGGCTCGGCGACGCCGACCCGGACCGCTCCCCCGACCTGTCGGCCGCCGACGGCGACATCGTCTACCTGTCCTTCGCCTCGCCGGCCGCCAAGGACCGCGCCCCGGCCCTGCTCGACAGCGCGGCCTGGCGCAAGTTGTCGGCCAACCGCGACAACCGGGTGTTCGTGGTCAACAACGAGGTGTGGCAGACCGGTCAGGGCCTGATCGCGGCCCGTGGCATCGTCGAGGATCTGCGCTGGCTCAACGCCCCGATCAACTGAGAGCCCCGATCAACTGAGAGCCCCGATCAACTGAGAGCCCCGGCCCTTACTCTGCATCCATGACCACCGTCAGCGCCTACGCCGCGACCTCAGCAACCGAGCCACTGACCAGGACCACGATCACCCGGCGCGCCGTCGGCCCCGGCGACGTCGCCTTCGACATCCACTTCGCCGGGATCTGCCATTCCGACATCCACACCGTGCGCGCCGAGTGGGGCCGGCCGAACTACCCGGTGGTACCCGGCCATGAGATCGCCGGAGTGGTGACCGAAGTCGGTTCTGCCGTAACCGGATTCAAGGCCGGGGACAAGGTCGGCGTCGGGTGCTTCGTCGACTCCTGCCGTGCCTGCGAGAACTGCAGGGCCGGCCTCGAGCAGTACTGCACCGGGCGGGGCGGCATGACCGGCACCTACAACTCGGTCGGTCGCGACGGGCGGCCCACCCATGGCGGCTACAGCGGCCGCATCGTGGTCGACGAGAACTACGTGTTGCACATCCCCGAGGCGCTGCCGTTGGACGCGGCCGCGCCACTGCTGTGCGCCGGGATCACCACCTACTCTCCGCTTCGGCACTGGAACGTCGGCCCGGGCAGCCGGGTCGGGGTGGTGGGCCTGGGCGGACTGGGCCACATGGCCGTCAAACTCGCCTCCGCGATGGGCGCGGAAGTGACGGTGCTGTCGCAGTCGCTGAAGAAGATGGAGGACGGGCTGCGCCTGGGCGCCGGGAACTACTACGCCACCGGCGACCCCGACACCTCCACCACCTTGTTCAGGTCCATGATCACCAAGAACGTCAACGCCGATG
>NZ_JBBATF010000034.1:0-21819 GCF_040398885.1 Mycobacterium sp. | reverse complement strand
GTTGCGCTTCGGCCTCGATGACGGCCAGCCCCGCACCCTCGACCAGATCGGCAAGCTGTTCGGGCTGTCCCGGGAGCGGGTACGCCAGATCGAGCGCGAGGTCATGGTCAAGCTGCGCAACGGCGAGCGGGCCGAGAAGCTGCGCTCGTACGCGAGCTGACCGAATAGGCCTGGCTGGGCCTATAGAATCAGGGCGACGAAGGGTGCCCTGATGAACGATCTGGTGGACACCACCGAGATGTACCTGCGCACGATCTACGACCTGGAAGAAGAGGGCGTGGTGCCACTGCGCGCCCGGATCGCCGAGCGGCTGGAGCAGAGTGGGCCGACGGTTAGTCAGACGGTCTCGCGGATGGAGCGCGACGGCCTGCTGAGGGTGGCCGGGGACCGGCATCTCGAGTTGACCGAGAAGGGACGGCACCTGGCCATCTCGGTGATGCGGAAGCACCGCCTCGCCGAGCGTCTCCTGGTCGACGTCATCGGCCTTCCCTGGGAAGAGGTGCATGCCGAGGCCTGCCGGTGGGAGCACGTCATGAGCGAGGACGTCGAACGCCGACTGGTCGCGGTCCTCGACAACCCGACGGTCTCCCCCTTCGGCAATCCGATTCCGGGACTGGCCCTGCTCGGCCTGCCCGAAGACGGCGCCCATACCGTCCATCCCGACGGGGCCGAACTGGTGCGGCTGACCGAATTGCCACTCGGGGACTCGGTGGCCGTGGTGGTGCGCCAACTGACCGAACACGTGCAGGAAGACGCCGCCCTGATCGGCCGACTCAGGGAGGCCGGCGTGGTGCCCAACGCCCGCGTGCTGGTGCGAACCAGCCCGGACGGCGACGTGACCATCGTGGTGAGCGGCCACCAGAACGTCGAACTGCCGCACGAGATGGCCCTGGCCGTCAAGGTCGAGAAGGTATAGACGGATCAGCCCGCCCGGCGCGGCGGCAGACGCACGCCCAGTCGTTTGGCGAGCCGGTATCCGGTCCCGGTCAGTTCCCGGATCTGCTCGGGACGCATGCCCGACTGCAGCGCGACGTCGAGCATGCCCGCCATCCGATGGCCCGGGTCGCCACGCAAAGCCGCCTCCAGCGCGATGCCGGCCAGCGGGCCGTCACCGCGTGCGTATGCCGAGAACGCCAGCAGCACAAGGGCTTCCACCCGCCACGGATCAGGCAGTGTGCGGGCAAGCAGGGCCCACAGCGCTTCGGCGGCCGCCGCCTTCGAGCCAACCGCAAGTGCGTACAGGGTGTCGCGGACCGCGATGTCGGTCAGTCCGCACGCCACTTCGGAAAGCTCGGCGTCCGCCGGGCGCGCGCCGTCCAGTACCCGCTGGGCCAGTGCGATGGCGTGCTCCACGTCCCGGCGGCCGCGGCCGTCGGGATCGGTCCGCCAGTCCCCCTCCCGCGCCGATGCGGACGAGCGGATTCGCTCGACCATCGCCGCGGACCGGTTCGGGTCGTCCACCGCGACGACCGCGCGCAGGTCGGCCCGGGTGCCGTAGAGCCGCCGGCCGTCCAGGACCGCCGCAGCCGCCAGAGGTGACGCGGTCGGGTCCTCCACCGTTCCGCCGGCCCCGCAGCCGTCGACGCAGCGCCAGGTGCCACCGGCCTCAACCCGGTCGACGACATGCGCTCCGTGGAGTCCGACACCGCGGCTGGTCAGTTCCCCGGTGAGGCTGTCGCAGAGTTGCTGATGGGTGTCGGCGCACATCGGACACAGCGCTCCGTCGGCGTCGACGATCACACTCACGACCGATTCCGCGCCGGAGTTGGCGACGATCTCGGCCAGGCGGCCGAGGTTGTCACCGAGATCTTCGGAGAGATCGGCGCGCATGACAGCGCCGATCCGGCCCTCCTCCAGGGTCACCAGGACCATGGATTTCTCGGGTACGAAGCCCAGCACGGCGGGCAGGGCGGCGATCAGCGCCCCCGGTCGGGTGAAACGGAACGTGTGTGCGGTCATGGACAGCGACGTTCCCAGCGACTGCCGTCGGATCGCCCGCCCGGATGGCGAAAGCCGGGGCGGGTTGTGTATGAAGTGGTTCCTGTGGAATTTCTTCCGGAGCCGGGAAGTCCCGGCGGGCTGGGCGCGTTATTGATCGTGGACTAGGGAGGAGATGCCCCATGGCTGATCAGGAAGGACGGGTACCCGGTCGGATGTACGAACTCGAGCTACCCGCACCCCAACTGGCGTCCCCCGACGGCCGCGGACCGGTTCTGGTCCACGCCCTCGAGGGGTTTTCCGATGCCGGCCACGCCGTCCGGCTGGCGGCCGAACACCTCAAGAAGACTCTCGACGGTGAACTGGTGGCATCGTTCGCGATCGACGACCTGCTGGACTACCGGTCACGGCGGCCGGTGATGACGTTCAAGACCGACCACTTCACCGACTACGACGATCCCGAACTGAACCTCTACGCGCTGCGCGACAGCGTCGGTACCCCGTTTCTGCTGCTCGCCGGTTTGGAGCCGGATCTGCAGTGGGAGCGATTCGTCACCGCGGTACGACTGCTCGCCGAGCGTCTGGGAGTGCGCCGGACCATCGGCCTGGGCGCCATCCCGATGGCGGTCCCCCACACCCGGCCGGTCAGCATGACCGCCCACTCCAGCGACCGTGAGCTCATCGCCGATCACCAGCCCTGGGTGGGCGAGGTGCAGGTGCCCAGCAGCGCCTCCAATCTGCTGGAATTCCGGATGGCCCAGCACGGGCACGAAGCTGTGGGCTACACCGTGCACGTTCCGCACTACCTCGCCCAGACCGACTACCCCGCCGCCGCCGAGGCGCTGCTCGAACAGGTCGCCGATTCGGGCTCACTGCAGTTGCCGTGGACAGCGCTCACCGAAGCGGCTGCGGCGGTGCGCGCCAAGATCGACGAACAGGTGGAGGGCTCGCCCGAGATCGCCCAGGTGGTCGAGGCGCTGGAACGCCAATACGACGCTTTCGTGGCCGCGCAGGAGAACCGCTCGCTGCTGGCGCGCGACGAGGACTTGCCCAGCGGCGAGGAGCTGGGTGCCGAATTCGAGCGATTCCTGGCTGAACATGCCGAGGATTTCAAGGACGGTGGCGACACCGACGGCTGACCGTCGATCCGGCCGCGCTGTCCGCGACGGGATCCGTCAGCTGACCCGCGACCGGTGAGCACGCAGGGCCTCGATCTCACGTTCGAAGTCCTCGGCCGAGGAGAATGACCGGTACACCGAGGCGAACCGCAGATAGGCCACCTCGTCGAGTTCACGCAGCGGGCCGAGGATGGCCAACCCGACCTCGTTGCTGGGCACCTCGGCAGAGCCGCCGGCGCGGATGCTGTCCTCGACCTGCTGCGCCAGCAGGTTCAGCGCGTCGTCGTCGACCTGGCGGCCCTGGCAGGCGCGGCGCACGCCGCTGATGACCTTCTCGCGGCTGAAGGGTTCGGTGACCCCACTGCGCTTGACCACGGCCAGCACCGCGGTTTCCACCGTGGTGAACCGGCGGCCGCACTCCGGGCATGACCGGCGCCGCCGGATCGCCTGCCCTTCGTCAGTCTCGCGGGAATCCACCACGCGCGAATCCGCGTGACGGCAGAACGGGCAATGCATGAGTGGTGAGCCTACCCGCGGGCGGCCGGCGGCGGCCATCGGCGGCGCCCGATCAGCCGACGGGAGCGATCAGCGTCTGACCGGTGTCCAACGACGCCGAATCGAGCTTGTTCAATTCACGGATCCGCCGCACGACCTGTTCGGTCGGCGCCTCCGGTGAGACCCGTGCGGCCAGACGCGCGAGAGTCTCCCCCGGCTGAACCTGAACGACCGCCAACCGGTCCGCGGGCTGTGCAGCTCCGACAGCCTGACCTGCGCTGAATTGGCCGAGTGCTCCAAGCCAGAGCGTGATCAGGCCGGCCAGTGCCGCCAACGCGATGCTGGCCGTGGTGCTGACCCGCCGCCCGTTGTGAACCGCCTGCGACACCCGGACGCCACTGCGGCGATACTCCAGGGGCGCGACGGACGGCCGCCGCCGCGATGCCGGGCGCCGGACTCCTCCGCCAACCGGGCGTGCACACGCGCCGGGCCGCTCGCGCGGCCATTCCAGCAACTGCCGATCATCAAGGACCGTCATGGTTTGCATTCCTTCCGTCCGATCTTTCGCTCCTGTGTTCGAACTTTACTCGATCATCTGTTCGATAAGGCGAACATATGATCGAGCGTGTCCGACGATAGGACGGGCCTCCGACAAATCCGCACCGCCGCCGACACGCTCGAACACATGTTTGATAATCGAGGGGATCCGGACTACATTCGCCCCTATGAGCGACAGCACATCCGCCCTCACCGAACGTCAGCGCACCATTCTGGAGGTCATCCGGGCATCGGTCACCAGCCGCGGTTACCCGCCCAGCATCCGGGAGATCGGGGACGCCGTGGGCCTGACGTCCACGTCATCGGTGGCCCACCAACTCCGGACACTGGAGCGCAAGGGCTACCTGAGGCGTGATCCGAATCGCCCTCGGGCGGTGGACGTCCGCGGCGTCGACGACGCGGCCGCCGCGGTGGTCACCGACGTGGCCGGATCCGACGCGCTGCCCGAGCCGGCGTTCGTCCCCGTGCTGGGACGCATCGCGGCCGGCGGCCCGATCCTGGCCGAGGAGGCCGTCGAGGGCGTCTTCCCACTGCCCCGCGAACTCGTCGGCGAGGGCTCACTGTTCCTGCTGAAAGTCGTCGGCGATTCCATGATCGACGCGGCGATCTGCGACGGCGACTGGGTGGTGATCCGTCAACAGAACGTGGCCGACAACGGTGACATCGTCGCCGCGATGATCGACGGCGAGGCCACCGTCAAGACCTTCAAACGCACCGGCGGACAGGTGTGGCTGATGCCGCACAACCCGGCATTCGATCCGATCCCCGGCAACGACGCCGCCGTCCTCGGCAAGGTTGTCACCGTGCTCCGGCGGGTTTAGGCGGATTCAGCCGCTACTCGGGAGCCCGCACGAAACCGGTGGCCTGAGCCGATTCCTCACTGGCGAACCAGATCTCGGGGACGGTGCTGTCGTAGAGCGCCGAATCCGGGGTGAAATAGAGACCCGAGTGGGCGCTGCCCTTGATCGCATAGCCCTCGGGGGCCTGGAGGGGATCAGCCAGCGGCAGGTGGATGGCGGGCCGCCAGTGGTCCTCGACGGGCGCCTCGGACACCTCCGGTTCGGACTCGAACCACTCGACGCGCTCCTCGACCACCGCGTCGAACTCCTCGGTTCGCGGATCGTCGATCGCGTGTCGCCGCCGCGCCGAGGCGGCGAAGTCGTCGCCGAGTTCCAGGCGCCAGGCCGCCGCGGAGGTGGCAAGGGCGCTCGCGGCATGCCGACCCGAACTCTGTTCCGCCACGTCGTCCCACTCGTCGACGTCCGCGGCCGGTTCGGCGAAGTCCGCCTCGGTCGGGATTCGGGTGGGCGCCGTGTCGATGGCGTCCTCGTCGGCGTCGTAGCCGGCGCCCTCCTCGGCCCGCGGCGACCAGACACCGGAGTCACTGTCGGTGTCGGGGCCGTAGGCCCGGGCCCCGAAGTCGCGATCGAAGGCCCGATCGGAGACGACGGCGCCGTCGGCGACCCGGCTCTTGCGCTGGGCGGCCATCGCCATGAGCCCGAGCAGGCCCAGCGCCGGGAGAAGGATCGCCAGCCACCACCAGCGGAATCCGTCCCGACGATCGGCGGTGCCGCCGGACGGCGGTGCGGCCGGGGTCTTGGCCACCGCGTCCGGCATCTGCATTCCGGTCAGCGAAGCGGCGAGGTCGGCGGGCTTGGAGCTGAACTCCTTGGTGGCCTTGTTCCACGACAGCTCACCGCCGGTGAAGGTCTGGCGCACGGTGTCGCCCTTGGAGGTCTGATCGTCGATCGGCACCCCGAGCTTCCCGGTCGCGCCGCCCAGCTTGGCCCAGGCCGCGTTGATCGGGCCGCGAACGACGATCGCCCCGGTGTCGGGCGTCCAGAAGATCTCCGGATTGTCCGGGGCGCTGAAGGTGCCGATCCGGCTGTTGGGTACGCCGCCGTCGGTCTCGGGGCCGGCCGGGAAACCGAGGTCGCCGGTGGGGCCGCCGACCGACTCGTATTTCGACAGGATGGCCCCGGTGACCGCATGCGCTCCGGTCTCGGGCGAGTAGAAGATCTTGCCGCTGGCGTACCCCTGGGCGGCGGCGTTGTCGCCGATCTGGGCCAGCGCGCCCTGGCGCGCCCCGAGCGGGCCACCGAGGCCACCGCCGGCCCGCCAGGCCAGGTTGATCATCGTGGCCGGATCCCGGGGGACGTCCAACCCGGCCAGGCTGTCGGCCAGGCCCGACGGATTGGAGGTGAAGGTGTTGGCCTTGCTGTTCCAGGACAGCTCCCCGCGGGTGAACTTCTGGCTGACCACGTCGCCGTCGTAACGCTCGTCTTCCACCGGGACCCCCAACTGGCCGGCGGAGCCGCCCAACGCGTCCCAGGCCGCGTTCAGCGCGCCCCTGACCGACCATGCGCCGGTGTCGGGGGTCCAGAAGATGGCAGGCTTGTCGCTGGCGCTGAACGTGCTGACCCGGCTCTTGGGGCCCACCAGGCCGGCGACCACATCGATGTTCGGGAAGCCCAGGTCGCTGTCGGCCGGGCCGCCGAGCGACTCGTACTTGTCCAGGACGGCGCCGTAGACCAGGTGGGCCCCGGTGCCGGGCGTGAAGAACATCTTGCCGTCGGCGAACTTCTGGCCGTATCCCTCACCGACCTCGAAGACGCCCCCGTCCTTGTTTCCCAGCACCGAGTCGGGTCCGCCGGCCGCCTCCCAGGCCTGGTTGATGGCGTCGCCGGCGTCGGTCTCGGGGGTGGCGAGGGCGGCCGGAACCACCAGTGCCGCCACGGCGACGGAGGCCGCCGCGCCAAGGGTGAGCCTCCGCATGGTCCGGATCACCCGGTCACCTGCCATGGTCATGCATTGACCTCCTACCTTCGGACGAGCCGCGCCTTAACACAGCGATAGTGACATCGCAACGGCTGTTAGCAGGGGAAAGCATGGCACGACACGCAGGGATTTACGGAATCGGAATCCGGATCGAGATTCGAACCGAATCGAAATGTGATTCGCTGGGATGAGCCGAGACGACGGTCCTCACACGCCCAAACTGCGGCCGATGATCTCTTTCATGATTTCGGTGGTGCCGCCGTAGATGGTCTGGACACGGGCGTCCAGGAAAGCCCGCGCGACATTGTATTCCCGCATGTACCCATACCCGCCGTACAGTTGCAGGCACCGGTCGACCAGCTTGACCTGCGCCTCGGTCGTCCACCATTTGGCCATCGCGGCCTGATCGGCGGTGAGTTTGTCCTCCATCAGAAGGCGGATGAATTCGTCGACCATGATCCGTACTGCGGTGGCTTCGGTGGCCAATTCGGCAAGCAGGAAACGGCTGTTCTGAAATGAGCCGATCGGTTTGCCGAACGCCTTTCGCTGTGACACGTACTCCAGAGTTTCATCCAGGACGGCCTCCATTGCCGCGGCGGCCATGATGGCGATGGACAACCGTTCCTGGGGCAGGTTCTGCATCAGGTAGAGGAAGCCCATCCCCTCCTCGCCGATGAGGTTCTCCACCGGAACCTTCACATCGGTGAACGACAACTCGGCGGTGTCCTGGGCGTCCAGGCCGACCTTGTCCAGGTGCCGTCCGCGTTCGAAACCAGGCATTCCCCGCTCGACGCCGAGCAGCGAGAAGCCTTGCGCACCCTTCGCGGCGTCGGTCTGGGCGACCACGATCACCAGATCGGCGTTGATCCCGTTGGTGATGAAGGTCTTGGATCCGTTCAGCACGTAGTGGTCGCCTTCCCTGACCGCGCGGGTCTTTATGCCCTGCAGGTCGCTGCCGGTGCCCGGCTCGGTCATGGCGATGGCGGTGATCATCTCGCCGGTGCAGAACTGCGGCAGCCAGCGCTGCTTCTGCTCCTCGTTGGCCTGGTGCAGCAGGTAGGGGGCCACGACGTCGTTGTGCAGCGAGAAGCCCAGACCGCTGTAGCGGCCGGCCACGGTCTCCTCCACGACGATGGTGTTGTAGCGGAAATCGGGGTTGCCGCCGCCGCCGTACTCCTCCGGCACCGCCATGCCCAGGAAGCCCTGCTTGCCGGCTTCCAGCCAGACGCCTCGGTCGACGATCTTGTCCTTCTCCCACTGGTCGTGGTACGGCGCGACGTGCTTGTCCAGGAAGGCCCGGTAGGACTGGCGGAACAGCTCGTGCTCCGGCTCGAACAGGGTGCGGGTGTACTTGACGGCTTTGCCCATGACGGTGACCTCCGACGGCTCGACAAGGTGGGTGCGGACCTGTCGCAAGGATACCCAACCGGTTGGTTGGTCGCCTAATCCGCTAAGCGGTCGTGTAGGCCCCGACGGCCGCCGCCAGGGCGGCGGGAACCCTGGCCTTGACGCGGGTGCCGTCGGCGGTGTGCTCGGTGGCGTCGACGCGGCCCTCGCCGTGCAGGCGGGACACCAGATCGCCGCGGGAGTACGGGATCGTCACGTCCACGGTGACCTCGCGCGGTTCGACCAACTCCCCCAGTCGGGTACGCAGCCGCTCCAGGCCGTCGCCGGTGTGCGCCGATACGAACACCGCACCGGGCAGGGCGCGACGCAGTTGGGTGAGCGTCAGGTCGGCCGCGGCGTCGATCTTGTTGACCACCAGCAACTCCGGGGCCGGCGGGGCATGGTGGTCGGCCTGGACTTCGCCGATCACCTGGCGGACGGCTTCGATCTGGGCCAGCGGGTTGACGTCGGATCCGTCGACGACGTGCAACAGCAGATCGGCGTCGACGACCTCTTCCAGCGTGGAGCGGAACGCCTCCACCAGTTGGGTGGGCAGGTGCCGGACGAAACCGACGGTGTCGGTCAGGACGAATGGCCGTCCGTCCTCGAACTCCCCGCGCCGAGTGGTGGGTTCCAGAGTGGCGAAGAGCGCGTTCTCCACCAGCACCCCGGCTCCGGTCAGGGCGTTGAGCAGGCTCGACTTCCCGGCGTTGGTGTATCCGACGATCGCGATGGAGGGCACGTCGCTTTCCCGGCGGCGGCTGCGCTGGGTGTCGCGGACCTGCTTGGAGTCCTTGATCTCGCGGCGCAGCCGCGACATCCGCTCCCGGATGCGGCGCCGGTCGGTCTCGATCTTGGTCTCGCCCGGCCCGCGCGTTCCGACCCCGCCGCCGCTGCCGCCGGCGCGGCCGCCGGCCTGCCGGGACATCGACTCACCCCAGCCCCGCAGCCGCGGCAGCATGTACTGCATCTGGGCCAGTTCCACCTGCGCCTTGCCCTCCCGGCTGGTGGCGTGCTGGGCGAAGATGTCCAGAATCAGCGCGGTGCGGTCGACGACTTTGACCTTGACCACCTTTTCCAGCGCGTTGAGCTGCGCGGGACTGAGTTCGCCATCGCAGATGACGGTGTCGGCCCCGGTGGCGACGACGATTCGGCGCAATTCGGCGGCCTTGCCCGAACCGATGTAGGTGGCCGGATCGGGCTTGTCGCGACGCTGGATCAGTCCCTCGAGCACCTCGGAACCGGCGGTCTCGGCCAATGCGGCCAGTTCGGCCAGGCTGGCCTCGGCGTCGGCGGCGGTTCCCTCGGTCCAGACCCCGACCAGCACGACGCGTTCCAGCCGCAGCCGACGGTATTCGACCTCGGTGACGTCGGCCAGTTCGGTGGACAGCCCGGCGACCCGGCGTAGCGCGGCGCGGTCTTCCAGGGCCAGTTCGCCCGGGCTCGGCGGCGCCGATTTGCGATCAGCGCGGTCAGGATCGGTCAAAACGACGCCCACCAGTCGTCGGCGAGTTCCCCGCGGGCCACCAGGATCGACGGTCCGCGCAGGTAGCTGGTGGTGTCGGTGATCTCGACGCCGATCTCACCGCCGGGCACTCTGACCAGCACCGCCCCGACCGACTCCCCCTGCTCGTGGAGGGCCGCGCATGCGGCCGCCACCGTCCCGGTTCCGCACGATCGGGTCTCTCCAACACCCCGTTCGTGTACCCGCATCCGCACCGCGCCATCGCGCAACGGTGTGAGCACCTCCACGTTGACGCCCTCGGGGAACTGCGCGGGGTCGAACTCCACCGGTCCGCCGAGGTCCAGGACGGCCAGGGCGTCGTCGGTCAGGCCGGCGACGACGCAGGCCAGGTGCGGGTTGCCGACGTCGACTCCCAGACCGGTCATCGGGCGTCCGGCGACGGTCGCCGTGCCCGCGCCCAGCCTGTTGACCTTGCCCATCTCCACTGTGACGTCGGCGCGGTAATCGTCGGCGTGGTGGACGACGACCGGCCGCGGGCCCGCCAACGAGGCCACCACGAACTCGTCGCGCGCCTCCAGGCCGCTGGCGCGAAGGTAGTGGGCGAACACCCGGACGCCGTTGCCGCACATCTGGGCGACCGAGCCGTCGGCGTTGCGGTAGTCCATGTACCAGTCGTCGCCCTCGACGCCCTCGGGCAGTCGGTCGAGCACGCCGGCCTCGCACGCGGCGCCGGCGGTCACGACCCGCAGCACGCCGTCGGCGCCGAGGCCGCGCCGCCGGTCGCACAGGGCGGTGACCACCGCGGGGCTCAGATGCAGCAGTGCGCCGAGGTCGGGCAGCACCACGAAGTCGTTCTCGGTGCCGTGCCCCTTGGCGAAGATCATCTGCACTTGCCCATCACCAGCTCAGGATACGTGGCGCCAGAGTTCCAGCACCGCTTCGACGACCCCTCCCGAGGAACCGTCGAGCCAGGTGATGCGCCGGTCACGGCGGAACCATGACCGCTGCCGGCGCACGTAGCGGCGGGTGCCGGCGAACGTCAGCTCCCGGGCCCGCCGGATCTCGGAAGGCCCGCCGCCGGCGTCGAGCGCCCCGATCACCTGGGCGTAGCCCAGCGCCCGGGCCGCGGTGACTCCGTCCCGCAGGCCGACGGCGAGCAGCCCGGTCACCTCGCCGACCAGTCCGCCGTCGAACATGGCGTCGGTGCGTCGGGCGAGCCGGGCATCCAAAGTGTCTGTGTCCCAATCCAATCCGACGATGGCGGTGTCCCACCGCGGGGTTCCGATGCTCGGCGCCGACGCGGCGAAGGGCCGGCCGGTCAGCTCGACGACCTCCAGAGCGCGCACGATCCGACGACCGTCGGTGGCCAGGATCGCCGCGGCGGCGGCCGGGTCACGGCGGTCCAGTTCCGCGTGCAGGGCGACCGGACCCACCTCGGCGAGCCGGTCTTCCCAGCGTGAGCGCACGGCAGGGTCGGTGGCCGGGAAGGCCCACCCGTCGAGCAGGGACTGGATGTACAGCATCGAGCCGCCGACGATGATCGGCACCGCGCCGCGGGCGGCGACGGCCTCGACGTCGGCACCGGCGGCCTGCTGGTAGCGCGCGACGGTGGCGGTGTCGGTGACGTCGAGGACGTCGAGTTGGTGGTGCGGGACCCCGCGGCGCCCGGCGGGGGGAACCTTGGCGGTGCCGATGTCCATGCCGCGGTACTGCTGCATGGCGTCGGCGTTGATGATCTCCCCGCCGACCAGTTCGGCCACTTCGAGCGCCAGTTCGGACTTCCCGGTACCGGTCGGCCCGATCACGGCGATCGGCCGGCTCACCAGGTTCCGACGAAGTAACCGACGCCGTAGGGGGCGCCGCGCAGCATCTCGGTCGCCGCCGCCGGCGCGGGGGCCAACCCGGCCAGCACCTGGTAGGCGACCCTCCCGACGATGCCGTCGGGAAGCCGGGCGAGTTCATCGGCCCTCCCGGCGGCCAGCGCGTCGTCCAGAAGGGACTGCGCGGCCCCGGCGGCCGGGTCATAGCCGCCGGGCGCCGACTGGGTCAGCGTGTTGGCGCCGTCGGCGACGACCAGAACGCCGATCGGTTCGGTGACGGCGTCGATCTCGGCCCGCAACGCCCGGCCCCGGGCGATCGCGGAATCGGGATCATGGTCGGCGGCGTAGACCCGGACCTGCACTCGGGCCCGCGGGCTGACCTGGTCGCGCAGCCAGCCGGCGAACAGCGCGCACAGCGGCAGTGCCTGCGGGTGACCTCCGGCGTCCGGCCCCAGCGACACCGCCACGTCGGCCCCGTAACCGGCGAACGTGCCACGGCCGCCCGGTCCGATCACCGCGTCGGCGGGCCCGACGCCGACCGCGATCCAGCGGTCCGGCAGGGTGGCCGCCGCCGCCAGGGCGGCGTCGCGTAAGCCGGCGACTTCGGCGGCCGCCGAACCGGCCAGTTCCGGGACGAGCACCGGCGCCGAGGGGGTAAGGGCAATCGCCGTCAGCACGCAGCCAACGCTAGCGCTCCGCGGGCGCCGCCTCGCTGCGGGCCAGTGCGATCGTCGCAACCACCATGGCGGCGATCGCCGCCACCAGCACCGCCCAGCCGCGGTCCCCCGGGCGCAGCGTCTCACCGAGGACGAGCACACCCAGGATCGAGGCGACGACCGGTTCGGCGACCGTCATCGTCGGCAGTGAGGCGGCCAGCGACCCGGCGCGGAAGGACGATTGCTGCCACGCGGTGGCCGCGACGGCCACCGCCGCCCAGGCGTAGGACTCGGGGGCGGACAGCACCGCCCAGAGTCCGTGCCCGAGGCGGTCCACCACTCCCTTGGTCAGGACCGCGAACACGCCCCACAACGCCCCCGACACCAGGCCGAGCAGCACGGCGGCGGCGGGCCGCCCGGCGAGCTTCCGGGCACCCACGACACACAGCAGCAGGCCGGGTCCCAGTACCGCGACCACACCGGTCCAGACCTCGGCGGCGCCGCGGGAATGCCCGGGCGTGGGGTTTCCGACGGTCACGATCACCACCACCGCCGCAGCCAGCAGGGCAGCCCAGGCCCACTGGGCCCCCGATACCGGGCGCTGCGTGGCGCGGGCGTTGATCGGCAGCGCGAACAGCAGCGAGGTGACCAGCAGCGCCTGCACCAGCAGCACCGACCCGAGGCCGAGGGCGGCGGCCTGGAGCCCGAAACCCACCGCCGCGACCGCGCTGCCGACCCACCACTGCCGATCCCGCAGCAGCCGGGTGAACAGTTCCAGATACCCGACGTCGCCCTCGGTGACGTCGTGGGCGGTGCGCTGGTGGATCACGTTGCCGATCGCGATGAAAAACGCCGCCCCCAGCGCGAACAACGCCGCGATGTCGGCTTTGGCCACCTGTGCTCCCCTCGACGCGTACCAACCCGGGCCCAAGCCCGGCTCCGAACTGATTCAATACCTCAGGTGGCCGGCCGGCGACGAGCCGGCCGTGGATGCAGCGGAGCCGCTTCGCGCGGCAGGTGCGCGGTTCGCCGCGCGGAGGGCAGGTGAGGTTGACCCATGACCATAGAAGACTCGCACGACGACGGCGGATCCCCCCGACCCTCCCCGGGTCCCGTTCCCGGTCCCAGACCGGGGACCCCCCGGCCGGTGCACGCGCCCCCGGCCAGTGACCCGCGCCGGTTCGGCCGCGTCGCCGACGACGGCACGGTGTACCTGATCATCCCCGGTGGCGAGCGGGTCATCGGCTCCTGGCAGGCCGGTGAGCCCGACGCGGCGTTCGCCCACTTCGGTCGTCGTTTCGATGATCTGGCGACCGAGATCACCCTGATGGAGACCCGGCTGGCGTCGGGCACCGCCGATGCCCGCAAAGTCAAGGCGGCCGCGAAGGCGCTGGCCGAATCCCTCCCCACCGCAAGCGTTCTCGGTGACGTGGAGGCCCTGGCCGGCCGGCTGGCGGCGATCGCCGACCACGCCGAGGAGACCGTCGCGGCCAACCGTGCCCGCCGCGACGAACTGCGCGCCCAGCAGGCCGCCCGCAAGGAGGCGCTGGCCGCCGAGGCCGAGGATCTGGCCGCCAACGCCACGCAGTGGAAGGCCGCCGGCGACCGGATGCGCGCGATCCTCGACGAGTGGCGGACCATCACCGGCCTGGACCGCAAGACCGACGACGCGTTGTGGAAGCGGTACTCCGCGGCCAGAGACGCGTTCAACCGCCGTCGTGGATCCCACTTCTCCGAATTGGACAAGGAGCGGGCCGGAGCCCGGGAGACCAAGGAGCGGCTGTGCGCCCGGGCCGAGGAGTTGTCCGACTCGACCGACTGGGCGCCGACGGCGAACAGGTTCCGGGATCTGCTGACGGAGTGGAAGTCGGCCGGACGCGCCGCCAAGGACGTCGACGACGCGTTGTGGCAGCGGTTCAAAGCCGCCCAGGACAAGTTCTTCGCCGCCCGCCACGCCGTCAATGCCGAGCGCGACGCGGAGTTCCAGGCCAACGCCGAGGCGAAGGAGAAGCTGCTGGCCGAGGCCGAGAAGATCGACGTGTCCAACGCCAAAGCCGCCCAGGCCGCGCTGCGGGCGATCACCGAGAGGTGGGACGCGATCGGCAAAGCCCCGCGGGACGACGGCGCGGAGTTGGACCGGCGCTTGCGCGCGGTGGAGAAGAGGGTCCGCGACGCCGTCGACGCCGGACGGGTCGATCCGGAGGCGGTCGCGCGGGCCGAGCAGTTCCGTTCCCGGGCCGAGCAGTTCGAACGGCAGGCCGAGAAGGCCGCCGCGGCCGGGCGAGACCGGGAGGCCGAGGAAGCCCGCGCCAGCGCCGCGCAGTGGCGGGAATGGGCGACCGCGGCGGCGCAGGCCGTCGCGAAAAGACGCTAGCGGGAACCGTTTTCGGGCGGAGCAGCCCCCCGGCGGCGATGGGCCTCGCCGGCCAACTGCACGGCGGTGCGGGTCCACACCACCCGCGCCCAGTGGAATGTCAGCAGCATCACGGTGATCCAACCCAGCACCATGCCGACGCCCGGGCCGGGATGGCCCGCCGCCGCGGTCTGACGCGACCAGACCGAGAGCATGCCCAGCGGTATCGCCACCGCGCTGCCGGCCAGGGCGATCCAGGCCAGCGTCCATCGTCGGGTGATCAGGGCCAGCATCGAGAAGCCGACCCCGAAAACCAGGGCGAACCAGCAGAACAGCCGGTGCGGCAGCGCCACGGCCACGCTGATCGCCTTGCTGTCACCGATCAGGACGTCGACACCGCGGGCGCCGCCGGTGTGCGGCAGGATGAGCGACACCAGAAGGACGAAGACCAGGATGGCCACCACCAAAGCCCTTGCGCCGGGGTCGATTTCGCCGGCGACTCGCCGCTCGGCCGCCTCCAGATCGGCTTTGTAGGCCTCGAATTCGTCGGGCGTCATCGCGCACATCCTGTCGTGACCGGCCGGGCCGGCGGGGCGCCGAACGCCGGCAGCCCGAGTCCGACCGTGCCCGGTCGCCGGCCGGCGGCATGCTCGTCCCCGGCCCGGGTCCGCCGGTGCGAGGCCGGCCGGGAGTCGGCGATCAGATGGTGGGGCGCCGCGCCGGTGACGGTGGTCGTCACGACGTCACCGGGGCGTACGTCGGCGTCACCGGGGGTGAAGTGCACCAGTCTGCCGTCGCGGGCGCGGCCGGACATCCGCGCCGTGGCCGCGTCCTTGCGTCCCTCGCCGGCGGCCGCCAGAACCTCGACCGTGCTGCCGACCAGCGCGCGATTCTGCTCCAGCGAGATGCCCTCCTGCAGGTCGATCAGCCGCTGGTAGCGCTGCTGGACGATCTCCTTGGGCAGCTGGCCCGCCATGCCGGCGGCCGGGGTGCCCGGCCGCGGCGAGTACTGGAAGGTGAACGCGGCGGAGAACCGGGCGCGGCGCACCACCTCCAGGGTGGCCGCGAAGTCCTCCTCGGTCTCCCCCGGGAAGCCGACGATGATGTCGGTGGTGATCGCCGCGTGCGGCATCGCCGCGCGGACCCGGTCGATGATGCCGAGGTACTTCTCGGCCCGGTAGGAGCGGCGCATCGCCCGCAGCACCCGGTCGGAACCGGACTGCAGCGGCATGTGCAGCGCCGGACAGACATTGGGGGTCTGGGCCATCGCCTCGATGACGTCGTCGGTGAACTCCGCGGGATGCGGGGAGGTGAACCGCACCCGCTCCAGTCCGTCGACGTCGCCGCAGGCGCGCAGCAGTGCGGCGAAGGCGCCGCGGTCACGCGGGACATCCGGGTCGGCGAAAGACACCCCGTAGGCGTTGACGTTCTGGCCCAGCAGGGTGACTTCCAGGACCCCCTGCTGCACCAGCGAGCGCACCTCGGCCAGGACGTCGGCCGGGCTGCGGTCGACCTCGCGGCCGCGCAGCGACGGCACGATGCAGAACGTGCACGTGTTGTTGCAGCCCACCGAGATGGAAACCCAGGCGGCATAGGCGGATTCGCGGGCCGCGGGCAACGCCGAGGGGAACTCGCGCAGCGCCTCGGCGATCTCGACCTGCGCCGTCCGGTTGTGGCGGGCACGCTCGAGCAGCACCGGCAGCGAACCGATGTTGTGGGTGCCGAAGACGACGTCGACCCACGGCGCCCGGGACAATACGGCGTCGCGATCCTTCTGCGCCAGACAGCCGCCGACGGCGATCTGCATGTCCGGGTCGGCCTGCTTGCGCGGTGCCAGGTGGCTGATGTTGCCGTAGAGCTTGTTGTCGGCGTTCTCCCGCACCGCGCAGGTGTTGAACACCACCACGTCGGCGTCGGCGCCCTCCGGGGCGCGCAGGTAGCCGGCCTCCTCCAGCAGGCCCGCCAGGCGTTCGGAGTCGTGCACGTTCATCTGGCAGCCGTAGGTGCGGACCTGATAGGTCCGGGCCCGGGACAGCAGCGTCGTCACCCGACACATCGTACGGATCGGCCCAAACCTGGGTAGGGTCTGCTCATGGCTGTGGCAGGGCCGGGCCCGATGATCTCGATAAAGAGCCTCAACAAGTACTTCGGCTCCCACCATGTGCTCAAGGACATCGACCTCGAGGTCGACCGTGGTCAGGTGGTGGTGGTGCTCGGCCCGTCCGGGTCGGGCAAGTCGACCCTGTGCCGGACCATCAACCGGCTGGAGCCCATCGACTCCGGGACCATCGCCGTCGACGGCGCGGTGCTGCCCTCGGAGGGCCGCAGGCTGGCCCGGTTGCGCTCCGACGTCGGCATGGTCTTCCAGTCGTTCAACCTGTTCGCGCACAAGACCATCCTGGAGAACGTCATGCTGGCCCCGATCAAGGTCCGCAAGGTCGACAAGGCGCAGGCCCGGGAGCGGGCGATGTCGCTGCTCGAACGGGTGGGAGTGGCCAGCCAGGCCGACAAGTACCCGGCGCAGCTCTCCGGCGGACAGCAGCAGCGGGTGGCGATCGCCCGTTCCCTGGCCATGCAGCCGAAGGTGATGCTGTTCGACGAACCGACCAGCGCGCTGGACCCGGAGATGGTCAACGAGGTGCTGGCGGTGATGACGTCGCTGGCGGGCGAGGGTATGACGATGGTGGTGGTGACCCATGAGATGGGTTTCGCCCGCCGGGCCGCCGACCGGGTGGTGTTCATGGCCGACGGCGGCATCGTCGAGGACTCCCCGCCCGAGGACTTCTTCTCCAGTCCCCGGTCCGAGCGTGCACGGGACTTCCTCGGCAAGATCCTGAGCCACTGACGCGCATGCGGCCATCACTCCGTCGCCTGCTCGCGACTGCTCTGCTGGGCGTGGTTCTGGTGTTGACCCTGTCCGGGTGCGGGGCCGCGGAGAAGAAGATCACCATCGGCACCAAGTTCGACCAGCCCGGCCTGGCGGTGAAGAAACCGGACGGCGCCATGGCCGGCTTCGACGTCGACGTCGCGACCTACGTGGCAGGCAAGCTGGGCTACTCCCCGGATGAGATCGAGTGGAAGGAAGCGCCGTCCGGCCAGCGGGAGACGCTGATCCAGAACGGTCAGGTCGACTACATCGTGGCCACCTATTCGATCACCGACGCCCGCAAACAGAAGGTGGCCTTCGCCGGACCGTACCTGGACACCGGCCAGAGCCTGCTGGTGCGTGCCGATGACACCGACATCGCCGGCCCGGAGTCGCTGGCCGGCGGCAAGCGGCTGTGCTCGGTGTCGGGATCGACTCCGGCACAACGGATCAAGGACAAGTACCCGGGTGTCCAGCTGCAGCAGTACGACACCTACTCGGCCTGCGTGGAGGCCCTGCGCAACGGCGCGATCGACGCGGTCAGCACCGACGAGGTCATCCTGGCCGGATTCGCCGCCCAGTCCCCCGGAGCCTTCAAGATCATCGGCAAGCCGTTCTCGGTAGAGCACTACGGAATCGGGCTCCTCCGGGAGGATGGCGAACTCCGCGCGAAGATCAACGACGCGATCGTCGCGATGCAGCAGGACGGCAGTTGGAACGCCGCCTTCGACCGCAACCTCGGACCGGCCGGCATCAGCGCTCCGCCTCCCCCGCCGCTGGACACCGACGCCGACGGAGGTTCGGCGGACAGGGTCGACATCCTGGGTAAGTACGGCGGGCTGATCCTCAAGGCGTTCTGGACCACCGTCAAACTGACCGTGCTGGCGGCGATCGGGGCGCTGATCCTCGGCACCGCACTGGCGGCGATGCGCCTCTCCCCGGTGCCGATGCTCAACTGGCTGGGCGCCGCCTACGTCAACATCGTCCGCAACACCCCGTTGACGCTGATCATCCTGTTCTGCTCGTTCGGCCTGGCGCAGACTCTGGGCATCACGCTGGCCGACCCGAAGTCGCCGACGTCCATCGCCGACAGCAACTTTCGACTGGCTGTGCTGGGACTTGCCGCCTACACCGCGGCGTTCGTCTGCGAGACCGTGCGCTCCGGGGTGAACACCGTGCCGGTGGGTCAGGCCGAGGCAGCCCGGTCGTTGGGGCTGACGTTCGGACAGAACCTGCGGATGATCCTGCTGCCCCAGGCTTTCCGGGCGGTGCTGATTCCGCTGGGGTCGGTGTTCATCGCGTTGACCAAGAACACCACCATCGCCTCGGCGATCGGTGTCGCCGAGGCCGCGCTGTTGATGAAGGAGATGATCGAGAACACCGCGGCCCTGTTGGCGGTCGGCAGCATCTTCGCCTTCGGGTTCCTGCTGCTCACGTTGCCGCTGGGGCTGCTGTTCGGCTGGCTGGGCAAGCGCATGGCGGTGGCGCGATGAGCGCTTGCGCGAAGAGCAGAGGGCCCCGATGAGCGCTTGCGCGAAGAGCAGAGGGCCCCGATGAGCGCTTCGTCGGTCCTCTTCGACGTGCCGGGCCCGCGGGCCCGGGTGCGCAACCGGGTCATCTCCGGGGTTACCGTGGCCCTGACCGCGGTGATCGTCTGGGCGATCATCGACAGGCTGGCCGGCAAGGGTCAGTTGACGGCGGCCAAGTGGCGGCCGTTCCTCACCGGCGACCTCTGGAAAACCTATGTGCTGCCGGGCATTGCCGGCACTCTGACCGCCGCCGCACTGTCGATCGTCCTGGCCGGCGTCCTCGGTTTCGCCCTCGGCGTGGGCCGACTGTCCCCGGTGCGGGCGATCCGGGTGCCGTGCGCGGTGGTCGTGGAGTTCTTCCGGGCGGTGCCGGTGCTGATCATGATGATCTTCGCCTACTTCCTGTACGCGCTGCACGACGTCTTCCCGTCCGGGCATTTGGCACTGGCCGGGGTGGTGACCGGTCTGACGCTCTACAACGGCGCGGTGATCGCCGAGATCGTGCGCTCCGGGGTGGGCGCGCTGCCGCGTGGTCAGAGCGAGGCCGCTGCGGCACTGGGTCTCACCTGGGGCCAGACCATGCGTTCGGTGCTGCTGCCGCAAGCCGTCACCTCCATGCTGCCGGTGTTGGTGTCACAGCTCGTGGTGGTGCTCAAGGACACCGCGATCGGCTATCAGATCACCTTCCTGGAGATGGTGCGCCAGGGCACGGTGATCGGATCCACCTACGGCAACTACGTGCCGGCACTGATCGTCATCGCCGTGCTGATGATCGCCATGAACTTCGCGCTGTCGGCCGGCGCCGGACGGCTTGAGCGGCGGTTACGGCGCTCCAAACGTGCCCCCGAGCCGCTGGCGGCGGCAGAACTCGAACCGGGCGACTAGGTTCGGGGTGAACTCGATACCGAACCTCTGTGAATCACGCTGCGAAGCGACATGACTGAGGCGCCGCGATATTCCTGCCGTTACATTCGGTTTCGTGCACAGGCGTTGCGCAGGGATCACGGCTGTCGCGGCGTTGGCGGTGACGGGTGGCCTCTCGGTAGCGCTGAGCCCCATCGCATCGGGCGCGACGAAGCCGATGCAAATCAAGCCTCCGGCGGAGACGGGACCGCCGTCGACCAGGACGGTAACGTAACTTCTGTGACCCGCTTCAGCGACAAGCCCCATGCCCACGACGTCACCAATCGGGCCGGGTGAGCCTGGATGCGAACGGGTTTCGTCTGCCTGATCGTCGCGGTCCTGGCGCTGCTCGGTTGTCCGGCAGCCGGCGCCGACGACACGGACCCGGCACCGGATTCGGCGGTGCTCACCGGCACGGTGGTGCACCGGGAGCGGATCGCCCTGCCGCCCGACGCGGTGCTCACGGTCACACTGGAGGACGTTTCGCTGGCCGACGCCCCGGCGGTGACCGTCGGCCAGACCCGGATCACCCTCGACGGCCGGCAGTCCCCGATTCCGTTCGCGCTGCGCTATCCGCGCTCGGCGGTTCGAGTGGGAGCCGGTTACGCGGTCCGGGCCCGCGTGGCGCAGGGCGATGATCTCCTGTTCACCACCACGCAGAGCTATCCGGTCGACCCGCTCAACCCGGCACCGGTCGAACTGCTGCTCTCGTCGGTGCCGGGCCCGCAGGCGCCCCAGGCGCCGGACGTCTCGCTCACCGAAACCTATTGGAAGGTCATCGAAGTCGACGGCAACCCGGTCGCGGTGGCCGATCAGCTTCGCGAGCCCAGTCTGGTGCTGCACAACCAGGACAACCGCTTCTCCGGCTCCGGTGGGGTGAACCGGTTGATGGGCGGCTACGCCCTCGATGGCGACGCGCTGACGTTCTCGCAGGTGGCTTCGACGATGATGGCCGGTCCCCCCGAAGCGATGGGCCAGGAGCAGGCGATCATCGCGGCGCTGGGACGGGTGCGTGGCTTCGTCGTGTCCGGGGATCGGCTGACGCTGGTCGACGACGCCGGGCACCCGGTGTTGAGGGCCGTCGCGGTGGCGCTGCGGTAGCCGGCCCGGACGTCGCTAGACCTTCCGGCGCTCCCGTTCGGTGGCGACAGCATCGGTGACCACCGCAACGGCCATGCTCTGGCCGTAGCCGCGGCGGGCCAGCATCCCGACCAGTCGGCGCATCACCTTCGGATCATCGCCGGGGTCGAGCGCTTCGCGGCGCAGACGGCGTTCCACGAGTTGCTCGGCCCTGCCGCGTTCGGCACCGGCGTCGACGCCGCCCAGCACGGAGGCGATCACCTCATCGTCGACACCCTTGGTCCGCAGTTCAGCGGCCAAGGCGCGCTTGCCTTTCCCGGCGCCGGCCTGCCGTGAACGCACCCACTGCTCGGCGAAGTCCTCGTCGTCGATGAGACCGACGGCCTCGAGCCTCCCGAGCACAGCCCGGGCGGCGGCTTCGGGGTAGCCGCGTTTGGCCATCTGGCCGGCGAGCTCGGCGCGGGTTCGGGCCCGCACGGTGAGCAGGCGCAAACACAAGGCGTGCGCCTGCTCCTCGCGGGTCTCGGGCCCCTCCGTGTCAGAAGTCGACCGGGGCGGGCAGGACATCGTCGATGAGCTCGTCAGTCACCACGGCCCCGATGCCGAGCTTCTCCTTGATCTTCTTCTCGATCTCGTTGGCCACGTCGGGGTTCTCCATCAAGAAGTTGCGGGCGTTCTCCTTGCCCTGGCCCAGCTGCTCGCCCTCGTAGGTGAACCACGACCCGGACTTGCGAATGAAGCCCTGATCGACGCCCATGTCGATGAGCGAACCCTCGCGGCTGATGCCCTTGCCGTAGAGGATGTCGAACTCGGCCTGCTTGAACGGCGGCGAGACCTTGTTCTTGACGACCTTGACGCGGGTGCGGTTGCCCAC
>NZ_JBBATF010000033.1:0-22093 GCF_040398885.1 Mycobacterium sp. | reverse complement strand
TGGTGTTCACCAGCTTCTCGATCAGCCTGGTCTACCAGTTCTGGATCCACACCGAGCGGATCGGGACACTGCCGCGTCCGGTCGAGTTCCTGTTCAACACCCCGTCGCACCATCGGGTCCATCACGGCATCGACCCGGAGTATCTGGACCGTAACTTCGGCGGCATCCTGATCATCTGGGACCGGATGTTCGGAACCTTCCAGCCGGAACTGTTCCGGCCGCACTACGGACTGACCAAGCCGGTGAACAGCTTCAACGTCTGGACCCTGGAAACCCACGAGTACGTGGCGATCGCACGTGACGTGCGTTCGGCCTCGCGTTGGCGGGACAGGCTGGGCTACGTCTTCGGCCCGCCGGGGTGGGAACCGGAGCCGACCGGCCGCGCGCCGGCCGGCTCGGCGGCTGCGGCAAGCTAGAGCGATGGACGTCCGCGAGACCAGGCTGCCCGGCGTGGGGCTGCGTTACGAGTTCGAGAACCGCGACGGGGAACGGATCGCGGTGATCGCCCGCCGGGGCGGGGACTTCGAGGTGTTCGTCTGCGCGGTGCCCGGCGACCCGGACAGCGCCCGGCGGGTGTTCCGGCTGACCGACCGGGAAGCCGACGCGATGGCCCAGATCCTCGGTGCGCCGAGGATGGTCGAGGGATACGCCGACCTGACCAAGGAGGTGCCGGGGCTCAGCGCCGGTCAGGTGATGGTGAACGCAGGCTCCCGCTACGCCGGACGCCCGCTGGGTGACACCAAGGCCCGCACCCGAACCGGCGCCTCGATCGTGGCGATCGTGCGCGGGGACCGGGTGCTGGCTTCGCCGGGTCCGGCGGAGCCGCTGGACGCCGGCGACGTCCTGGTGGTCATCGGCACCGACGAAGGCATCGCGGCGGTCCGGCAACTCGTCGACCAGGGTTGACCCATGGCTGTTTCGGCACCCCTGCTCTTCGAGCTCGGTGCCATCCTCGTCGTGCTCACCGTCCTCGGCTCGGTGGCGCGGCGCTACGGGCTCTCGCCCATTCCGCTGTACCTGCTGACCGGACTGTTCCTCGGCACCGGCGGTGTGGCACCGGTGGACGCCGCGGCGGAGTTCGTCGAGACCGGTGCCTCCATCGGGGTGGTGCTGCTCCTGCTCACCCTGGGCCTGGAGTTCTCGGTGGGGGAGTTCTCCGAATCGCTGCGCCGTCACCTCCCCTCGGCGGCCGTCGACCTGGTGCTCAACGCCGTGCCGGGCGCGGTGGCCGGCCTGCTGCTGGGCCTCGACGCCGTCGGCGTCGTGGCGATGGCCGGAATCACCTACATCTCGTCGTCCGGAGTGATCGCACGGCTGCTCGGCGATCTGAACCGGCTGGGCAACCGGGAGACCCCGGCGGTGCTGTCGGTGCTGGTGCTCGAGGATTTCGCCATGGCGGCCTACCTGCCGGTGCTGACCGTCCTCGCGTCCGGCGGCACCGCGCTGGAGGCACTGCTGTGGACCGCGGTGGCAGTCGGCGCGCTGGCGCTGGCATTCCTGGTCTCCTCCCGGTGGGGCCACCACGTCGGCCGGGTGCTGGGCCACCCCGAGGACGAACAACTGTTGCTCAGGATCCTGGGGCTGACGCTGATCGTCTCGGCTGTCGCCGAGCACCTGCACGCCTCGGCGGCCGTCGGCGCCTTCCTGGTGGGCCTGACCCTGACAGGTCCCACCGCCGACCGCGCCCGCACGGTGCTGACCCCCTTGCGCGACCTGTTCGCGGCGGTGTTCTTCGTCGCGATCGGGCTGACCGTGGCCCCGGCCGACCTGCTGCCGATGCTGCCGTTCGCCCTGGGACTGGCCGCGGTCACCGCGTTCACCAAGGTCCTCGCCGGCGCGTACGCCGCCCGCCGGGAGGGCGCCGCCCGGGCCGGTCAGCGCCGGGCCGGCGCCGCACTGATCGCCCGCGGCGAATTCTCCCTGGTGATCATCGGACTGGTCGGAACCGGTGCCGGGGCGCTCGGCGCCGTCGCGACGCCCTACGTCTTCATCCTGGCGATCGCCGGTCCGGTTCTCGCCCGCTTCGCGCGCTGAGCGCGTGTCACGATGACACTGTGAGCATCGTCTTCGATCGGGGCATCGACCACGATCTGGTCAGTGCGGCGTTGGCGCCGGCGGTCTTCGGATCCATGTGGCTGGACCCGCAGGTGTCAGGTGATCGGCCGGAGTTCCCGCCGATGCCCGGACCGGCGTCCTGCGACCTGCTGGTGGTCGGCGGGGGGTACACCGGGCTGTGGGCGGCGCTGCACGCCGCTGACCGCAACCCCGGCGCAACCGTGGTGCTGATCGAGGGCCGGCGGGTGGGCTGGGCGGCGTCCGGGCGCAACGGCGGCTTCGTCGACGCCAGCCTGACCCACGGCGCGCGTAACGGGAAGACGCGTTGGCCGAGGGAATTCGATGAACTCGAGCGGCTCGGCACGGCCAACCTCGACGGGATGCAGGCCGACGTCGAGACGCACGGCATGAAGGTGGACTGGCAACGCACCGGCATGCTGGCCGTGGCCACCGAACCGCATCAGGTCCGGTGGCTGCGTGAGGCGGCCGAAGGCGGTCAGGGTGTGTACCTGAACGCCGAACAGGTTCGGGCCCGGCTGGATTCGCCCACTTATCGCGCCGGTCTGTTTTCGGCGGACTCGTGCGCGATCGTGAACCCGGCCCGCCTGGTGTTCGAATTGGCAAGGGTCTGCGCCGAGAAGGGCGTGCGGATCCACGAGCACACGCCCGCCCTCCGGGTGCGGCGCGAGGGTTCGCGGGTTTCGGTGCAGACACCGGTCGGCCCCGTCACGGCCGCACGGGTCGTCCTGGCCACCAATGTCTTTCCCAGCCTGCTGCGCCGGAACCGGCTGCACACCGTCCCGGTCTACGACTACGTGCTGGGCACCCAACCGCTGACCGGGGCGCAACTCGACCGGATCGGCTGGCGCGGGCGCGAGGGTGTCTCCGACACCGCCAACCAGTTCCACTACTACCGGCTCTCGGCCGACAACCGGATCCTGTGGGGCGGATACGACGCGGCCTACTACTACGGGCGCCGGGTCGATCCCGACCGGGAGGACCGCCCGTCGTCGTTCCGGAAGATCGCACGGCACTTCTTCATCACCTTCCCCGAACTGCAGGACGTCCGGTTCTCCCACCGGTGGTCCGGGCCGATCGACACCAACACCCGGTTCTGCGCGCACTGGGGGGTGGCGGGACGCGGCCGGATCGCCTACGTCAACGGATTCACCGGCCTGGGCGTCGGCGCGGCCCGGTTCGCCGCCGACGTGTGCCTGGACCTGCTCGACGGGCAGCCCACCGAACGCACCGAGCTGGAGATGGTTCGCCGCAAACCGTTGCCGTTCCCGCCGGAGCCCCTGGCCAGCGCGGGCATCCAGGTGACCCGGTGGTCCCTGGACCGCGCCGATCACCACGGCGGACGGCGGAACCTTCTGCTGAGGACACTCGACCGGATGGGGCTGGGCTTCGACTCCTGAAGCTCCAGTAGGCTCGCGGACGCCCGCCCGCACCGTGGGCGGATTCATCAGGAGGAGAAAAGCGTGGGAGACACACTCAACGCAGGACAGCAGCTGGGGCGGGGAGCCTCGCTCACGTCCAGCAACGGGGCCTACACCCTGACACTGCAGGACGACGGCAATCTGGTGCTGGCCGCGCGCGGGGAGGCCGTCTGGGCCACCGGCACCGACAACCAGGGCGTGGATCGCGCCGAGGTGCAGTCGGACGGCAACTTCGTGCTCTACGCCGGGGACACCCCGAAGTGGAACAGCGACACCCAGGGCAAGAAGGGCGTCCGGCTGGTCCTGCAGGACGACCGCAATGTGGTCCTGTACGCCGCCGACGGCCCCGCGTGGTCCTCGCGCACCGAGACCGACGCGCCGCCCCCGCCGGTCAAGGAAGAGGCCGTCGAGGCCCCCCCGGTGGCCCCGGTGGCCGTCGAGAAGAAGACCCACACCGTGGTGGAGGGCGACACGCTGTTCAACATCGCCAAGCAGTACCTCGGTGACGGCAACCGCTACCAGGAGCTGGCCCGGGCGAACAACATCGCCAACCCCGACCACATCGAGGTCGGTCAGGTCATCACCATCCCCTGACCTGCCCGGTCAGCGGGAGGGACGGGGCCGAAGATAAAGAGTCGGTAACGATCGGCCGAACAGGCCGATACACACCTCGACACGCAATTGCGGCCGCGTCGTTGACGGGCCGCCGACCGATCGAGGTGTATGGTGCCCGGTTTCCTTCGATCCGTCCCCCTCGGCGCGGCGGCGGTCGGGGCGGTGCTCACCGCGCTGTCCCCGGCCGCCGCGGCCGACGGCCACATCCAGGTCTTCCCGGGCATGGAGATCCGGCAGGGCACCACGGTGTGCACCCTGGGATTCGTCGACCCGGTGGCGCGGATCGGCTACTCGGCCGGTCACTGCCGCGGCAACGGCACGGTCACCGACCGCAACGGCCGGTTGATCGGAACGGTGATCGCGGCCCGCGACAACACCCCGAACGGGGCCGTCGTGCGGACCGATCAGGTGATCTCCGACTACGAAACCATCAGCCTGGCCCGGGAGGTCACGGTCAACCCGATGCTGCCCGGCGGCCGGCGCCTGGTGGTGGACCCGAACGTCGAACTGGCCCCCGGCCAGCCGATCTGCCACTTCGGCGTGGTGACCGGCGAGAGTTGCGGAACCGTGGAACGGGTCAACAACGGCTGGTTCACCATGACCAACGGCGTGGTCAGCCAGCGGGGCGACTCCGGCGGTCCGGTCTACACCCTGGCCGCCGACGGCGCCGCGGTGATCGCCGGCCTCTTCAACAGCACCTGGGGCCGGCTCCCGGCGGCGGTCTCCTGGAAGGCCACCGGCGAACAGGTCCGCCAGGACAACGGCGCCGCCGTCGTCAACGTAGCCGCCGGCTGAAACTAGAACGTGTTCTCGCCGGCCGATATCCTCGACGGGTGAGCGGGCTGGACATACCGGCGGTCGTCGACGCCTCGGCGGTCGGCGACGACGTCGACTACGGCGACGTCGTCGACGTCGTGGTGATCGGCTTCGGCATCGCGGGGGGCTGCGCCGCCGTCTCGGCCGCGGCCGCCGGCGCCCGCGTCCTCGTCCTGGAGCGGTCCGCCGCCGCCGGCGGCACCACGTCGCTGGCCGGCGGCCACTTCTATCTCGGCGGGGGCACCGCGGTGCAGCAGGCCACCGGCCATCCCGACAGCGCGGAGGAGATGTACTCCTACCTCGTCGCGATGTCGCGGGAGCCTGAGCACGACAAGATCCGCGCCTACTGCGAGGGCAGCGTCGAACACTTCGACTGGCTCGAGGACCTCGGGGTGCACTTCGAGCGCAGCTACTACCCGGAGAAGGCGGTCATCCAGCCCGGCACCCAGGGCCTGATGTACACCGGAAACGAAAAGGTATGGCCCTTCAAGGATCTCGCGACGCCCGCGCCGCGCGGGCACAAGGTTCCGGTCCCGGGCGACACCCAGGGCGCGGCCATGGTGATCGACCTGCTGCTCAAACGCGCCGCCGAACTGGGGGTGCGGATCCGCTACGAGACCGGCGCGACGAACCTGGTCGTCGACGACGGCGGCGCGGTGGTCGGGGTGTCCTGGAAGCACTTCGGCGACACCGGAACCGTCCGGTCCGGGGCCGTGGTGATCGCCGCCGGCGGTTTCGTGATGAACAAGGACATGGTGGCCGCCTACACCCCGGAACTGGGGGAGAAACTCTTCGTACTGGGCAACACCTACGACGACGGCCTGGGCATCCGGTTGGGCGTCTCGGCCGGCGGTGCGACCAAGCACATGGACCAGGCCTTCATCACCGCCCCGGCCTATCCGCCGGCGGTACTGCTCACCGGGATCATCGTCAACAGACTCGGGCAGCGATTCGTCGCCGAGGATTCCTATCACTCGCGCACCTCGGGCTTCGTGATGGACCAGCCCGACGGGGTTGCCTATCTGATCGTCGACGAGCAGCATCTGCAGCGCCCGGAGTTCCCGTTGATCAAGTTCATCGACGGCTGGGAGAGCGTCGAGGAGATGGAGTCCGCCCTCGGCATCCCGGCCGGAGAGCTGGTGGCCACTCTGGATCGCTACAACGCCCATGCGGTCGCCGGCGAGGATCCCGACTTCCACAAGCAGCCGGAATTCCTTGCCGCACAGGACAACGGACCGTGGGCGGCGTTCGACCTGTCGCTGGGCAAGGCGATGTACTCCGGCTTCACCGTCGGGGGGCTGGCCACCGATGTGGACGGTCGGGTGCTGCGGGCCGACGGTGAACCCATCCCCGGCCTTTACGCGGCCGGCGCGTGTGCCTCCAACCTGGCCCAGGACGGCAAAGGGTATTCCAGCGGGACGCAGTTGGGCTCGGGTTCGTTCTTCGGCCGGCGGGCCGGCACCCACGCGGCCGCGGTGGCGAGGAAGGGCTGGACCCCGACCGGCTAGACCCCGACCGACTTGCAGTCGCGGTCCAGTTCCCACCTTCCCCCGCCGAGCAGTCGCAGGTGATGGTCGTGGTGCTGCCTCACCGTCGCGCGGTGGGTCACCGACACCATGATGCTGTCGGGCAGTCGCTCGCCCAGCATCCGGTAGATCGCGAACTCCTGCCCCTCGTCGATCGCCGAGGTCGACTCGTCCAGGAAGATCAGACTCGGTCTCTGCAGCAGCACCCGCGCGAAGGCGATGCGCTGCTGCTCGCCGGGGGAGAGCACCTTGGACCAGTCCTGAACCTCGGTGAGCCGGGTGGCCAGATGGCCCAGCGCGACCGCGTCCAGTGCGGCGGCGAGTCTCCCGTCGGGGATGGTGCATTCCCGGTCCGGATAGGACAACACCGCACGCAGGTCGCCGAGCGGCAGGTAGGGGACCTGGGACAGGAACATCGCCCCGCCGTCGCCGTCGCCGTCGCCGTCGCCGTCGCCGTCGCCGTCGCCGTCGACGTCGGGCCGCCGCAGGGTTCCGGTGGCGTAGGGCCACAGCCGGGCGATGCTGCGCAGCAGGGTGGTCCGCCCGCACCCCGACGGCCCGGTGATCACCAGGGACTCGCCGGCCTCGAGTCGCAGGTTCAGTCCCCGCAACAGGATCCCGCCGTGCGGGTCGTGCACTTCGACGTCGCACAACTCCAGCGAGCCGTCGTCGCTGTGTTCGGCGGCCAGGCGCGGAAGTTCGCGGGCCTGCTGGTCGGCGGCCACCAGTCCGTCGAGCCGGATGATCGTGGCCCGGTAGGAGGCGAAGGAGTCGTACACCGCACGGAAGAACGACAGCGAGTCGTGCACGCTGTTGAAGGCGCTCGCCGACTGCGTCACGTCGCCGAAGCTGATCTGGCCGGAGAACAGGCGCTGCGCCTGCACCACCAGCGGCAGCGGGTTGATGATCTGACTGATCGTCTGGTTCCAGCCCAGCAGGCCCAGGGTGCGCACCACATACCCGCGGTAGTTGGAGATGATCGCGGCGAACCGGGCTCGCAGGACGGACTTCTCGGCCTCCTCGCCGCGATAGAAGCTGATCGACTCGGCGGCGTCGCGCATCCGCACCAGCGCGTAGCGGAAGGCGGCGTTGGTCAGTTCGTTTCGGAAGCTGAACAGGATCAGCGGCCGGCCGATCCAGAACGCGATCACCGTGGTGGCGAAGACGTACAGCAGCGCGATCCAGAACAGCGCATGTCCGAGGGTGAACCCGAGGAACGTCAGCGGCCCGGACAGGTTCCACAGGATCGGTGTGAACGCCACCACCGACACCATCGCGTTGATCGCACCGAACAGCAGGGTCGTCGTGGTGCCCGCGGTGGGGGTGTTGATCCCGGTCCCGGTGCCGGCGGTGAAGGCGTCGATGTCGAGTTGGATGCGCTGATCGGGGTTGTCGATCGGGTCTTCCAGGAACCGGCCGCGGTAGAACGACTCGTCATCGAGCCAGTCGGCGGTGAGCCGGTCGGTCAGCCACACCCGCCACCGGATGATGAAGTGCTGAGTCAGGTAGATGTCGAGCATCTGCCGGCTGACGTAGAGGGCGGCGATCAGGCCGAAGGTGACGATGGCGGCCCAGAAGCCGCGCACTCCCGAGTCGGCGACGGCCGCGTTGCCGGCCCCGAAGCCCTCGAAGGCCACCTGCAGCGACGAGTACAGGTCGTTGGCCTGATAACTGAGCAGCACGTTGAGTCGCACCGTGATCAGGGTCAGGAACAGCAGCACCCCCAGCCATCCCCACACCCGGGCGCTGCCCGGACCGCGGAAATAGCCGCCGGTCACTCGCCAGAACTGGCGGCCCCACCCGGTGTGGCGGGCCAGCAGCATCAGCACGACGACGGTGACCACGGCGGTGATCAGCCAGGCCTTGGCGGTCCACAGCAGCGATTGCGGTATCTCGTCGACCCAGTCCAGCGACGGCTGGTACATCTCCATCGGCCCTCACCTCCGCCCTCGCGGCACAGCATTTCACCGGTGCCGTCAGACCGGTGCCGGTTCGCCCCCCCTGACCCGGCCCAACCGCCAGGCGCCCTCGCCGAGCAGTTCCAGATGCTGCTCGTGGTACCGGTCCACCGTCGGCCGGTGGCTGACACTGACCACGATGGTGTCGGGCAGTTCGGTGCGGACCAGGTCGTAGACCGCGTACTCCAGGCCCTCGTCCAGGGCCGAGGTGGCTTCGTCGAGGAACACCACCTTCGGCCTAGTGAGCAGAATCCGGGCGAAGGAGACCCGTTGCTGCTCGCCCGGGGAGAGCACCTTCGCCCAGTCCTGCTCCTCGTTCAGCCGCGAATTGAGATGTGTGAGGGCGACTTTGGAGAGTGCTCGCTGCAACTCCTCGTCGCCGATCGCGCCGGCCGGGGAGGGATAGGACACCACCGTGCGCAGATCGCCCAGCGGCACGTAGGGCAGTTGGGACAGGAACATCGTCTGGTGGCCGTCGACCGGACGGGTCACCGTTCCGGTGGTGTAGGGCCACATCTGGGCCAGGCTGCGCAGCAGCGTGGTCTTGCCGGACCCGGAGCGCCCGGTGACCACCAGGGTGTCCCCGGGGTCCAGCCGCAGATCCACCGGGTCGAGCAGTTGGGCCCCATCGGGTGTGCGGACCTCGACGCGGTTGAGTTGCACCGATCCGTCCTGGCTGGGCAGGGTCTCCAGGCTGGGCATCGCGGAGGCGCCGGCGTTGGCCTCGACCAGTCCGTGCAGACGGATGATCGCGGCGCGGTAGCCGGCGAACTGGTCGTAGGCGTTCCGGAAGAACGACAGCGAGTCGCTGATGTTGGAGAACGCGCTGGCGGACTGGGTGACGTCGCCGAAGTCCATCTCGCCCCTGAACAGCCGGGGAGCCTGGACGACGAGGGGCAGCGGGGTGATGATCTGGCTCATCGCCAGGTTCCATCCGGTGAATCCCAATGTGCGCCTTACGAATCGACGGTAATTGGCGATGATGCCGTCGAACCGTTTTTTGAGGATGCCTCGTTCGGTGGCCTCCCCGCGATAGAAGCCCACCGCTTCGGCGGCGTCGCGCAACCGCACCAGCGCGTAGCGGAACGCGGCGTTGGTCAGCTCGTTGCGGAAGCTCAGCCGGATCAGCGGACGGCCGATCCAGAACGCCACCACCGACGCGAAGAAGACGTAGGCGAACGCCACCCAGAACAGCGCCCGATCGAGGGTGAGGCCGAACAGCGACACCGGACCGGAGAGGTTCCACAGGATCGGCACGAAGGCGATGACGGTGCAGACCGAGGAGATGGCCCCGAAGATCAGCATGGAACCGGTTCCGACCGTCGGCGTGTTCGGGCTGCTGCCCACCCCGGTGGTGAACACGTCGATGTCCTGCTGAATACGCTGATCCGGGTTGTCGGTGTCGGAGGCGGTGAACCGGCCCCGGTAGTACGAACGGTTGCTCAGCCAGTCGCCGGTCATCCGGTAGGTGAGCCAGGTGCGCCAGCGGATGATGAACCGCTGGGTCAGGTAGATGTCGAGCATCACCTGGCTGATGTAGATGGTGGCCAGGATTCCGAAGATGCCCAGCGCGCTCCAGAAGCCGCGGACGGCGTCGCGCCCCATGGCCTCCTCACCGGCGCTCCTGGCCTGGAAGGCCACCTGCAGCGAGGTGTAGAGGTCGTTGCTGAAATAGCTGAGCAGAACGTTGATCCGCACCGAGATCATCACCGAGAGCAGCAGGACGGCGAGCCAGATCCAGACCTTCACCGCGTCGCGGCCCTTGAAGTAGTCGCCCGTGATGCGCCAGTACTGCCGCCCCCAGACGGTCAGCCGGGCCAGCAGGAACAACACGACCAGGGTGAGCGCCGCCGCGACGGCCCAGTACCGCAGAATCCAGACCATGGACGGGATGAGCTCGTTTCCCCAGTCCATCGATGGTGTGTACGGCTCCAACGCGATCTCCTCACCTGCAGGGCGTTCCCGGCGAAGTTACCCCAGCGCTGGTTACGCTGGGGCCATGGGGACAGATACCGTCCACGCCGGCCGGCTGATCGCCCGGCGACTGCGGGCCAGTGGCATCGACACGGTCTTCACCTTGTCCGGCGGCCACATTTTCCCGATCTACGACGGCTGCCGCAGCGAGGACATCCGCCTGGTCGACACCCGGCACGAGCAGACGGCCGCGTTCGCCGCCGAGGGATGGTCCAAGGTGACCCGGATTCCCGGGGTGGTGGCCCTGACGGCGGGTCCGGGTGTCACCAACGGCATGAGCGCGATGGCCGCCGCGAGCCAGAACCATTCGCCGCTGCTGGTGCTGGCCGGCCGCGCTCCGGCGCTGCGCTGGGGGATGGGCTCGCTGCAGGAGATCGACCATCTGCCCTTCGTCGCGCCGCTGGCCCGCTACGCGGCCACCGCCGAGTCCGCGGCCGCGGCCGGCGACCGGGTGGATGACGCGCTGCGCGCCGCGGTGGGGACACCGTCGGGGGTCGGGTTCGTCGACTTCCCGATGGACCACCTGTTCGCCGAGGCGGTCGACCGCGGCGAACCGGGCGCGCTGACCGAACTGCCGACCGGGCCCCGCGCCGACGGCGCCGCGCTCGACCGTGCGGTGGCGTTGCTCTCCCGGGCCCGGCGGCCGGTGATCATGGCCGGTACCGACGTGTGGTGGGCCCACGCCGAAACCCAGTTGCTGCGGATGGCGGAGAAACTGCGAATTCCGGTGCTGGCCAACGGGATGGCGCGCGGCATCGTCGGCGCCGACCACGACCTGGGCTTCTCCCGGGCCCGCTCGGCGGCGCTGTCCCAGGCCGACGTCGCCCTGGTGGTCGGCGTGCCGATGGACTTCCGATTGGGCTTCGGCGCGGTGTTCGGCCCGCAGACCGAACTGATCGCGGCCGACCGCCGCGAACCCGACCGCGATCCGCCCCGCGCGGTGGCCGCCGGGCTGTACGGCGACCTGGCAGCCACCCTGACCGCCCTGGGCGACGCCGCCGGCACCGACCACGAGGACTGGATCGGCCGGTTGCGCACCATCGAGACCGAAGCCCGCGCCGCCGAAGCCGCCGAGCTGGCCGAGGACCGCACCCCGCTGCACCCGATGCGGGTCTACGCCGAACTCCTGCCGCTGTTGGACCGCGACGCGATCATCGTCATCGACGCCGGGGACTTCGGCTCCTACGCCGGCCGGGTGATCGACAGCTACACCCCGGGCGCCTGGCTGGACAGCGGCCCGTTCGGCTGCCTGGGTTCGGGTCCGGGTTACGCGCTGGCCGCCAAGCTGGCCCGGCCGGACCGTCAGGTCGTGCTGCTGCAGGGCGACGGCGCGTTCGGCTTCTCCGGTATGGAGTGGGACACGCTGGTCCGGCACGGCGTGCATGTCGTGTCGGTGGTCGGCAACAACGGCATCTGGGCCCTGGAGAAGCATCCGATGGAGATGCTGTACGGCTACTCGGTGGTCGCCGACCTGCGCCCGGGCACCCGCTACGACGCGGTGGTGCGCGCGCTGGGCGGCCACGGCGAACTGGTCAGCAGCCCGGGCGAACTGCGGCCCGCGCTGCGGCGCGCCTTCGAGTCCGGACTGCCTGCCGTGGTGAACACGCTGACCGACCCGACGGTGGCCTACCCGCGGCGCTCCAATCTGGCCTGACGACCGGGCGGTACCGTTGACCTGTGGCTAGAAGCTCCTCGAAGACCCCCAAGACCGAGACCCCCGGCCAGGGCCGGCTGAGCCGCGGGTTCTGGCGGCTGCTCGGCGCCTCCACCGAGCGGGTGAAGGCCCAGACCATGGCCGAGGTGGAAGCCTCGGCGCAGTTCGACGAGAAAGCCCGGGGGCTCGACGACGGGCAACTGGCCAAGGCCGCCCGGCTCCTCGAACTCCGGGACCTGGCCGACTCCGCCGACATACCGCAGTTCCTGGCCATCGCCCGGGAGGCCGCCGAGCGGGCCACCGGACTGCGGCCGTTCGACGTGCAGTTGCTCGGCGCGCTGCGGATGATGGCCGGCGACGTCGTCGAGATGGGCACCGGCGAGGGCAAGACGCTGTCCGGCGCCATCGCCGCGGCCGGCTACGCGCTGGCCGGGCGGCGCGTCCACGTGGTGACCATCAACGACTACCTGGCCCGCCGAGACGCCGAATGGATGGGCCCGCTGATCGAGGCTCTCGGGCTGACCGTCGGCTGGATCACCGAGGACTCCACCCGCGAGCAGCGCCGCGTCGCCTACCAGTGCGACGTCACCTACGCCTCGGTCAACGAGATCGGCTTCGACGTGCTGCGCGACCAGTTGGTCACCGACGTCGGCGATCTGGTCTCGCCCGATCCCGACGTCGCCCTCGTCGACGAGGCCGACTCGGTCCTGGTCGACGAGGCCCTGGTGCCGCTGGTGCTGGCCGGCACCACCCACCGCGAGACCCCCAAGGTCCAGATCGTCCGCCTGGTGGGCGATTTGACCGCCGGCGTGGATTACGACACCGACGCCGACAACCGCAACGTCCACCTGACAGAGACCGGCGCGCAGAAGGTGGAGAGGGCGCTCGGCGGGATCGACCTGTACTCCGAGGAACACGTCGGCACCACGCTGACCGAGGTCAACGTCGCCCTGCACGCGCACGTCCTGCTGCAGCGCGACGTGCACTACATCGTCCGCGACGGCGCCGTCCAGCTGATCAACGCCTCCCGCGGCCGGATCGCCGCCCTGCAGCGCTGGCCCGACGGTCTGCAGGCCGCCGTCGAGGTCAAGGAGGGAATCGAGACCACCGAGACCGGCGAGGTGCTCGACACCATCACCGTCCAGGCGCTGGTCAACCGTTACGCCACGGTGTGCGGGATGACCGGGACCGCGCTGGCCGCCGGCGAGCAGTTGCGCCAGTTCTACTCGCTCGGCGTCTCACCCATCCCGCCGAACACCCCGACCGTCCGGGAGGACGAGCCCGACCGGGTCTACATCACCGCCGGCGCCAAGAACGACGCCGTCATCGACCACATCATCGAGGTGCACGCCACCGGACAGCCGATCCTGGTCGGCACCCAGGACGTCGCCGAATCCGAGGACCTGCACGAGCGGTTGCTGCGCCGGGGCCTGCCGGCGGTGGTGCTCAACGCCAAGAACGACGAGGAGGAGGCCCGCGTCATCGCCGAGGCCGGAAAGCTGGACGCGGTGACGGTCTCCACCCAGATGGCCGGCCGCGGCACCGACATCCGGCTGGGCGGGTCCGAGGCCGAGGACGACTCCCCGGAGAAGCTGCGGGTCGCCGGACTCGGCGGCCTGCACGTCATCGGCACCGGCCGGCACAACACCGAGCGGTTGGACAACCAGTTGCGCGGCCGCTCCGGCCGGCAGGGCGACCCCGGCTCGACGGTGTTCTTCTCCAGCTGGGAGGACGACGTCGTCGCCGCCAATCTGGAGAACCCCAAACTGCCCACCGAGTGTGACGAGACCGGCCGGATAACCAGCCCGAAAGCCACCCAGCTGCTCGACCACGCCCAGCGGGTGGCCGAGGGCCGGCTGCTGGACGTGCACGCCAACACCTGGCGCTACAACCAGCTGATCGCCCAGCAGCGGGCCATCCTCGTCCAGCGGCGCAACACCCTGCTGAGCACCGCGGCCGCCCGGGAGGAACTCCGGGAACTCTCCCCGGAGCGTTATGACGAACTGGCCCGAAGCCTGCCTGAGCCGGAAGAGGACCTGGAGCGGATCTGCCGCGACATCATGCTGTACCACCTCGACCGCGGGTGGGCCGACCACCTGGCCTACCTGTCCGACATCCGGGAGAGCATCCACCTGCGGGCGCTGGGCCGGCAGAATCCGCTCGACGAGTTCCACCGGCTGGCCGTGGACGCGTTCACCCACCTGGCCGCCGACGCCATCGAGGCCTCGCAGCAGACCTTCGAGACGGCCAACGTGCTCTCCGGCGAACCGGGACTTGACCTGTCCAAGCTGGCCCGCCCGACCTCGACGTGGACCTACATGGTCCACGACAACCCGATGCGGGACGACACGCTGTCGGCGCTGAGCCTGCCGGGGGTGTTCCGCTAGGTTCATCGGCATGCAAGGCCGGGTGCTGACTATCCCCAACGTACTCAGCGTGATCCGGCTTGCGCTGTTGCCGGTGTTCGGCTACCTGCTGCTGGCACGGCACTCCCACGGCCCGGCGGTGGCCATCCTGATTTTCAGCGGCGCCTCGGACTGGGCCGACGGCAAGATCGCCCGCCTGGTGGCCAACCAGTCCTCCCGGATCGGGGAACTGCTCGATCCGCTGGTGGACCGGGTCTACATGCTGGCCGTCCCGCTGATCATGGCACTCGCCGGTGTGGTCCCGTGGTGGCTGCTCGGGCTCCTGCTGAGCCGCGACGCGTTGCTGGCCGCCACGTTGCCGGTGGTGCGCAGACGCGGGGTGGTCGCGCTGCCGGTCACCTACATCGGCAAGGCGGCGACGTTCGCGCTGATGTCCGGTTTCCCGCTGATCCTGTTGGGGCAGTGGGACTCCGGCTGGGGCCGGGTGGCGTCTGCGATCGGGTGGGCCTTCGTGATCTGGGGCGCCGGGATGTACCTGTGGTCGGCGGTGCTGTACCTCGTCCAGGCGCGCATGGTGGTTGCGCGGCTGCCGAGAGTGCGCCCCGGCGCCGCCTGAATATACGCTCTACGGCGTCAGAGAGCGCCGCGTCCGGCCAGACAAGAGGAGCACCGTGAGCGAAGTCCCCGCCGATCTGCGTTACACCGCCGAGCACGAATGGATCCGCCGCACCGGCGACGACACCGTCCGGGTCGGCATCACCGATTTCGCGCAGTCCTCGCTGGGCGACGTGGTCTACGTCCAGTTGCCGGCGGTCGGCGCGACGGTGGCCGCGGGGGAGTCGTTCGGTGAGGTCGAGTCCACCAAGTCGGTCTCGGACCTCTACGCACCGCTGTCGGCGACGGTGGTCGCCGTCAACGCCGAGCTCGAGGGCAGCCCCCAGCTGATCAATTCGGACCCGTACGGCGACGGCTGGCTGGTGGAGCTTCGGGCCGATTCCGCCGGCCTCGACCAGGGCTGGGCGGCGCTGCTGGATCCGCCGGCCTATCAGGCGACGCTCGGCTGACCAAATCTGCTGGAATATCTGCTGGAATGTTGTTGCTAGGGTGCGTGCCGGCCGGTTGATCCTGCGGTGGTCGGGACACCGGCGACCGGTGAACGGTACGGTCGAGTCAAGCGGCGGGGCAGCGAAGGTAGGAGTGTGAGTGACGCAGAAGGACTGGCAGTCGGGGACCGGCGAGGGCTCGGACGAGCTGACCGTCGAGACGACCTCGGTGTTCCGCGCCGACTTCCTGAATGACCTCGAGACCCCGGCCGGCGAGCCGGCGGTGTCCGGCGTCGAGGGTCTGCCCTCGGGCTCTGCCCTGCTGGTCGTCAAGCGGGGACCCAACGCCGGTTCGCGCTTCCTGCTGGACCAGCCGACCACGTCGGCGGGCCGGCACCCGGACTCCGACATCTTCCTCGACGACGTCACGGTCAGCCGCCGGCACGCGGAGTTCCGCGCCGACGGCGGCGAGTTCCAGGTGGTCGACGTCGGCAGCCTCAACGGGACCTACGTCAACCGGGAGCCGGTGGACTCGGCCGCCCTGTCCAACGGCGACGAGGTGCAGATCGGCAAGTTCCGCCTGGTGTTCCTGACCGGGCCGCGATCGGCCGGCGGCGAAGAGAGCCCGTGACCGCGCCCGACAGTCCCGCACCGCCCGGAATGTCGATCGGCGCGGTGCTGGACCTGCTCCGGCCGGACTTCCCGGACGTGACCATCTCCAAGATCCGGTTCCTGGAGTCCGAGGGGCTGGTCACGCCGGACCGCAGCCCGTCCGGCTACCGGCGGTTCACCGCCCACGACTGCGCCCGGCTGCGCTTCGTCCTGACCGCGCAGCGTGACCAGTATCTGCCGCTGAAGGTGATCAAGTCCCAGCTCGACGCCCAGCCCGACGGCGAGCTGCCGGCCTTCCCGTATCCGGCCCCGCGGCTGGTCCCGGTGGGCGAGGACGGCGCGCCGGACGGCGGGGCCGGCGCCCCCAAGCCGGTTCGGCTCAGCAGGGAGGACCTGCTCGCCCGGTCCGATGTGCCATCGGCGCTGATCACCGCGCTGTGCCGGGACGGGATCATCACCACCGGCCCCGGAGGGCTCTTCGACGAGCATGCGGTGACCATCGCCCAGTGCGCGGCCGCGCTGGCCGAGTACGGCGTGGAACCGCGGCACCTGCGCGCGTTCCGTTCGGCCGCGGACCGCCAGTCCGACCTCATCTCCCAGATCGCCGGTCCGGTGAGCAAGGCGGACCGCACCGGCGCCCGCGACCGGGCCGACGATCTGGCCCGCGAGGTCGCGGCGCTGGCCATCACCCTGCACACCTCGCTGATCAAGTCGGCGGTGCGCGGCGTGCTCGACCGCTGAGGACGCCCGACGCGATGCGGGGACGGCGTCCCGCGGAGAAGTCGGGCGATCGGGACTAGACTCCGTAGGTGTCTGCGAAGGAGCGGTGGACGCGAGTTGGGCGGAGGTCCGCGGATGGCTGAGGTACGCGTCGTCGGGGTTCGTTTCGAACACCCCGCCAACCAGTCGGTTCTGTTGCTCCGCGAGGCCGCCGGCGACCGGTACCTGCCGATCTGGATCGGCCAGGTCGAGGCCAACGCGATCATTCTCGAACAGCAGGGCGTCGAGCCGGCCCGCCCGCTGACCCACGACCTGTTCCGGGATGTGATTGGCGCCCTTGGGCATTCGTTGCGGGAGGTGCGCATCGTCGACCTCCAGGAGGGCACCTTCTACGCCGACCTGGTCTTCGACAACGACGTCCGGGTTTCGGCCCGCCCGTCCGACTCGGTGGCCATCGCGTTGCGGATGGGCGTGCCGATACACGTCGACGAGGCGGTACTCGACGAGGCGGGTCTGCTGGTCCCCGACGAGAACGACGAGGAGCCGGCCGGGGCGGTCCGCGAGGATGAGGTCGAGAGGTTCAAGGAGTTCCTCGACAGCATCTCCCCGGACGACTTCAAGGCCGGCTGACGCCTGCGGCGCATCACGGATGAGTCTCATCTGGGTCAATGGCTGTCCCGACACGCCAACGCGACACGCGGAGCCCGATTCGCGCTGCTCATAATTCCTGTGCGACTTGGGTTGTGGCAGAAGCCGTGACCGCCCCGTCGGCAGGCGTATGCTCAGGGCACTTGCGAGCACGACGCGGCCGGTGGGCGGCTGGCTGGAATGGCGGAAGGAATCATCGTGGGCGACGAGCCACGTCAGGAGCAGCTGGATTTCTCTGCTCCCCCCGCGCCGGTGGCGCCGGTGAGTCCTCCGGTGCAGGGCGGGCTCTTCCCCGATGACTCGGTGCCCGACGAACTGGTCGGCTATCGCGGCCCGAGCGCCTGTCAGATCGCCGGCATCACCTACCGGCAGCTGGACTACTGGGCCCGCACGTCGCTCGTCGTTCCGTCAATCCGCGGGGCCGCCGGTTCCGGCAGCCAGCGGCTCTACTCGTTCAAGGACATCCTGGTCCTCAAGATCGTCAAACGGCTTCTCGACACCGGCATCTCGCTGCACAACATCCGGGTCGCCGTCGACCACCTGCGGCAGCGCGGTGTGCAGGACCTGGCCAACATCACCCTGTTCTCCGACGGCACCACGGTCTACGAGTGCACCTCCGCGGAGGAGGTGGTCGACCTGCTGCAGGGCGGGCAGGGCGTGTTCGGCATCGCCGTCAGCGGCGCCATGCGCGAACTGACCGGCGCCATCGCCGATTTCCCGGGTGAGCGCGCCGACGGCGGCGAGGCGATCGCCGCGCCCGAGGACGAACTGGCCTCCCGCCGCAAGAGCCGCGACCGCAAGATCGGCTAGACTCGGGGGCGCATCGACCTCGTGCGGGAGAGTTCCGCGGCAGCCGGCCGCGGGCGCCGAAGGAGCAACACCTCTCCGTCAACCTCTCAGGCCCCCGGACCGCACCGGGTACCGATGCCTCTGGAAAGTGGTGCCCGTCTCGTCGGGCGCCCGCCCATGGGGAAAGGCGCCACAGCGCTGAATCTCTCAGGCACCGACGACAGAGGGAGAGGACGTCCACCGGTCAACGTCCGCCCCGAGGAGTGCCCGAAGTGCCCGAGAACACGTCTTTCGCCAGCCGCCACATCGGCCCCGACTCCGACGACCTCGCGGTCATGCTGGCGGTCATCGGCGTGGCCTCCCTCGACGACCTGGCGGCCAAGGCGCTGCCGGCCGGGATCCTCGACGCGCTGACCGACGAGGGCGTCGCCCCCGGACTGGAGTCGCTGCCGGCCCCGGCCGGCGAGCACCAGGCGCTGGCCGAACTGCGTGCGATGGCCGAGGACAACACCGTCGCCGTCTCGATGATCGGCCAGGGCTACTACGACACGCTGACCCCGCCGGTGCTGCTGCGCAACATCATGGAGAACCCGGCCTGGTACACCGCCTACACCCCCTACCAGCCGGAGATCAGCCAGGGCCGGTTGGAGGCCCTGCTGAACTTCCAGACGATGATCGCCGACCTGACCGGCCTGGACATCGCCAACGCCTCGATGCTCGACGAGGCCACCGCGGCCGCCGAGGCCATGACGCTCATGCACCGGGCGAGCAGGGGCTCGTCCGACCGGCTGGCCGTGGACTCCGACCTCTTCGGGGCCACCGCCGCCATCCTGGCGACCCGGGCCGAGCCGTTGGGCATCGAGCTGGTCACCGCCGACCTGCGCGACGGACTGCCCGACGGCGACTTCTTCGGCGTCATCGCCCAGACGCCCGGCGCCAGCGGCCGGATCACCGACTGGTCCGAACTCGTCGAGCAGGCGCACGGACGCGGTGCGCTCGTCGCGCTGGGTGCCGACCTGCTGGCCTGCACTCTGGTCGTCCCGCCCGGCGAGGTGGGCGCCGACGTCGCCTTCGGAACCGCCCAGCGGTTCGGTGTCCCGATGGGATTCGGCGGTCCCCACGCCGGCTACCTGGCGGTCCACACCGCCCACGCCCGCCAGTTGCCCGGGCGCCTGGTGGGGGTCTCCCAGGACGCCGACGGCGCGCCCGCCTACCGGCTGTCGTTGCAGACCCGCGAACAGCACATCCGCCGGGACAAGGCGACCTCGAACATCTGCACCGCGCAGGTGCTATTGGCGGTGATGGCCGCCATGTACGCCGGCTATCACGGTCCCGACGGTCTCACCGCCATCGCCCGCCGCGTGCACGGCCACGCCCGCGCCGTGGCCGCCGGACTGACCGCGGCCGGCGTCGAGGTGGTTCACGACGCCTTCTTCGACACGGTGCTGGCCCGCGTCCCCGGCCGGGCCCACGCCGTCCAGGACGCCGCCCGGAAGCGGGGTGTCAACATCTGGCGTCCGGACGCCGACCACGTCTCGGTGTCCTGCGACGAGGCCACCACCGAGGAGCATGTCGCGGCGGTTCTCGGGGCGTTCGGCGCGGTGGCCGCCGGGCCCTTCGGCGGACCCGAGATCGCCAGTCGCGCAACGGGATTCCTGACCCATCCGGCATTCCACCGGTACCGCACCGAGACCGCGATGATGCGCTACCTGCGGTCGCTGGCCGACAAGGACCTCGCGCTGGACCGGACCATGATCCCGCTGGGGTCGTGCACCATGAAACTCAACGCCGCCGCCGAGATGGAGGCCGTCACCTGGCCGGAGTTCGGCCGTCTGCATCCCTTCGCCCCGGCCGACGACGCGTCCGGCATGCGGCGGCTGATCGCCGATCTGCACCTGTGGCTGACCGGGATCACCGGCTACGACGCGATCTCCCTGCAGCCCAACGCCGGTTCGCAGGGCGAGTACGCCGGACTGCTCGCGATCCACGCCTACCACGCCGAACGCGGGGAGGCCCACCGCGACGTGTGCCTGATCCCGTCGAGCGCCCACGGCACCAACGCCGCTTCGGCCGCCATGGTCGGCATGCGCGTCGTGGTGGTCGGCTGCCGGGAGAACGGCGACGTCGACCTCGACGAACTGAAGGCCAAGATCGCCGAACACGCCGGGAACCTGGCCGCGCTGATGATCACCTACCCGTCCACCCACGGCGTCTACGAGCACGACATCGCCGAGATCTGCGCCGCCGTCCACGATGCCGGCGGTCAGGTCTACGTCGACGGCGCCAACCTCAACGCCCTGGTCGGCCTGGCCCGGCCCGGCAGGTTCGGCGGCGACGTCAGCCACCTGAATCTGCACAAGACGTTCTGCATCCCGCACGGCGGAGGCGGCCCGGGGGTGGGCCCGGTGGCGGTGCGCGCGCACCTGGCCGCGCACCTGCCCGGCCACCCGCACGCCCCCGAACTGCCCGGCGGCGCGACGGTTTCGGCGGCGCCGTACGGATCGGCGTCCATCCTGCCGATCACCTGGGCCTACATCCGGATGATGGGCGCGGCCGGCCTGCGCCGGGCCTCGCTGGCCGCGATCGCCTCGGCCAACTACATCGCCCGTCGTCTCGACGAGTACTACCCGGTGCTCTACACCGGCGAGAACGGCATGGTGGCCCACGAGTGCATCCTGGATCTGCGGCCGATCACCAAGGCCACCGGCGTCACCGTCGACGACGTGGCGAAACGACTGGCCGACTACGGATTCCACGCCCCGACCATGAGTTTCCCGGTGGCCGGCACGCTGATGGTGGAGCCCACCGAGAGCGAGAGCCTGGCCGAGGTGGACGCCTTCTGCGAGGCGATGATCGCCATCCGCGGCGAGATCGACCACGTCGGGTCGGGGGAGTGGCCGGCCGAGGACAACCCGTTGCGCAACGCCCCGCACACCGCCGAATGCCTGCTGACCGAGCACTGGGACCACCCCTACACCCGCGAGCAGGCCGCCTACCCGCTGGGCAAGGGATTCCGGCCCAAGGTGTGGCCGCCGGTGCGCCGGATCGACGGCGCGTACGGCGACCGCAACCTGGTGTGCTCCTGCCCGCCGGTCGAAGCGTTCGCCTCAGCGAGCGGTGGGGGCTAGGACAACCCCTGCGCGATCGCGCCGGCCAGGTCGGGGGAGTCCGAACGGGGGACCTCCAGGTACCTGCCGCCGGACAGTTTCGCCACCGCCTCCCAGGTCGGCCGATCGGGGTCGCCGCCGAAGTCGATCACGTTGACCGCGACCGGCCGCGCCGGATCCTGCAAGCCCTTGAGGGCGTCCAGCAGGCCCGGGCCGTCCAGGCTCAGGTCGGTGTGCGGGCCCTGGGTGATGATCAGCACCGAGTTCTGTTGTCCCGGTTGGTGACCGGCCACCGCGGCGCGGTACGCCTCACGCAGGGTGGTGAAGGACAGGCCACCCCCGCTGGTCGGTGTCGTGTTGTCCAGCACGCCGGTGATCGCGGCCGAGCGCGGGCCGGGGCCCACCGGTTCGGACAGCGGACCGGTGGACACGGCGGGTGCGCTGTCGATCTTGTTGAAGGTCCACAGCCCGACGGCCGCGTTGGGGGGAAGTGCGTTGATCCGGTCCCGCAGAGCGGAGGTGACGTTGTACAGACGCGCCTTGCCGCCCTCGACGCCGGTGAGGCCCTCGTTGAGCACCACGGTGGTCGTCCCGCCGGGAGACGGGCTGACCAGGCCGGCGACCGCCGCGCGCAGCCCGTCGTCCGCGGCGGGGAGGGCGGCGGCCATCGTCGGAAACCCGACGACGTCATTGCCCTCCGGGCTGACGCCCTCGGCGCGGAAACCGGCCTCGGCGAGGGCGGCCAGCTGGTCCTTCTTGCGGAGGAACCGG
>NZ_JBBATF010000032.1:11780-22264 GCF_040398885.1 Mycobacterium sp. | reverse complement strand
TTCGGTGAGCCTGGTGGACGCGAACTGGACCTGTGGCTGCATCGGGCCGGCGTTGATCTTGTCGCCGTCGACGCCGATCAGGCTGAGGTGGCGCGGTCCGCCTACCGCCGTTACGGCAAGGGCCGGCATCGCGCCGGTTTGAACTACGGCGATTGCTTCGCCTACGCGCTGTCGAAGGTCAGCGGTGAGCCGCTTCTCTTCAAGGGCGACGATTTCGGGCACACCGACATAGATGCGGTTGACGCTGACGTCGTCGCCTCGGAGTAATGCGCGCTACCGCTCCCGATGCGATCAGCGGCTGCGATGAGCTGGTACAGCGGTTCGGCGCTGATGGCGCTGGCTGTCGCCGCGCCGCCCGCGACGATCGTCATGCCCAGAGCTGCCGTCGCGCTCACAGCGAGAACTCGGCGGTGGGTACTGACCCTGCGGTGGGTACGGCGGCATGACTCTTGGCGCGTCAACTGCGCGGCTCCTCGGTTTGTTGGCTGCACCGTTCATACGCCGCCGATGCAACATTGGCGTCGGCTCCGGTCCCGCCGCCCGGCCTACCGATATCATCCGCGAATGCCCGTCGCACGCTGCGTCCACCGGCTGACGCTGAGCGTTTTCCTGGTGTGTGTCCTGCTGTTGTGCGGCGTGCCGACACCGGTGTCGGCGGCTCCGGTCTCCGCTGGCGTGCGTCCGGGCATCGAGGTCTTCCTCGGTGACGTGCCGGCCGGGTTGCGCGGCAAACGGGTCGGCCTGATCACCAACAACACCGGCATCGACCGGTCAGGCAGGTCGGACATCGATCTGATCGCCCAGAGCGACGACCTGAGACTGGTGGCCCTGCTGGCGCCCGAACACGGTATCCGCGGCACCGCCGAGGCAGGCGTCACGGTCGGTGACGGCGTCGACGCCAAGACCGGCGTGCCGGTCTACTCGCTCTATGGGGCGCAAGGTCACCGCCCGACTCCCGCGATGCTCAAGGACGTCGACGTCCTGGTCTATGACCTTCAGGAGGTCGGCGGACGCACCTGGACCTACGTGTCGACCATGGCGCTGTCGATGCAGGCCGCGGCGAGCAAGGGCATCCCGTTCGTCGTTCTGGACCGGCCGAATCCGATCGGCGGCGACATCGTGGAAGGCGCCCTGCTGGAACCGGCCTTCGCGTCGTTCATCGGCATGTACCCCATCCCCGCGCGGCACGGCATGACGGTCGGCGAGCTGGCCACGCTGTTCAACAGGCAGCAGGGTATCGGGGCGGACCTGACCGTCGTTCCGGTGCAGGGGTGGCGCCGCGGGCAGTGGTTCGACCAAACGGGTCTGCCCTGGGTGAACCCGTCACCGAACCTTCGATCGCTGGCGGCCGTGACGAGCTACCCCGGCACGGTGTACTTCGAGGGCACCAACCTCTCGGAGGGCCGCGGCACCGACCGGCCCTTCGAGCAGATCGGGGCGCCGTGGCTGGATGCAGCGGCGGTGGCCGCGACGATGAACGCGATGGGCTTGCCGGGCATCGCCTTCCAGGCCGTCACCGTCCCGGTCGCCGGCACTGCCGCCAAATATCCGGGACAGACCATCCCGGCCATCCGGTTGTCCGTCACCGATCGGCAGGCGTACCGGCCGGTGCGTACGGCGCTGCTGCTCATTGACACGATCCGCAAACAGCATCCGGGGGACTTCGCCTGGGGGCCGTCGATCGACCTGCTCACCGGATCGGATCGGGTGCGCCTGGCCGTAGACGCCGATCGGCTCGCGCCGCTGCTGGCTGATTGGGACCGGGCGGCCGCCCAGTTCCGCTCAAGCCGGGCGGGTTACCTGTTGTACAGCTGAACCGCGTCGAGCGAACGGTCGAGGTCTTCGCGCAGCCTTCGGTAATCGATATGCGGGGCGCCGCGGCCAGCGCCGGGCCGTTCACGATGCGACGACGGCCGCCATCGTCACCGAGGCGGCGTGCGCCGAACGCGACCTCGACTGGTTGTGACTCAAGACAGCTGCCGGGCCGCCCACTTCGCCAGCTTCGGGCGCTCGATCTTGGAGTTGTGCCGGGGATCCACCGGCAGCTTGGGGGCGAACAGGATGGTGTCAATGGGCTTGGTCACCTCCGAGGAGGCCGCCAGTGCCAGCAGTTCCCCGCGCAGACGCGCCCGCTCATGCCTGCCCACGCCGGGCTGCGGCTCCACGCACAGGACGGGCAGCTCCCCGGCCGGCCCCGGTACCCCCACCAGCCCGGATCGTCGCACCTGGGGATGGGCGTCGAACAGCGGCTCCACCTGCAGCGGGAACACGTCGCCGCCTTCGGCCCGCACCCGCTGCGACACCCGGCCGCACACCCACAGCCGGCCGTCGGCGTCGAGGTATCCGACGTCGCCGAACCGGTGCCAGGTGCCGGTCGGGTCGGGCACCTTGTTCTTGGCCGTGCTCTCGGGGTCGAGGTAGTACTCGGGGCTGACGTGGGCGCCCCGCACCAGGATTTCACCCACCTGCCCGGGGCCCGGTGCGGTCGTCTGGTCCACCGAGTCGATCACTCCGTCGAAGATGCCGATGATCCGAAGCTCCACACCGGGCAGCGGATGTCCCACGCACACACCTGCGCCCTGCTCGGTCTTGGACCACAGCCCGTCGAGATGCTCCCGGCTGCTCAGTTCGGTGGACGGCATGGCCTCGGTGGCGCCGTAATTGGCGGCCAGTTCGGCGTCCGGACCGGTGACCGCCGCCAGCATCCGTTCCACCGGACCGGTGATCGGCGCCCCGGCTCCGATCACCCGCTGCAGCGACGGCATGGTCAGGTTGCGCGCCAACGCTTCCCGGGCCAGGTTCTCGATCAGGATCGGTGCGGCGAAGAAGGATGTGACCTTGCAGTCGTTGATCACCTGGATCAGTGCGGCGGAGTTCGCCTGGGCCGGGCCTTGCCGAGCGAAGTCGATCGGCGGGACCACCACGGTGCCGCCGGCGCTGATCGGGATGAACAGGAACGCCGGGAAGACGGCCAGATCGACCGGAACGTCGGGGTTCCGGTCGAAGCCCCAACTGTGGTGGGCGTTGCGGAACACCTGGCAGAAATTGCGGTGCGGGTACAGCGATGGTTTGGCCGGACCGGTGCTGCCGGTCGTGTACAGGACCGCGCACGGATCATCTGGCCCGACGGCGGGTGCTGACGGCTGCGCCGGCGCCGGCTTGCGCAGCGACCGGATCGAGCGGGCCCCCGGAAACGGCGGCAGGCCGGTGACCTTGTGGCCGCCGGGCACGATCGGGCTTGCGGTGACGATGAGCTTGCGCATGCTGCGTGGTCCCCAGCCGAAGGTCATCCGACCCACGTGGGCCAGCACCGGGCCGACGAACGCCTCCGGTTTGACCTGGCTGAGCCGTTCGGCCACATTGCGATAGCCGACCGCCGGGTCGATCCAGATGGTGAACGCGCCCACCCGGGTGAGTGCGACGCCCATGACGCAGGTCTCGTAGCTCGGCGGGGACATGAAGACGACGCGGGTCCGCTCGGCGATGCCCATCTCGCGCAGCCCCACGGCCACCGACTCGACGTCCGCGGACAGTTCGGCGTAGGTGTGCCGGACGTAGCGCCGCGCGCCCAGACCCTCCCAGCCGTCGAGGTCGATGACGGCGACGCGCCCGGGATCTTCCCGCGCGACCCGCAACACGATGTCGGCCAGGTTGAAGATGTCGCCGGGGAAGACCTCGCCCATCTCAGGCCCGCGCCGGCGCGGTCTCCTGCAGGAACCCGTCGATGATGGCGGCGACCTCGTCGGGGCGCTCCATCATCAGCAGGTGCCCGCAGTCGGGTAGCAGTTCCTGCCGAGCGGGGTGCAGGGTCTCGTTCAACCGCCGGCCGGCCGCCGGTGAGACGATCTTGTTCTTCGCGCCCCAGATGGTGCACACCGGTGGAAATCCTTGCCGCGGAACGAGTTTGTCGATCGCCGCGTAGTTCTCCAGATCGTCGAGCACCCCAAGCAGCGACTCCAGCTGGCCGGTGGCCGAATAGCAGCCGCTGACCTCGGAGTTGCGGTGCACCTTGCGGGCGCGCCCGCGCGGACCCAACTGGAACAGCGTCGCCGCCGGCCCGACGGCACCCGGAAGTCTGACCTGTGCGAGCACCCGGTACACCCCGCGGTTGACGGTCGGCAGCCGCTCGCGCAGCCAGAGCAGCGGTCCCAGCCATCCGCCCAGGAACGTCGACTCGGTCAGCGGGTTGCACAGCACCAGAGCCTTCACCGCATCGGGGTGGCGCTCGGTGAACGCCAGCGAGATGGCGCATCCCATACAGTTGCCCACCAGGTTCACCCGGCCCAAGCCGCGGACTGCGATGAACTCCTCGAGCATCGCGACGTAGTTGTCCAGGGTGTAGCCCGCACCCGGTTTGGCCGACTCGCCGAATCCCAGCAGATCCAGGGCGAAGATCTCGTACTTGTCGGCCAACCGGCGCGCCACGTCGGCCCAGATGGCGTGCGACGCGCCGCCGTTGTGCAGCATGATCACCGGCTCCCCGCGCCCGGTGCGCTCGTAGGCGACCGTCATCCCCCGAAAGTCGAAGCTCTCCACGCCCGTCGCTCCAATCGTTGCGATCTCGCCGACACCGCCACTGTAGCCCGGGGGGGAACTGCGGCCTGACACCGGAGATCACGGGCATGAATGGCGCCCCCGCGCTGCCGTTCCTGATACCGGGCGGCAATTAGCCTTCCGGCTGGCGGCGGATGACTCAGGCGTCGGCACTCCCGGACAGCGCGGGGATGACCTCCCGCTCGAACATCTCGATACCCGAGCGGTCGTAGGCGGCTTCGGGGAAGTAGCAGATCACGTACTCACATCCCAGATCCCGCAGCGCCGAGAGGGTTTCGATCACCTGGTCGGGCGTTCCGGTGGCGTTGCCGGGTGCGCGGTTCATGGCGATCATCGCCTCGGCGGCACCGTCCCCGCAGACACCGGCGATCCGGTCGCGGATCCGCCGCAACCGCTGCTCCACGTCGGCCTCCGACGTCCCGATGACCGCGTTGACATTGGCCGAGCGGACGATGGCGTCGTAGTCGGTGCCCACCCCGCGGCAGTGTCCTGCCAGTATCTCCGACTTGCGGGCGAACTCCTCGTGGTCGGCGCTGAAGTTGGTGTACTGCCCGTATTTCGCGGCGATCTTCAGGGTGACCTTCTCCCCACCGCCGGCGATCCATAGCGGGATCTGCTGCAACGGCTTTGGAGCCACGATCGCGCCATCGACCTGATAATGCTTGCCCTCGAAGGTGACCCGGCCGTCGCGCCAGGCGTCGCGCATGATCTGTACGCCCTCGTCGAGTCGGGCCAGCCGCACCCCCGCCGAGGGGAAACCGTAGCCGTAGGCGCGCCACTCGTGCTCGTACCAGCCGCCGCCGATGCCCATCTGGACCCGGCCGCCGGAGATGATGTCGGTGGTGGCCGCGACCTTGGCCAGATAGGCCGGGTTGCGGTAGCTCATCGCCGTGCACATCTGGCCGAGCTTGATCCGCTCGGTCGTCGCCGCCAGCGCCGCCATCAGCGTCCACGCCTCGTGGGTGGCCTCGTCGGTCGGCATCGGGACGGTGTGGAAATGGTCGTAGACCCACAGCGAGTCCCACGGCCCGGAGTCGGCGTGCCGGGCGACGTCGAGCATGACCGGCCAGTGGTCTTCCACCGGTATGCCGACGAGGTCGATTCGCCAGCCCTGGGGAATCAACAGTCCGAAGCGCATGCCGCCAACTATAGGTGGCCGTTCGCCGGACTCACCAGGTCACGGGCAGCGGGCCCAGGCCGAATCCCAGCGAGTCGCCGACCCACTGAGGATGCGGCGCAACTCAGGTGTCCAGGCCGGTCGCAGCCCGGTGTTGGCGGTGTTGATCGTTCACATCTTCAGCTCGGCCACCACGGCGAAATGGTCGCTGGCCCAAACGTTGTCGGCCGTCTCGGTGGCGGCCCAGTCGCCCGCCCGGCCCTGCACCTTCCACTTAATGATCCAGCATCGCCCCATCCTTGACCGGATGGCCAGGGCACTGCAGGCCGACCCGGATCAACGACGGAATCAATATCGCCGGTGATACGCGACCCTACTGGCCGTCCTCGCCGAGGGCCTCGGCGACCGCGGCCTGGAAGACGTCCTCGTCGGGAGTGATCCCGGTCCACTGCTGGAAGATCTGCATCGCCAGCTGCACCAGCATCTCCACCCCGTCGACGACGGGGCAGCCGCGTTCGCCGGCGGTGGCCAGAAAAGGAGTGATGCGAGGATTGGTGATCACATCGACCACGACACACCCCGGATCGACCGAATTCCATTGAACCGGAACGGGTTCCAGTTCCGGCGCGCAGCCGAGGTGGGTGGCGTTCATCAGCAGGGTGGTGCCGGCCGGCACCTGCACGGGCTGAACCCAGGGTTGCCAGTCGCAGGGGACCCCGGCGGCCTGCCGAACCCGTTGGGCCACTTCGGTTCCCTGCGACTCGCGGCGCGTCACCAGGGTCAGGTGGGCCGCACCCGCCCAGGCCATCTCCACCGCCATCGCCCGGCCGGCCCCTCCGGCACCGAGCATCACCACGCGCTGCCCACGCAGTGGTGCCACCTTCTCGATCGCCCGGACAACGCCCTTGCCGTCATTGTTGTGGCCGATCAGCCGGCCCTGCTCGATGGTGAGGTAGTTGGCGGCGCCGATTGCCCGGACGTCGTCGTCGACCTCATCGAGCAGCGGGATCACCGCGACCTTATAGGGGACGGTGATGGCCATTCCCCGATACCCCAGGGGCCGCAGGGCTGCGACGGCCCCGGCGAGATCCTGCTCGCAGGCGATGTCGGACTTCCAGAACTGCCAGTGCAGGCCGTAATGGGCGTAGACAGCGTCGAACATGCGGTCGATCGGGTTCTCGGCCACCGGGTGGCCGAGCATCCCGGTCATCTGTTTCTGGGGCGGGATGACGGCGATGCGCTGATGGTACTGCGATCCGACGCCGGGCTCGGGCGATATGACCAGCCGGATCTACCGCCCGTGGGCCGGGACGCGGGACTCCCGACTCGTCAACGATGCCCGCGCCCGCCCGAGTAGCGCGATCACCACCGCTGCGGTACCGCCGAAGATGATCGCCAGCGACCATGGGCTCAGCGCATCCGTACCGGCCAGAACGTAGTGCCCGGTGGCCAACGGCCATGCGGCATAGGCACATTGGTGGGCACGCGGAAACCAGCGACGGCTGCGGGGGCCGCGCATCCGGACCACCAGCCAGACCGGGACGGCCAGCCAGAACGCGACGGTTCCCAGCGCCACCGGCACGGTGCGCCAGGACGCGGTGAACGGCACCAGGACCTGCACCAGGGTGAACGGTTCGTAGGTGTCGACCAGCAGCAGTGCCATATGGATCAGCAGCATGCTCAGCGCCACCGGGACCAGCCGCCGGTGCAGTGCGACGGCGCGTGGAGCGGAGTGTCCGCGCGTGCGGCGCGCCGCGGCGACCACACCCCAGACCACGACCGCCGTCAGGGTGCACCAGGCGGTGATCCCGGTCGCCCGGATCAGCACCCAGGTCCAGGACACCCCGGCCAGGGCCTCACCCACCGGTGACTCCACCGGCGACCCCGGCGCCCAGCAGATACGCGGTACAGCCCCGCTCGGCGAGCCAGGGCACACTGGCGGAACCGCGGATCAGGGCGACGGTCGCGGCCGCCTCCGCCCGCCACCCGCAGTCGGCCAGTACGGTTGCCTGCACTGTGTCGGAGTGGGCCGGCCGGCCGGTCTGGGGCGCCAGCACGTGATGTCGCCCCGCCCAGCGCCGCCGCAGCGTCGAGGACGTCGCCACCGCACCACAGCCGGCTGCCACGTCGATCACCCGGACCTCGCCGCAACCGGTGTGCCGGTCGTCGCGCATCGAGATCCGCCACGACCCGGTATCGGGGGGGACACCGCGGGTGACGACGTCACCGCCGAGGCCCACCAGCACCGCCCGCGCCCCGGCGGCGTGGATCTCCGCGGTCACGATGTCCCCGGCCAGGCCCTTGCCCACCGCACCGGGGTCCAGTCCCACCCCGGCGGGCAGGCTCACCGTGCGCTCGGCGATCTGCACACCGGACAATCCGGGTGCCCGACGGGGGGGCAGGTCGGCGGGCAGCGCCATCAGCACCGCGGCAAAATCGTCGCGGTATCCCAGGGCCAGCATCGAGGCCAAAACGCTGGCGTCGACATCCCCGGCACTCCAGCGGTACGCCCGCGCGCAGGCCGTGACCAGCCGGTGCAGGTCCTCGCTGACCGCGCTCGGGCCGCGACCGGCCCGGGCGTTGAGCCGATTGAGCTCGCTGTCGGGGCGGAACCGCGACCAGCACGCCTCCAGCAGGTCGATCCGTCGCACCGCCAGGTCGGCCAGCCGCTCTGCCACCGCCCCGGGCGCCCAGACGAGGACGTGCAGATCGCTGCCCATGGCCCGGCCTCGTCGCTGTGCCCGCCGCATTGCTAGCTGCTGTAGGTGGCGGTGTCGCGGTCGAGCCGGTTCGGGGGATCGGTCGAGCCGGGCGGGCGGGTTTCCTCGGCGATGCGGCGCGCGACGTCCAGGTCGGCCTTCTCGCCCTGGCTGAGTTCGGCGGCGACCCGGCGCAACTCCCGCCGGTAGGCCTGCAGGCGAGCCGCCTCGGTGGTCAGTTGCTCGGCGTAGCTGTCCAACTCGGCACGTTTGTTCTCGTCTGGCGGGGTTTCGGCGGCCCGCACCGCGATCAGGCCGGCGACTCCGGCGCAGGTGCCGATGGCCAGACCCGTCGCGACCCAGGCGTCGGAGCGTCGGCGCGCTCGAGGCATGCGGCCTCCTCTCTTACCCCATAGTCCCGACGGCGGGCACCCCCGGCAACCATGCCTCCTGGCGTCGGGGCCACGGCGGTGGCCTAATGGACCCATGGGGCCCCGTCGGGCGGTGTACATCGCCGTTGTGCTGGCCGTCCTGACCGGTGGGTGCGCGAGCCGGACCGAACCGGCGCCGACCGCCAATCAGTCGGCGCCGGCAGGGGAACCGCCGCCGTGGACGCATGACTCGGTGCGCTTCCTCGGGCCTGCCGACGAACTGGGCGAGGCCGAGTTGCTCGACTCCATGAGCCGGCGCGGGTCGGTTCGGGATCTGTCCGGGGACCCACTGAGCAACCGTGAGTTGGCGGCGCTGCTGTGGTCGGCCCAGGGGGTCTCCGCCCCGTCGGGGGCGCGGACAGTGCCGTCAGCCGGGGCGCTGTATCCGTTGGAAACCTACGTCGTCACACCTCAGGAGGTGCTGCGCTATGTCCCCGCCACCGCATCGGTGGAGGTGCGCGCCGACCCGCAGGCCAAGGCTGCCGTGAGCGAGGCCGTTTCGGGCACCGAGGCCGCGAACGCCTACGCCATGTTCATCTTCACCGGGGTGCCCGCCCGGATCACCGGCAAGTACGCCGAACGGGGGATCCGCTACATGTGGATGGAGGCCGGACACGCCGCCCAGAACCTGCTGCTGGCCGCCGCGGCGATGGGCCTGGGGGCGGTGACGATCGGCGCCTTCGACGACGCGGGCCTGGCCGCCACGCTGCGACTGTCCCCCCAAGAGATCCCGCTGTACCTCATCCCGGTCGGGCGGCCGCTGAACTGAAAGATCACCGCGCTGAAAGGCTCCGCGAATGAAAAGCTCTGGCGGAGAGGGATTCCGACGGAACACCTATCCTGTGGGCATGTCCGGAACGGGTGCATCGCAACGGTCCCGGAAATCGGCGGCAGGCTGTCTGATCGCCTTAAGCTCGGCCTGCGTTTGAGGGTGCGCCTGCGTGTAAGCCACGATCGCGGAACGCATTTCCTCGCGGGACTTCCCTTTGAGGCTGGTGAAGAATGCGTTCACCTCGGGATGGGTGAACAGATAACCCCACATTCCTGCGTTCACTCCGGACATCACTCCGGCAAGATCGGCCGCGCTGCAATTGGGCGGATCCGCGGAAGCGGCAGCGGCGGTACCGGTGAGCATCGCGGCGGCCATCGCACCGGCACCGATCAAGCTTCGGAAGAACATGATTCACTCCTTTGGTCTTCTCTGATGCGGACTGTCCAAAAGGGTCAGCGGGGTCCGATACCGCCCCCGCCGCCGAGACCCCCGCCGGGTCCGCCCGGTCGAATCGGACGCGGCGGCAAGGGCAGGATCACATCCACCCCCCAGTTGTCGTCGCAGTACCAGGGATCGGCGCAGTAGGACGGGTAAACCGGTCCCGCCACGGGAGCGGTTGGTCCGCCGCCACGCACTTCACCCTGTGCGCAGACGGTTGCCGCTCCCGCGTTCGTGCAATCCGCCCACGCCGGCGTTGCGACCCAGGAGTTGATCGGCGCCGCTCCGAGCATGATCACGAGCAGAACACCTTTTCGCAGCCTCATTCCCCCACGCCCTCTACTCTCCAGATTCCCCCCGGGGCAGAATTCGAATGTAGCGATCAATCAACCGGGTGCGAGAGGGCCGATTGTCACTATCCGTCTCTCAGCCCAAGGTGAGTAGCAGCGCGTCGTCGAACGGCAGTTTCGGGA
>NZ_JBBATF010000032.1:7100-11680 GCF_040398885.1 Mycobacterium sp. | reverse complement strand
AGCGTGCCCGGCCTGTGCCCGACCACGTCTGATCGGTGTATTTCTCGACCGCATGGAAGGCGAAGTCCTCGCCCTCGGCCGGCGTCACCGAGACGGCGACCACCCTGGTCGGACGGACGTTCGACCAGCATTCGGTCCCGGACGGCTAACGCCTGCTGCTCGCTTTGGTCACGAACCGGCGGGCCATGGCGGGTTCGGCCGATCCGGGGTGAGGATTGGCAGGCGGCCGAGTCGGACGACGGCCCGGAGGTGAACCATGAGCTGGATCGGGGCGCTCGTGACGATCGCTGTCGCGGCCGGCGGGTTCTGGGTGTTCGCGGTCGCACCGCGCAAACAGCCGCTCAGTCGTGGGCCGTTCCTGGCCGGGGTGCTGTGCGGAGTGACGGTCGGAGTTGCCCTGACGGCGAGGCGGCGAGGACTCCGCGCCCTCGGCGCCTCGACGCTGAAAGCCGTCATGGGCCCCCCGCCCGCGGGGACGCCCGGGATCTCCCTTGACGGAGTCGCAACCCGAGCGCTCACGTTTGTGACCGCACTTGTTCGACACGGAGCTGCTTGGTCGGGTGTCCTGCGCCAGGATGCGCCGACCAGCCGGCCGCCCACTGGTCGGCACCCCCGAGTTCGTCGAGACCGAACAGGGCCACCCTTACGTCGCGCTTCGCGATACGTCAGCGGGCGCTCTCGGCGAGCCCGATGCAGGTGCCCAGCTGCCACGGCGTGCAGGGGATGCCGTCCACCGTCGGCAACTCGTTGGGACCGCCGCCGAACACCGCCCCGGTGTGCGCCGGTGCCACCGGGACGGCCCCGCCGTTGGTCCCGCCGCTGACGCAGACGCCGGAGAAGTCGCTGGGCACGGTCCCGTACGGGCATGCCGCCGCCGGCGCGGCGGTGACCCACGCCCCGACTCCGATCAACAGCGCGCAGATCACGGCTCCGAGAGGGATCTTCACGCCGCTCAGCCTAATCCGCTCGGCCGAATCCCCGGACGTTCACCCGGAACAGATTGTCCGGTAACAGATTGTCTGCTTGAGATAGCGCTGCTCTCGAACCTTCTCGCAGCCCGGGCCGGCGCTGTTCCGCCTATGTTGAGTTCCTAATGGATGTCAAGCCACTCGGGAGTTCGTAGACTCGGCTTCGGCGGGCTGGGGTGAGGGTGTCCCGGTCGGACGTTCGGCCCGCCCGCGGACTCAGTCCAAAGCTAAATGTCGGTGGATCAACCTATCGTTGGCATCGGGATCGTGGTGGGGGGACCGATGGGCGGGAAATTTCAACAGATCAGCTTGATCGCTGTTGCGCTGGCCGCCGGGCCGGCCCTGGCGGCGCCGCCTGCCGACGCCGATGACGGCTGGGTGGCGGTCGCCAACTCGCCGAATCACGAACAGCAGGACTGGGGCTACGGACCCGATCCCGCCACCGCCTCGGCCAACGCGCTGGCGCAGTGCGCGGTGCTCGAACGGGCCGGTGACTGCCGCGTCCTGGCCGTGAGCACCGACTGCGTCGCCACCGCCTGGGATGTCAGCGAGCCGCTCAACCGGATCTACGCCGGTTCGGGTGGCGGGCCCGAATCCGCCATCCGCGGCGCATTGGCGGCTGCGGGCCCCTACGCCAACGACGTGCAGGTGCGCTGCACCTGGTGGCCGCGCAACCAGCCCGGTCCTCCGCCGCAGGGAGTGTCGCTGACCACGCACCTGACTACTTCAGAGGGCTATCATGCCGCGCTGCAACGACATTGAGATCGGGGGCTCCGCATTGACCTACTACGACATCATCGGCGACATTCACGGGTGCGCGACGAAACTCGTGGCTCTGCTCGGTGAACTTGGCTACCGGCAGGACGACTCGGGGGTGTACCGCCACCCGGGGCGCACCGCGGTGTTCGTCGGCGACCTGATCGACCGCGGCGACGAGCAGCTCGAGGTCCTGCAGTTGGTCAGGGCCATGGTCGAGTCCGGCGGCGCTCGGATCGTGATGGGAAACCACGAGTTCAACGCCATCTGCTGGGCCTTGGGTCTTCGGGAACACAACGAGAAGAACACCAGACAGCACAGGGCTTTCCTGGAGCAGCTGAGTGCCGACCAGCAGCGGGAGTACGTCGAGTGGTTCAAGACCTTCCCGCTCTGGCTTGAGCTCCCGGGCCCGATCAGGGTGGTGCACGCCTGCTGGCATCCGGCCTCGATGGCTGTCGTCGAAGATGCCTGCGGGGGCGCCCGGTTGGTCACCGAACAGCACTACGCCGACGCCTCCGACAAGAAGCACCCGCTGTACCGCGCGGTGGAGAACCTCCTCAAGGGTCCCGAGATCAGCCTGACCGACCACGGCGCCGAGCCCTACTGGGACAAGGACGGCCACAAGCGGACCGATGCCCGCATCCGATGGTGGGACCACAACGCACGGACGCTGCGCGCGCTCGCCGAAACCCGGGGAGCGCGGACCGAGGACGGAGACCGGTACCCGGACCCGCCGGATCGCGAGGTCGGCCCCGCCGTCGGCCTGACGTACGTCTACACCGACGAGGTCCCGCTGTTCTACGGCCACTACTGGCGGGAGTGGGAGCCCGTCCACCTCGATGACTGGACCACCTACACCGCCTGCGTCGACTTCAGCGCGGTCAAGGGCGGAACCATGGTCGCCTACCGGTGGAACGGCGAGCCCGAGATCCACTGGGAGAACTACGTACCGCACGATCCGGCAATCGTCTCGCCGACGCCGTCGGACCGATTGGAGGCTCGCTGACCCGCTGGGCGATAATCGGTTCGTGGTCAGAAGCCCGCGGGTCTGGATCTACCTGGTGGTCGGCCTGGTCGCTGCGGGCTTGATCGGTTACTCCCAGTGGCGCGACTCCGACGCGCAACGTCTGCAGCGCTGCGTCGACGCCTCCCTCAGCCGGATGAAGCAGGACATTCCCGCGCTGGACGGTTTCGACAAGGCGCAGGCCGCCTTGGTCGAGATGTCGCGCGCGGGCTGTATCAGGCGCCTCGGCATCGACCCGCGGACAGAGTGAGCAGGTGCCGCCCCTCGCACGCGGGCGACGACGACGGGATCAGGGTGTTCCCGGCGCCCTCGGGCGATGCCGGACATCACATCTTGACTTCGGCCACCACGGCGAAATGGTCGCTGGCCCAGACATTCTCGATCGCCGCGTTGCCGGCCAGAGCGCACCGGCGCACGTGTCCCGCGCCGGATCGACGGGGGGTGGACACCATCACGTAGTCGAGCCGGCGGTGCGGATGAATGGCATGGCGGGGGACCAACGGGTTGCTCGCCGACCAGGTGTGTCCCGGGTCGGTGTTGCCCGCCGCGGCCCACGCGTCGACCAGGGTGAAATCCGGAACCGCTCCGGCGGATAGGCCGGTGGCGCGGCGGTACTCGTCGGACTCCGGGGTGCAGTTGAGGTCCCCGCCCAGGATCGCCGGCAGTGAGTCCCGCCGCCGGGTCCGATCGCCGAGGGTGTCGGCGACGTGGTTCACCAGTGCCGACATCTGGGCGCTTCGCCGCGCCGAGTGTTCAAGTCCATGCTCGAGGTGGGTCCCGGCCGCGACGAAAGGACCGCCCTCATCGGCGGGCCGACGCACCCGGGTCACCAGCGCGTGGCGCCACGTCGGCTCGCCACGCTCGTCGGGCAGCGGACACAGCCGCTCGATGCTCAGCGGCCACCGCGCCAGCACCGCGTTGACCACCCAGTACGGCGCCTGGGGGTAACGGTCGAACCCGGCGAGTTCCGCGGCCGTCACCGAGTGCAGGCCCAGTTCCTCTCCCAGGCGGGCGGCCTGGGTGGTTCCGTCGGGCTCCACCCACGATTCCTGAAGAGTGAGGACGTCGGGGGCGGTCCGTTCGATCCACGCCCGCAGCGCGCCGTGCCGGGCTTCCCAATCGCCCACCCGGCCCTGCACGTTCCACGTCATGATCCTCATCGGCCCATCCTTGACGCCGGAGTGGCCTGGCTCAAACGGCCGGGCCGAGCGGACGCGCGTTCACCCGAGCGGCAGTTCAGCGGACACCCAACCGGCCAGCGTGCGTGCGTGCTCCCCGACCGTGTCGGCCCATGTCCGGCCGGCCTGCGCTCCGGCGTCGTCGCTGACCAGTTTGATCAGCCGCGCCGGCACACCGGCGGCGCGGGCGGCCCAGGCCACGGCGTAGCCCTCCATGTCGACGAGATGGGCCGTGCGGGAGAGGGTTTCGCGCGCCCGGCTGTCGGCGATAAAGCGGTCCCCGGTGGCCAGCACCACAGGCGACCCGCCGGTGCGGGAGCCCAGTTCGATCGGCATTCCGTAATCGCGGTCGACCAGGGAGCGGATCGCCGCCGAATCGAAATCGTGCTGCATGACGGTGTGGATCTCATGCACGCCGCCGAGGCCGTCGTGCAGGCCGCCCGCGGTCCCGAGGTTGATCACCCCTGCCGGTCTCGTTTTGCTCAGCGCTGCCGACACCGCGACCGCCGCATTCACCTTTCCCGGGCCGGTGACCAGGATCGGGAGGTCCCCCCCGATGAACTCCGCCTCCTCGGGCAGCGCGAGCACCAGAAGCGGCCGGTCCGGTCGCACCACGCCGCGAAGTTCCACGGTGGGATCTTCCCGCCCCCCTCG
>NZ_JBBATF010000032.1:0-7000 GCF_040398885.1 Mycobacterium sp. | reverse complement strand
GCTACTGAGGGTACTTGCGGCCCTTGCTCCACGCCGTGTACGAGCCGACCGGACCGGGCCGGGGACGCTCCAGCCACGGCCACGGGTGCAGCGACACCACATCGAGTCGGCCCGCCCGTGCCCGCCAGCCCGGAACCGGCGCGAACGTGGTGGCCAGCTGCTTGCCCTGCAGCACCGAGACCGGGTCACCGCGGAAGATGCGCAGTTCCCGGCGGGTGGCCAGCTCGGCGAGTGACTCGGCAAGGAAGACAAGCCGATTCGCCGACAGCTGCAGCCGGCGCAGCAGCGGCTCGTCGAAGACGAACACCACCGGCAGGTCGGGATGCGCCACCGCGGCCGGTTCGCGGTCACCGAGGCTCTCGGCGGTGATCCAAACGGCCTCGGGCCGGCCGGTGTGCCGGGCGACCGCCGGCCCCGCCGTCGCCTCGGGGTCGTCGTCGCGCCTGAGTCGGGTGTCGAGGACGTCCCGGGGTTCGCGTTCCTCGGTGGCCGGCCACTGCTGGATCGGGCAGCGGGACTGCAGGGGACAGCGCTGGCAGAGCCCCGGCGCCCTCTTCTCCACCTGCCAGCGGGAGAATCCGTAGGCCTTGCCGGTGAGCGCGCCGGTGGTCCACTGCCAGCCGAGCCTGTTGGCGGCCCGCGAGCCGTCCAGCAGGTGCCGGTACATCAGATCCTCGCCGTCGCGCCAGCCCAGTCCGGCCCGGACGGCCCAGTGCGAAGCCAGCCACATCCGGGTCTGGTTGGTCAGCCAGCCCTCGCCGACCAGTTCCGACCATGCCGAGTCCAGACACAGCGCCTCGGAGATCCAGGGATTCGCGGTGGCTGCGGCGTCGTCGCCGGAGCGCTCGGCGACCTCGAAACGCAGGGACCGCCGCGACGCAGTTCCCATGCGCGCGTAGAGATGTCGGGCGTACTCCTGCCACCGCAGCTCGTCACGGAACTTGGTCGCATCCTCGGCCGGACCGCCGGCCACGTGGTCCCACACCTCGCGCAGGGTAAGCAGCCCGTGCCGGATGTAGGGGGACAGCCGTGAGGACCCGCGGCGCTCGGCCGGCCAGACGTCGTTGCGCCGGCGGGCGTACCCGCGGACGTCGAACCGCTCAAGGGCGGCGTCGGCGGCCCGCTGCCCGCCCGGCATCCGGGCTTCGGCCCCCGCGGGGACGGGTGTGCACAGATCGCCCAGATGCGTCAGCACCCAGTCGCGGACGGCCGGGCCGCCGGCCGGCGGATCGGGCAGGCTCGGTGGCGGCCCTTCAACGATCCCCACGACACGCTCCTTCGCCGGCGCCTCGCAGCAGGCTACCGACACAACGTGAGCTTCCGAAGGGCGGTACGCGGCGGCTTATGAGGTCGGCCGGTACACCAACTCTACACCGGTAGGTGTACGCTAGGTGTATGGCGAAGGTGCGCACCAATATCGAGATCGAGGACCGCTACATCGAGGCGATCAAGAGCCGGTACGGCGTCCAGACGAAGACCGAGGCGGTGGATCTTGCGCTGCGGCATCTCGCGGGCCAACCGATGACGCGCGAGGAGGCGCTGGCGATGCGGGGCGCTCACGCGATCGACGAGGTTCCCGATGCCGGTCCGGCATGATCCTCGCCGATACCTCCGCGTGGGTTGAGTTCGATCGCGCCACCGGCAGCAGTGCCGACCGGCGCATCGCCGAGCTGATCTCCGCCGACGGGCCGTTGATGTTCACCGAGCCGGTTCTGGTGGAGGTGTTGGCCGGTGCTCGCAGCGATACCCGCGAGGACGATCTGCGGCGGTTATTGCTGCGCTTCGATCTGGTCCCCTTCGATGCGGTCTCCGATTTCGACGCCGCGACGAGGATCTACCGCCGGTGCCGAAGCGCCGGCGTCACCCCGCGCGGGATGTTCGACTGCATGATCGCGGCAGTCGCACACCGTCGCGGTCTGGCGTTGCTCGCCTGGGACGCGGACATGTTCCGCGTCGCCGAGGTGATCGGACTGGAACTGGATCAGGCATCGCTGCGCGCGGAGTGACCCGGGATGAGCCAGTGAACCGCCGCAACCTCGAATTCGCCTGTGCGGTGGTTCTTGTCGGCTTACTGGCCGGCCTCGCGGGCGCGGCGACCACGGTCTTGCTGGACTTCATCCAGCACCTGACCTACCACTACCGATTCGGCAGCCTGCTCGACGGAGTGGCGGACTCGGGCCGGATCCGCCGCGTTGTGGGGCCGATGATCGGCGCGGCGCTGGCCGGCCTGGGCTGGTGGCTGCTTCGCCGACGGGCACCGGTCCCGACCGTCGAGCAGGCCGTCACCCGCCCTGCGCCGCTGCCCCGCGGTGCGATGACACTCGACTCCGTCCTGCAGGTCCTGCTGGTCGGATCCGGGGCCTCGCTGGGCCGGGAGAACGCGCCGCGGGAGTCGGCCGTCGCACTCGGTGATCTGGCCACCTCGCGCTGGGCGCTGACGGCCCGGGACCGGCAGATCCTGCTCGGCTGCGCCGCCGGGGCCGGACTGGCCGCGGTGTACGCGGTACCCGTCGGCGGCGCGTTGTTCGCGCTGCGGATCGTGTTGCGCACCTGGAACATCCGGGCCGTCGTCACGGCGCTGGCCACCTCCGGCCTCGCCGTCGTCGTGGCCGCACCCTTCATCCACGACGGACCGGTCATCCACTGGCCGCACCCGCGGCTGTCCTATCTGCTGATCGCGGTGGCGCTGCTGCTGGCGCCGCTGACCCTCGGCGTCGGACTGGTGTTCAGGCGCCTGATGGACCGGGCCCGTTCCCGGGTCGCCGAGCGGGGGCCGCGCGACACCTGGCTGCTGATCCCCGCGCTGGCTGCCGCCGGCCTGCTGGTCGGCGTCTGCTCACACTGGCTGCCCGAACTGCCCGGCAACGGTTCGAGTGTTCTGCTGGTCAGCGTCGACCGCAATCTCAGCGTCGCGGCCGCCGGAGCGATCCTGATCCTCAAGCCGCTTCTGACGGCGTTCTTCCTGCGGGCCGGGGCCGTCGGCGGCCTGCTCACCCCGGCGCTGGCGACCGGGGCGGCACTGGGCGCGTTGATCGCCCTGGCGGTGAACACCTGGACGCCGACGCACCTCAACGTGGCTGCGGTGTCGCTGGCCTGCGCGGCCGGCGTGCTGGCCGTCACCCAGGGTTCCCCCGGCTGGGCGGCGATCTTCGTCTGGGAAATCGCCGGCCCGCCGTTGTGGCTGCTGCTGGTGTTCGGCGCGGCCGCGTTCGGCGCGCATCTGCTGCAACGCGGCCTCGTCGCCCGAAAGTCTCTGATCGCATCAAGACGGTGAAGACCACTCCTGCCGGACAATGGAGTCACCAGGCGGCACCACGCCGCCCCTACCAGGGGAGTCGAGAGTGGAGGGTCAACCGCCCGCCGTGGATCCCGACCGTCAGGCGCTGGACGACCTGCGCGAGCAGATCCTGGTAGTCGACGGTCAGCTGGCCCGGCTGATCGACCGGCGCCGGGCACTTGTCGAGCAGTACGACCGGCATCGCGGGGCGATCATCGGCCGGCTGGGCCGGCAGGTGCCGGTGCCCGGACCCGGCGCGGGGGCGCCCACCGCCCGGCCGCCGGCGGGGGTCAGGACCAGGGCACTGCTGCTGTGGCTGGGTGCGGCCCTGCTGGGCATCTCGGCACTGACCTTCAGCGCGGTGGCCTGGTCGCGCCTGGGCGACGTCGGGCACGCCGTGCTGCTGCTGGCGGCGACCACCCTGAGCACCGTGCTGGCCGTCGCCGCCCGCGGGCGGCTGCCGATGACCGCCGAGGCTTTCGTCGGCCTGACGGTGGTGCTGGCGCTGGTCGACGTCTACGCGGTGCGGCGCGCCGGTCTGGGCGCCGGGATGTTGCTGGAACTGTGGTGGGCCATCGGCACCGCCGTGGTCCTCGGGTTCGTCGCGGCGCTGGGCCGGCTGACCGGCCGGCGCACCGCGCGTTTCGCGGTGGCCGCCCTGCTGCCGGTGCCGGCGGTGTGGCTGATCGCCGCGGGGTACTGGCCGACCTGGCCGACGGCGGCCGCCTTCGCGGTGCTGGCCGCCGCGATCGTGGCGGGGCTGGCCCGGTGGGGCGGTTGGTTCTACCGGGAGGGCAAGGTGGTGCTCGGCGTGCACGCGGCGGCCGTGTGGACGGTGGCCGCCATGCTGGCGTCCTCGGCGGCCCTGGAACCGCGCACCGTCACCGAGGCGGCCGGTCCCGCCCTGGCGGTCGCGGCCCTGGCACTCGCCCCCGAATTCGCCTGGCGCAGAGCCAAACAGGACTCGGTCCTCAGGCACGCGGCCGTCCTGGTTTTCATCGTGCTCGTGCTGGCGGCACTGACCCTGCTGGCGCCGATGCTCGACGAGGAGGGCACGTTCGCCGCCTCCGTCGTCCTCGGCGGCGCGACGGTGCTGGCCTCGTGGCTGCTGCCGCACGCCCGGCGCACCCCGGCACTCGTCGCGGGCGTGGTCGTCGCCACCCCGGGTGCGCTGTGGGCCTTCGGCACCGCCCTGCCGGCCGTCGGCGGGCCGCTCGGTTGGCTGGCCGACCCGTGGACCGGCACCGTCGACATGAAAGCGGCGACGGTGCTCGACGGCCCGCAGACGCCGGCCGCCTCCGCCGGGTCGTGGGCCGCGGTCGCCGCGTTGGTCGCCGTCGCCGTCGTCGCCGCGGCGCCGGCGCTGCGCCGGCAACCGGGCGATCCGCCGAGCGGCTGGCTTGTCACGCTCGGAATCGGTTGCGTCGCCGTATCGTTCGCGGCCGCCTCGGCGCCGCCGACCGCCGGGGCTTCGGTGTTGATCACGCTGACCGCGACGGCCTCCGCGGTCGTGGCACAGCTTCTGGCCGGGGCCTACGCCGGCCGCGGCGCGCCCGTTCTGGGCGCCGCCCCACTGGCGGGTGCGGTGTTCGCCGCCCTCCCCACACTGGGCTGGGCGGCGGTGTCCACCGGGGCCTCGGTGATGACCTCGGTCCTGGCCGCCGCCGCGGCCACGGCGGCGGCGCTGATCGCCCGCCGAGCGGCGGCCCTGCCCGCCTTCGCCGCACTGGCCGCCGTCCTCGGGGTGGTCTTCGTCGGGGTGGCCGCCCGCGCCGCAGGGGCGACGGTGCCGGTCGCCGGTTTCGCCGTGACGATCGCCGCGGCGGTGGTGAGCCTGATCGGCGTGTTCGCGCTCGGCTTCAGCCGGTACGCCGGGATCGCACTCGAATGCGCCGGCGCGGCAACGGCATTGGCGGGCACCTACCTCGCCCTGGACTCGCTGACCTGGCTGGCCGGCTCGCTGACCGCGATGGCCGTGGCCGCCGCGCTGGCCGCGCTGCGCCCGGACCGCCGCACGCTCTACGGCGGCGCGGCCGGCCTGCTGGCGCTGTCGGCGGTCTGGGCCTGGCTGGCCGCCGCCGAGGTCGGCGTGGTGGAGGCCTACACCGCCCCGGCGGCGGCGTTGATGCTCGCCGCCGGACTCCTGCGGTGGCGTGACGCGCCGGGCCGGTCCTGGTTGAGCCTCGGCCCGGCGGTGGCGCTGGGGATCGGCCCGACGCTGGGACTGGGCATCCTCGACGACGACACCCTGCGGGTGGTCGTCGCCGCCCTGCTGTGCCTGGCGGCCGTCTTGACCGGGGCGGTGCTGCGACTGCAGGCGCCTCTGCTGATCGGGGCGGCGGGACTGGTGTCCCTCGGCGTCGGCCAGTGGGGCGGGTATCTGGTGCAGTTGCCGCGCTGGATCACCCTCGGCGCGGTCGGCGTGGTGCTGATGTGGGTCGGTGCGACCTTCGAGCACCGCCGCCGCGACTGGCGGCGGGCCTCGGACGTGATCGGCCAGTTCCGCTGACGCGCCCTCCGATCGGGCAGGCCGTAGGCTGTCCTCCGATGAAAGGAATCCCGCTCATGAGGCTCTCACCCACCCGCATCATCGGAACCGCGGTCCTCGCGTTGGCCGTACCGCTGGCCGCGACCGCGTGCGGGGGTGACGGGTCGACGTCCGCGGACAAGATCGTCATCGGCACCAAGTTCGACCAGCCGGGCCTGGGTCAGAAGAACCCGGACGGCTCGATGAGCGGTTTCGACGTCGACGTCGCCCGCTACGTCGCCAGGGAACTGGGCTACCCCGAGGACAAGATCGAGTGGAAGGAGTCCCCGTCGGCCCAGCGGGAAGTCCTGATCGACAACGACCAGGTGAAGTTCGTCGTGGCGACCTACTCGATCACCGACGCGCGCAAGCAGAAGGTCGACTTCGCCGGGCCCTACCTGCTGACCGGGCAGAGCCTGCTGGTCAAGTCCGACAACACCGACATCACCGGCGCGGAGTCGTTGCAGGACAACAAGAAACTGTGCTCGGTGTCGGGATCCACTCCGGCGCAACGCATCAAGGACAAGTACCCCGGTGTGCAACTGCAGCAGTACGACACCTACTCGGCGTGTGTGGAGGCGCTACGCAACGGGGCCATCGACGCCGTCACCACCGACGAGGTCATCCTGGCCGGTTACGCCGCGAAGTCACCCGGCGAGCTCAAGATCGTCGGCAAGCCGTTCTCCGAGGAGCGCTACGGCATCGGCCTGAAGAAGGACGACGCCGAACTGCGGGCCAGGATCAACGACGCGCTGGCCAAGATGGAAGCCGACGGGGCCTGGAAAGCGGCGTTCGAGAAGAACCTCGGCCCGGCCGGCCTGACCGCCCCGACACCGCCGCCCATCGACCGGTACTGAGCGGGCACACCCCGCCCCGGCGCCCGGCCCCACCAATCCGGCGGCCCCGCGGCTCCGAATAGGACGTGACGGCCGGTCACCGGACCGGCACCTGACGAACACCGGCCGCGACGAGGGTCTCACCGGCCGGGGAAGGGCTTCACCTCATGGAACCGATCAGCAAATGGCTCGGTCCGGGACTGATCGTGGGCGGCCTGGGCGCGGCGATGCTCTGCGGCGCGGGTCTGGCCGGAGCCGACACCGGGGCCGACGCCGGCCCGGGCGGCCGGGGTGCGCACGCCGCGGCCTCGGCCTCGGGCAGCGGCGACTCGGCCCGCAAGGCCCGGTCGGGTCCGGCCC
>NZ_JBBATF010000031.1:0-22398 GCF_040398885.1 Mycobacterium sp. | reverse complement strand
CGGTGTGCAACGCCACGGTTACCGGGTACTTCGCGGCGATCACGTGGGCGAACTCGGCGAGCGCGACCGCACCGGTCACCATGTCCTTCACCCCCAGTCCGGAGCCGAATTCGGCTCCGCCGGTGGAGAACTGGATGATCCCGTCACTGCCCGCGTCGGCGAACCCCTTGATCGCGGCGTTGATGGTCTCCGAGGAGGTGCAGTTGATGGCCGGGAACGCGAAGTGGTGCTCCTTGGCGCGATCGAGCATCTCCGTGTAGACCTCTGGGGTTGCGATGGGCATGAAGCGTCCTCTCGGCGGGAACGGGTGCGTCTGGGAGGCAGTATGTCAAACCCCACCGGTATGTTGGGGGCTCATGACGACCACCCTCGCGGCCATGCCCGACATCCTGGACCCGATGTACTGGCTGGGCGAGGGCGGCTTGTTCGCCTCCGCCGTGCTGCCCGGCATCCTGACCATCGTCTTCATCGAGACCGGCCTGCTGTTTCCGCTGCTTCCCGGCGACTCGCTGCTGTTCACCGGCGGTCTGCTGGCGGCCGCGCCGAACCCCCCGGTCAGCATCTGGGTGCTGGTTCCCGCGGTGACGTTGGTGGCCATCCTGGGCGATCAGTGCGGCTACTTCATCGGCCGCCGGATCGGCCCGGCACTGTTCGACAAGGAGGACTCCCGGTTCTTCAAGAAGCGCTACGTGACCGAATCGCACGCATTCTTCGATCGCCACGGGCCCAAGACCATCATCCTGGCCCGTTTCGTCCCGATCGCCCGCACCTTCACCCCGGTGCTGGCCGGAGTTTCCTACATGCGCTACCCGGTGTTCCTCGCCTTCGACATCGTCGGCGGCATCCTCTGGGGTGCCGGGGTCACCCTGCTCGGCTACTTCCTGGGTAATGTCCCGTTCGTCAGGAACAACCTGGAACTGATGATTCTGCTGATCGTGTTCCTCTCGGTCCTGCCGGCGCTGACCGCGGTGGGCCGCAATGTGCTGCGCCGCCGCGGCGCGCTGCCCGAGGAGACCTAGGCGTGTTGTCTCAGGACGTTGGTGACATGTGAATGGACGAGTGCGGGTCTGCTGCATATCTCGTGGACCGTCACGTCTGGATTTTGAGTACCTCTGAAGCAAGGAGTTCTCCCCGGTCTTCCTGAAGGAAGTGGCCGGCGCCTTGCACTTGAACTTGTTGGACTGCTGTTGGTATCAGGTCGCAGAAGAACTGGGTCAAGTTCAGCGGCGATCCTGGCAGGCCCGCATCGTGCTCGCCCCAGCCACCGTGCACAGGATTCTGGTCCGGCGCGGCATCAACCACCTGCGCAGCCTCGAGGGGATCGCCATGCCAGGGTCAAAGCCGGCTTAGTTGTCACCGTAGGCAGTCGAAATACGAGGGCGGCCTCAGCCGTCCAGAGCGAACTGGATCTCCTCGGCGAGGGAAACAGCCGGGCTATCAGGCTGATCCGACTGTCGGATGTCGGAGTTGACGACGACCACGACCGAGGTCTGCTTCTGCGGGTGGTGGGCGGCGTAGGTGGTGTACCCGGGAACCGACCCGTCGTGACCCAACCACCCGCGGACGGAGAAGAATCCCAGTCCGTAGGTCGCGTCCGGGTCGTCCGGGTCCAGCCGCCCCACCTCGGTACCCACCGAGGCCTCGCGCTCGCGCTGAATCTCCTCGGAGACCAGGCCACCGCCGCTGGCGAGCACCTGGGTCCAGGTGCGCAGGTCGTCGAGGGTCGAGATCATCGCCCCCGCGGTGAACTCCCAGGACGGGTTCCAGAAAGTGGCGTCGCGGACGGGCCCGCCCGGGGGCAGCGGGATGCCCAGCTCCGCGACTTCGGCCCCCGGCTGGTCGGTGATTCCGTTCAGGTGCGGTTGCGGCAGATCCGGGGACTGCCCCGCGAAGGACGTGCCGGACAATCCGAGTGGCTCGAAGAGATTGCTCTGGAACACCTCGGCGACCGGGCGGCCGGTGACCTTCTCGATCACCATCCCGAGCAGCACCGTGTTGGTGTTGCTGTAGTGGAATCTGCTCCCCGCCGGGAACAGTGCGGGCTGGTTCTTGGCGTAGTCGACCAACTGCTCGGGGGTGACGACCGTTCCCGCGGGGTCGGCCGCCCAGGCCCGGACGAAGTCGAGGTTGTCGTTGTAACTGGGGATGCCGCTGGTCATCCGGGCCAGGTCACGTAACGTCGCGGTGTCTCCGTTGGGCAGCCCGGCGATGTAGGTGCCGATGGTGTCGGCCAGGGAGACCTCTCCCCGGTCGACCAGTTGGAGCAACGCCATCACGGTGAACGTCTTTGTCACGCTGCCGATCCGGGTGTGATCGGAGCGTGTGGGCGGACGGTCGGAGTCGCGGTCGGCGGCTCCGGTCACGCCGATCCAGGCGCCGCCGGGAGTCCACAAACCGGCTATCGCACCGGGGTAGCCGTGGTCGGTGCGGTGGGAGTCCAGGCGGGCCTGCAAGCGGGCGCGCAGCGATTCGGCGATCTGGGCCTCGGATTGCGCGGAGACCGGCGCGGGAGCCTCGGCGGGGGGCGCGGTACAACCGACTGTCAGCAGGGCTGCGGCCACTGCCGCAACGAGCCTCATCGGACGACCGTAGCAAGTCGAGTCATGGAACGGGATCGTCTCCGGCGCTGTGGCCAATTCAAGTCCGGAAGCCGGCTGAGCGGCTAGTTTTTCGAGGGTGGATATCGGAGAGTGGCGTCAATGACGGATCCGTCGCCGGGCACATTGCTCGACAGCCGGCCGGTGGCCACCGCAATCTCAGGGGGACAGGCCTGGCGCATTACCTATGTGTCCCGCGACGTTTGCGACGTCGCTCATGACGTCACCGGCCTGGTGATCAGGCCCACCGCGCGCGATGCCCGACCGCCCCAACTGTCATTCGACGACCTCGCCATGTAACCAATGTCATGAGATGACACACCTAGGGGCGTTTACGGCCAGGTCCCGTTGCGGTTCGGGCCCTGCAGAGCCGCACCCGGGATGGGCGTGTTGCTCAACGCGGCAATGCACAGACCCAACCGGCCAGGCAGGCAAGGGATGTTGCCCGAGCCTCCATAGCTGTTGCTCGGGCTGTTCTGCGACCAGCAGACCCCGGTGATGGGGTCTGCCCACTGCCCACCGGGGCAAGGCGCGGCTTCTGCGGTTGTCACAGTCGGGGCCGACAGCAGTGCCCCGCCCAGGACGGCAGCCGCCACCAGTCGAGAAGACTTGGATCGGATTGACATGAGGTTCTCCGTGGGTAGGTTCGGCCGGGCGGTCAGGACGGGAGGGTGATCTTGGTCTTCTCGTGGATGAAGTCGCCGGCGTCGATGACGACCTGCTCCTGTCCCTTCGGCGCCTCGCCGTTCAACTGCAGGACGAACAACCCGTCCTTGCCGGGAATGACGATGGTCTCCTGCCCGACGGCCCGCTCCTTGCCCTCCCAGACGTAGGTGCCGACGTACCTGACGCCGTCATAGCCGTCGAACCTGGTGCGTTCCGGTGGTCCGCTGTTGGGCTTGAAACCGGGCAGTTCGTCGAGCTGGCCGGACGCCAGTTCCAGGATCTTGTCCGGGTCGACGTTCCCGGTGAGCTTGGAGGCGATCGCATAGATGAACGGCTGGTCCGTCGGATCGGCCGGCTTGCTGTACGCGATGGCGCCGTAGGCCCAGTCCGGTGTCTGGTCGCCCACCACGAACCAGTCCGGCGGGATCGGGAAGGCGATCTCGGGCGTTCCCGGCTGGCCCTTCTCGAACGGCAGCTCGGCGATCTTGTTATCCGTGATGTAGCGGTTGAGGGTCTCCCCACGCGCGGGGACGTCGACCCCCTCGGCTGCCTGACCGTGCGCGCCCTCAGCGGCGCCCGGTTCCCCGGGCGACCCGGTCCAGATGGTCGGGGTGACCGCCGGACCGGTATAGGGCTTCTCGGTTCTGGGGGCGCAGCCGACGAGCGCACCGGTCACGGTCAGAGTGACCAGCGCCCCCGTCGCCAAAGCCGTGATGTTCTTCATCGGGTCGCCTTCTCCTTCACCGATCGCGGGCTTGGCCCGACTATAACCGTGAAAAGGCCTTCGGATGCGCTCAAGCCGGCCCGCGCTGGCCGGCGACCCGGCCTAACCGGCGACGGCGTGCGCGGCCTCCATCAGCATCCAGCCCGAAACCTGAACGGACAGATCGCGTTCCGGTTCGGCGGATTCGGCGACCGCCCCGTCGACCTTCTCCCCGACTTTCCGGCCGCCACCCGGCACGACGGCGGTACGGTTCCAGAACGCGCTGAACAGCGGCAGGCCGTCTACATCCTGGCGGTTGTCCCACGCGGCGCGGGCAGAGGCCAGGACGATGGCGCGGGCGGCGTCGCGGGCAGCGGCGTCCTCGCCGCCGTCGCCGGGCAGCTCGTTGGCGGCCAGGGCCAGATAGCGTGCGGTGATGCCGGCGAAGAGTCCGCCGTCCCCGCCGCCGGCACCCCGGAGGACGCCGTCGTTCGTCATGTGCTCGGCGATCGCGGGCACCAGTCGACGCACCCGGGCGCGGTGGCGCGGGTCTCCGGTCCGGACCGCCAGTTCGGTTTCCAGGCCGACCACGACACCCTGGCAGTAGGTGTACTGGGCGCGCACCAGGGATCCCTCCTTGATGCCGTCGAACACCAGATGGGTCTCCGGGTCGATCAGCGTCTCCTCGATCCAGTCGGCCATCTCGGCCGCGCGGTCGAGATTGCCGTGACGGGCCAGGAAGATACCGGCCGGGCCGTTGGCCGGGGCGTTGAAGAACTGGTCCTGCTTGCGCCACGGGATCCCGCCCCCCGCGCCCGGGGCCCACGACCCGACCAACTGATCGGACAGAGTGGCCAGCGCCTTTGGGTTGGGGACCCCGGCCAGCCGGCCGGCCCGCTCGAGGGCCAGCGCGAGCCAGGCCATGTCGTCGTAGTAGCTGTTGGTCCAGCGGCCGTTGTTGCGGGTGAAGTGGCCCCGGATCTGCCGCTTGATCTTCTCCACCCGGTCCGGCGACGGGTCGCGGACCTCGGCGTCGACCAGGGTGTCCAGCAGGTGCGCCTGCCACCAGTAGTGCCAGGTGGCGAAGCTCAGGTCCTTAGCCGTGGGCGGCCAGCCCACCACACCGAGTTGGGTGCCGGGAACCTGCAGCAGTTTGCGCAGGTGCCGGGCGGCGATGGCGGCCTCGGCGCTGGCCGCCCGGTTCTTCCATTGCTGGTCCATGGATGGCAATCCTGCCCTAACCGAGCCCACGACAGGTCGGACTGGACCTACCGGCCGAAGAAATGTCGGACGCCGCCTACCAGGCCGAGGAGATATCGGACCACCGCCGGATCCAGGCGTGCATGGCGATGCCGGCGGCGACTCCGGCGTTGATGCTGCGGGTGGAACCGAACTGGGCGATCGACACCGTGAAGTCCGCGCCGGAGAGGGCCGCCTCCGAGATGCCGGGGCCCTCCTGCCCGAACAGCAGCAGGCAGTCCGCGGGGAGGTCGGTCCGCTCCAGGCGGAGCGCGCCCGGGACGTTGTCGACGGCGACCACCGTCAGCCCCGCGTCGCGGGCGAAGGCCATCAACTCCGCGGTTGTGTCGTGGTGGGCGAGGTGCTGGTAGCGGTCGGTGACCATGGCCCCGCGGCGGTTCCAGCGGCGGCGTCCGACGATGTGGACGGTGTGCACGGCGAAGGCGTTCGCGGTCCGCACCACCGCGCCGATGTTGGCGTCGTTGCCGAAGTTCTCGATAGCCACATGCAACCGGTGCCGGCGACGGTCGATGTCGGCGACGATGGCCTCGCGGCGCCAGTAGCGATAGGCGTCGACGACGTTGCGGCTGTCGCCGTCGCGCAGAAGTTCGGGGTCGTAACGGGGGTCGTCGGGCGGTAGCCCGGGATGGGTCTGCGCCCACGGTCCCACGCCGGGGGTTCCGGTGGACCATTCGGTGGGCCCGGGTTCGGTCATCGCCACAGCAGATCCACCGTGGCGAACCGCCCCGCCGGACGTCCGACCATCGCCACCGTGCACTCGCCGAGGCCGGGAAGGTCAGGGACGAGCGTGTGCGCACCGACCGGGAAGGCCAATCCGCCCGTCGCCGCGACCCGGGTGCCGTCGTCGAGTTCCACGCCCGCGATACGGCCCTGTTCGAGGATCATTGCCGACATCGGATGTCCCGAGTCGGGCACACCCGCCTCGCGGGCACGATCGGCCAGCCAGGTGAGCACGTCGCCGTCCGGAACATCACCGAGGAACGCCGCGGTGATCGTCGCACCGTCCTCGGTGCGCATCGGGATGAGCAACTCGGGCACCTGGGTGAACATCACTCCGAACGGTGACCGCAGACAGTGCGCCGACCATTGCCGAAGTCGCTCACCGAAGAAGGTCTCCAACCTGACCCGCTTGCCGGTGGGCGCCGGGGGCGGCGGCGAGACCCGCGCGAAGCTGAACGCAGGTGCCGGGCGGTGCCGCCCCGCCTCCAGGTCCGCTGTCATCGCCGTGAACCACGCGGCGGTCAACTCGTCGGGTTCAGCGGGTGGCTGGACGAGCAGGACATCGAGATCGTTTGCCGCACAGCAGATGCCGTAAGCCAGCACACCGGGACTGGTGCCGACGCAGACGACGTCCACGACGTCATCCCAGTCGGGCGCGGAATCGTCGTCGTCGAACTCAATCATCGGTGAGGCCGAGATCGGCCAGACCGAGGATGCTGCGGTAGGGCACCCCCTCGGCCTCGATCGCCTCGGCCGCCCCGGTGGCCCTGTCGACCACCGTCGCGACGCCGACCACCGTGGCTCCCGCCTCGCGCACCGCGCGCACGGCCGTCATCGCCGAACCGCCGGTCGTACTGGTGTCCTCCACGACGAGCACTCGCCGGCCCACGATGTCGGCGCCTTCGATGAGGCGTTGCATCCCATGGCTTTTCACCGCCTTGCGGACCACGAAAGCGTCAATGGGTCGGCCGGGGGCGTGCAGGACGGCGCATGCCACCGGGTCGGCACCCATGGTCAGCCCACCGACCGCGGCGTAGTCCCAGTCCGCGGTGAGTTCGCGCACCAGCCGACCGATCAGCGGGGCGGCCTGATGGTGCAGGGTGGCGCGGCGAAGGTCGACGTAGTAGTCGGCCTCCTTGCCCGACGACAACGTGACGCGGCCGAACACCACGGATAACCGCCGGACCAGCGCAGCCAGTTCGGTGCGCGCGCCGGCGTCGAGGCGCGGAACCTCGCCATCGGGTCCGGTGTGTTCAGGTGCGGTCACGACCACGTCCTATTCTCTTGGCGAAACCGCGGACCAAGGGCCGCGGTATCAGGCGCCCCGCCGCGGTGAGGGCCTTGTACTGCAGTCCCGGAACGCTGACGACCGTGCCTTTGGCCACATCGGCCAGGCTCTCCTCGACCACGTCGTCGACCGTCAGCCACAACGGCCGGGGGATGGAGGCCATGTCGATGCCGGCCCGTTGGTGGAACTCGGTGCGGACGAAACCGGGACAGACCGCGTGCACGCCCACGCCGGTTCCGGTCAGACCGTTGGCCAGCCCCTCGGAGAAGAACACCACCCACGCCTTGGACGCCGAATAGGTGGATCCCCGGCCGGGCAGCAGTCCGGCGACCGAGGCGATGTTGATCACGCTCCCGCGGCCGGCGGCCAGCATCGGCGGCAGGGCGGCTCGGGTCAGGTGCATCACGGCGGTGACGTTGACGTCCAGTTGCCGTTGCAGCAGTTCGGGATCGGCTGTCCAGAACTCGCCCGAGGTGCCGAATCCGGCGTTGTTGACCAGCACCTGAACGCCCTTGGCGAGTCGGTCGCCGACGGTCTGCCGGCCCTCGGACCGGGCCAGGTCGGCGGGCAGCACCTCCACGTCGACGCCGTGGGCGATGCGCAGTTCGGCGGCCAGCGCCACCAGTCGGTCGACATCGCGGGCCACCAGGACCACGTCGTGACCGTCACGCGCGAAACGGCGCGCGTAACCCTCACCCAGACCGGAGGTCGGGCCAGTGATCAGGGCAACCGGGCGAGGCACCCCGCCACCCTATCGGGGCCGGGTCAGGTCAGGTAGTTCGGCGCCTGGGTGCCGGTCCGCGGCGGCTGGGTCCGCAGCAGTGGCGGGGCCTCGCTGCGGCCGGGCGGGAGTTCGCGGGGCTGCGGACGGCCCGGTTCGCCGGCCCGCCCGGCGGCCGACGCGGCGGCCTGCGCCGGGATCGGGGGCAGGACCCGCAGCAGGTCGTTGAATTGCCGCACGGTGCGGAGCCCCTCGTCCCATTCGGCGCGGGTGGACGAGATCGGCATGGCCAGCAGGGTCCAGTTCTGCTCGTTCCACAGGATCTCGGCGAAGTCCGGGGCGGTGTGGGCGAAGGTCACCATGCGCCGGTCGCAGGCCCGGCGCGCGGCGTCGAGGTTGTTGGAGTAGACCATCCGCTGGCCGATCGCGCCGAGCAGCCAGACGTCGTTCTCCCGGGGCTCCTTGACGCCTTCGAGGCGCATGTCCATGACGATGTTGGTGCCGACCTTGCGGTGCAACGCGATGACGGTGGCCACGTCCTCGAGGTCGAAGACGTAGACGGCCTCGCCGCGGACCTGGCCGAGCACCACGTTGCGGGCGGTGGCCTCGCCGACGGTCGACATGACCCCGCGCTTCCAGCGGTCGAGGATCTCGGTGGATTGCTCCTCGTAGTCGAAACCCTGCGCGCGAGCCCAGGACTTCCGCCGCCGGCCCAGGCCGCGGCGACGGCCGATCTCGATGTACAGCAGGACTCCCGCACCCACGAAGCAGAGTGCGGACATCGTGAACCAGAACGGGACCATTGGCGCCTAGCCTAACCGCTCGCCGCCGCTCGGCGAGAGCCCCTACAGGTCACAACAGAGTCACCTTTGTCTCGCGAGCAGACGCCGACGCCCCCGACACGCCGGGCGTGCGGGGGCGTTCGCGTCTGCTCGCGGGCCCTAGCCCAGGATCAGCGTGTCACCGTCGGGGGCGACGTTGACCGGCACGACGTCGCCGTCGTGGATCTCCCCGGCCAGCAGCATCTTGGCCAGCCGGTCGCCGATGGCCTGCTGCACCAGGCGGCGCAGCGGCCGGGCGCCGTAGAGCGGGTCGAACCCCCGCTCGGCCAGCCATTCCTTGGCCGGCAGCGACACCTGCAGTTCCAGCCGCCGCTGGGCCAGTCGCTTCTGCAACTGGGCCAGCTGGATGTCGACGATCCGGACCAGTTCCTCAGGACTGAGCGCGTCGAAGATCAGCACGTCGTCGAGGCGGTTGATGAACTCCGGCTTGAACGCCGCGCGCACCGCCGCCATCACCTGATCGGCGTCGCCGCCGGAACCGAGGTTCGAGGTCAGGATCAGAATGGTGTTGCGGAAATCGACCGTGCGGCCCTGACCGTCGGTCAGCCGTCCCTCGTCGAGCACCTGCAACAGCACGTCGAACACATCCGGGTGGGCCTTCTCGACCTCGTCGAACAGCACCACCGTGTAGGGCCGTCGGCGCACCGCCTCGGTCAGCTGACCGCCCTGGTCGTAGCCGACGTAGCCCGGAGGAGCGCCGACAAGCCTTGCCACCGAATGCTTTTCGCCGTACTCGCTCATGTCGATGCGCACCATGGCGCGCTCGTCGTCGAAGAGGAAGTCGGCCAGCGCCTTGGCCAGTTCGGTCTTTCCGACGCCGGTGGGGCCGAGGAACAGGAACGACCCGGTGGGCCGGTTGGGGTCGGCGACCCCGGCGCGGCTCCGCCGGACCGCATCAGAAACCGCAGCAACCGCGGCTTTCTGACCGATAACCCGGTGCCCGAGTTCCTCCTCCATCCGCAGCAGCTTGGCGGTCTCACCCTCGAGCAGCCGGCCGGCCGGGATGCCGGTCCAGGACGCCACCACGTCGGCGATGTCGTCGGGTCCGACCTCCTCCTTGAGCATGACGCTCTCGCGGGCTCTGTTCTGGCCGCCGGCCGAAGACACTGCGGCGTCGAGTTGCTTCTCCACCTCCGGGATGCGGCCGTAGCGAAGTTCGGCGGCCTTGGCCAGATCGCCGTCGCGCTCGGCCCGGTCGGCCTCTCCGCGCAGGATCTCAAGTTGCTCCTTGAACTCCCGCACGACGTCGATGGCGTTCTTCTCGTTCTGCCACCGGGTGGTCAGCTCGGCCAGTTTCTCCTTCTGGTCGGCCAACTCGGCGCGCAGTTTCTCCAGGCGGTCCCTGGAGGCATCGTCGGACTCCTTCTCCAGGGCCATCTCCTCGATCTCCAGGCGGCGCACCAGGCGCTCCACCTCGTCGACCTCGACGGGCCGGGAGTCGATCTCCATCCGCAGCCGGGAGGCGGCCTCGTCGACCAGGTCGATGGCTTTGTCCGGCAGGAATCGGCTGGTGATGTAGCGGTCGGACAGCGTCGCGGCGGCGACCAGCGAGGAGTCGGTGATCCGCACGCCGTGGTGCACCTCGTAACGGTCCTTCAGGCCGCGCAGGATGCCGACGGTGTCCTCCACCGAGGGTTCGCCCACGAACACCTGCTGGAAGCGGCGTTCCAGGGCGGCGTCCTTCTCGATGTACTTGCGGTACTCGTCGAGGGTGGTCGCGCCGACCAGGCGCAGTTCGCCGCGGGCCAGCATCGGCTTGATCATGTTGCCGGCGTCCATCGCGCCCTCACCGGTCGCCCCGGCGCCGACGATGGTGTGCAACTCGTCGATGAAGGTGATGATCTGGCCGGCGGATTCCTTGATCTCGTCGAGCACCGCCTTGAGGCGTTCCTCGAACTCCCCGCGGTACTTGGCTCCCGCAACCATCGACCCGAGGTCCAGGGAGATGACGGTCTTGTCCCGCAGGCTCTCCGGCACGTCGCCGTCGATGATGCGCTGGGCCAGACCCTCGACGATCGCGGTCTTGCCGACGCCGGGCTCGCCGATCAGCACCGGGTTGTTCTTGGTGCGCCGGCTCAGCACCTGGATGACGCGGCGAATCTCGTTGTCGCGCCCCACAACCGGGTCCAGCTTGCCGTCACGGGCACGCGCGGTCAGGTCGGTGGAGTACTTCTCCAGGGCCTGGTAGCTGGACTCCGGGTCGGCGCTGGTGACCCGGGCGCTGCCGCGGACCTTGACGAAGGCGTCGCGCAGCGCCTGCGGCGAGGCGCCGGCGTTGGTGAGCATCTTGGCGACGTCGGAGTCGCCGCTGGCCAGTCCGTAGAGCAGGTGCTCGGTGGAGACGAACTCGTCGCCCATCTCGGTGGCCAGTTGCTGGGCGGTGTTGATGGCGGCCAGCGACTCCCGGCTCAGTTGCGGCTGCGAGGTCGCCCCACTGGACGACGGAAGCCGGTCGACGAGGCGTTGGGCCTCGGCCCGGATGGTGGCCGGGTTGACGCCGACCGCTTCGAGCAGCGGTGCCGCGATGCCGTCGGTCTGGGTGAGCAGCGCCAACAGCAGGTGAGCGGGCCGGATCTCCGGGTTGCCGGCCGTACTCGCGGCCTGCAACGCGGCGGTCAGCGCCGCCTGGGTCTTCGTGGTCGGGTTGAACGAGTCCACTCCGACATCCTCCATTTCTCCTGGTACAAGCTTGTCGAGGTATACAACACCGGTAGCCTTGAGTCTGTTCCGCTCAAGTCTAGTGAATCGGCCCGGTGCGGCGATAGGGACTTCCGGCACCCATGCCGGGGCGTGCTGCTCACCCGGTCGCCCCGAAGAGCGACGCCACCGTCTCCGCTTTGGGGACTTTCGCCCCTTACGTCCAGACGCGGGGTTGGACGACCATCACAGGGTGGGATTCGAGGGGGCGGTTGTGGCCAAGACGCCCGAGGAGATCGACGGCATCGCGTGGAAGTTCCTGTGCTCGGCGTTCACCGGGCGGGACTACTGGGACTGGACGCTGGAACGCCGTGTCGACGCCTTCCTGCGCCACCTGGAATGCCCCGAAATCCTCAATGACGGCGCCGCCTACAGCACGCTGATCGACCGCGTGATGGCCCACTTCCCACGGGCCCGGCGCGACGGCGTTCTGGACCCGCCGCGCCGGTAGTGGACGGCAATGGACGACGGGATCATCCATAAACGGCCCGAGGACCTGACGGTCCCCCCGAATCTCGACGACTACGACGCCACTCGCGCGTCATTCACCTGGTCACAGGTGCCCGACCTCTGCCGCGGAATGGGACCCGGCGGTTGCAACATCGCCTACGCGGCGGTGGACCGGCACAGCGAGGGACCCGGAGCGGACAAGACCGCCCTGCGATTCGTCGCTGACACACCGGATGGGAATGCGCTCACCACCCGAGACCTCTCCTACGCCGAACTCGGGCGGCTCACGAGGAAGTTCACCAACGTGCTGCGCGGCCTCGGAATCGGCAAGGGCGACAGGGTCTTCGTCATCATGGGCCGTGCTCCGGAGCTCTACATCAGCATCCTCGGGGCACTGCGCAACGGCAGCGTCGTCTCGCCGCTGTTCTCCGCCTTCGGGCCGGAACCGATCGCCACCCGGGTGAACATCGGCGCCGCCGACGTCCTGGTGACGACCGCCGCGATCTACAAGCGCAAGATCGCCGGAATCCGCGCGGAACTGCCGTCGGTCGCACACGTGCTCGTGGTGGGCGATCCGGCGGAGGACATCCCCGGCACGCACAACTTCGGCACCCTGATGGATCAGGCGAGCGACGACGCGCGGATCGAACACACCGGGCCCGACGACCCGTCGCTGCTGCACTTCACCAGCGGCACCACCGGCACACCCAAGGGCGCCCAGCACGTGCACGGCGCGGTGGCGATGCACTACATCACCGGCCTTTTCGCGCTGGATCTTCACCCCGACGACATCTACTGGTGCACAGCCGATCCCGGCTGGGTGACCGGAACGGCGTACGGCATCGTCGCGCCGTTGCTGCACCGAGTCACCTCGATCATCGACGAGGCGGAGTTCGACGCCGAACGTTGGTACCGAATCCTGCAGGACCAGGCAGTCACCGTCTGGTACACCGCACCGACGGCGGTGCGGATGCTGATCAAAGCCGGGCCCGATCTGCCCGCCAGGTACAGCTTCCCCCATCTGCGATTCATCGCCAGCGTCGGCGAACCGCTCAACGCCGAAGCGGTCTGGTGGGGCGAACGAGTGCTGGGACTACCGATTCACGACAACTGGTGGCAGACCGAGACCGGCGGCATCATGGTGGCCAACACACCCGCCTTCGATGTCAAGCCCGGCTCGATGGGCCGGCCACTTCCCGGCGTGGACGTCCTGGTGGTCGACCACGACGAGGAGACCGGCGCGGTGGACGTCGTCGACAAGCCCGGCGTCGAAGGCGAACTCGCACTGCGGGTCGGCTGGCCGTCGATGTTCCGCGGCTACCTGGACCAGGAAGAGCGCTACCGCAGGTGTTTTCACGGGGATCTGTATCTGTCCGGGGATCTGGTCAAGCGCGACGCCGACGGCTACCTCTGGTTCGTCGGCCGCGCCGACGACGTCATCAAGGCCTCCGGGCACCTGATCGGCCCGTTCGAGGTGGAGAACGTCCTGACCGACCACCCTGCGGTCGCCGAGGCGGCGGTGATCGGAAAGCCGGACCCGACCTACGGCGCGATCGTGAAAGCCTTCGTCACCCTGAAGTCCGGGTACACCGGCGACGACGCCCTGCGCCGCGACCTGATGGGCCACGCCCGAAAGCGACTCGGTGCGGCGGTGGCGCCCAAGGAGATCGACTTCGTCGACTCCCTTCCGCACACCCGAAGCGGCAAGATCATGCGCCGACTGCTCAAGGCCCGCGAACTCGGACTTCCCGAGGGCGACACGTCGACCATCGAGACGCCGGGGGTCAAGGCGTGAGCGAGGTGGACCCCGGGTTGGCCCGCGAGTTGCTGACCGACATGACCCGGATCAGGCGCATGGAGGAGAAGTGCGCGGAGATGTACAGCGCCGGCAGGATTCGCGGCTTCCTGCACCTCTACGTCGGCCAAGAGGCGGTGGCTGCGGGGTCGCTGCGGGTGCTCGGTCCCGACGATGCGGTGATCGCCACCTACCGCGAGCACGCCCATGCGCTGCTGCGCGGCATCCCGATGACCAAGATCATGGCCGAGATGTACGGCAGGCAGGAAGGCTGCTCCGGCGGGCGCGGCGGATCAATGCACCTGTTCGACGCCGGCCGGCGCTTCTACGGCGGCAACGCCATCGTGGCAGCCGGGCTGCCACTGGCCGCCGGGCTGGCCCTCGCCGACAAGCAGCTCGGGCGGAATCGGCTCAGCGCCTGCTATTTCGGCGAGGGAGCGACCGCCGAGGGCGCCTTCCACGAGACGATGAACATGGCGGAACTGTGGCAGCTGCCGGTGCTGTTCTGCTGCGAGAACAATCGGTACGCCATGGGCACGGCCATCGAACGGGAACTGTCCCAGGTGGATCTGGTCGCCAAGGCCGCGGCCTACCGCGTGCCGGGCGCCTCGGTCGACGGGATGGACGCGCTGGCCTGCCACTCCGCTATGCGACAGGCCGTCGAGCACATCCGGACGGCGGGCGGACCCTACTTCCTGGAGTTCCGCACCTACCGGTTCCGGCCGCACTCGATGTTCGACCCGGAGTTGTACCGTGACAAGGCCGAGGTCGCCGAGTGGCGCGACCGACACGACCCCATCCGCACCCTCACCGAACGCCTCGCCGCCGAGGGTCTCCTGACCGCCGGGGATGTCGCGGCCATCGAGGCCGCGGTCGCCGCCGAGGTCGACGGAGCGGTGGCCTACGCCGAGGCCGGAACGTTGGAGAGCGTCGACACGCTGACCCGCGATGTGATGACACCCGGCGGCGGCGCATGAAGACCACCTACCGCGGCGCCGTCCACGACGCGATCGCCGACGCCATGCGGGCGGACGAACGCGTCGTGCTGCTCGGCGAGGACGTCGGCCGCTACGGCGGAACCTACGCGGTGTCCAAGGGAATGCTCGAGGAATTCGGCCCCGAGCGGATTCGGGACACCCCGCTCTCCGAGCTCGCCTTCGTGGGCATCGGGATCGGAGCCGCCCTCGGCGGGCTACGGCCCATCGTCGAGTTGATGACGGTCAACTTCAGCCTGCTGGCCCTGGACCAGATCGTCAATACCGCTGCGGCACTTCGCCACATGTCGAACGGACAGTTCTCGGTGCCGGTGGTGGTGCGGATGGCCACCGGCGCGGGCCGGCAGTTGGCCGCGCAGCACTCGCACAGCCTGGAGAACTGGTACGCGCACATCCCGGGCATCACCGTGCTGGCACCGGCCACCGTCGCCGACGCCTACGGAATGCTGCGCTCCGCGCTGGTCGCGCCGGACCCGGTGATCATCGTCGAGCATGTGGGGTTGTACAACCTGGCTGCGGACCCGGAGTCCCTGTCCGCCACCGATATCAGTCGGGCAGCGCTGCGCCGCAACGGTTCCGACGCGACGGTGATCGCATACGGCGGGTGCTTACCCAAGGCACTGGACGCGGCCGGGCGACTGGCTGAGGCCGGCATCGAATGCGACGTCGTCGACCTCCGCGTGCTGCGCCCACTCGACGACGCCACCATCATGGCGTCGGTCCGCAAGACCCACCGGGTGGTGGTGGTGGACGAGGCCTGGCACACCGGCAGCCTGGCCGGGGAGATCAGCGCCCGCATCGTCGAGCAGGCGTTCTACGAACTCGATGCCCCGATCGCCCGGGTGTGCACCGCCGAGGTGCCTATCCCCTACGCCAAACACCTCGAGGAAGCAGCGCTTCCGCAGCCCGAGAAGATCGTGACCGCCGTTCGCGGGCTGTTCGGATGATCGAATTCTCGATGCCGGCACTCGGGGCGGACATGGACGAAGGCCGACTCGACGAGTGGCGGATCAAACCCGGCGACACGGTGACCCGCGGTCAGATCGTGGCCGTCGTCGAGACCACCAAGGCGGCCGTGGAGATCGAGTGCTGGCACGACGGCGTGGTCGACAAGATACTGGTGCCGGTGGGAGCGACAGTCGCCGTCGGAACACCACTGGCAACACTGCTGGAACCGGGCGAGCAACCCGGGGCGGCGCCATCGCCTGCCGAACCGGCTTCGGCGACACCAGTCGCTGCGCAGGCCATCACCGGAGTCGTTACACCGCAGCATGTCTCGGATACCGTCGGGCACCGGCTATGGGTATCCCCGGTGGCGCGCCGCACCGCTGCCGCGCTGGACGTGGACCTCAAGGCCGTCACCGGCACCGGGCCGCAGGGGGCGGTGACACTGCGCGATGTCGAGCACGCCGCCGCCTCGAAGTCCGCGAGAGCCGGTCACCAGGGGCCCGGAACCACGCCGGCCCCGGCGGGGGGCGCCCAGAAGTCGGCCGCCGAGAAGGCCCGGGAGCGCGGGGCTGCCATGCGCGCGTCCATCGCCGCGGCGATGAGTCGCTCCAAGCGCGAGATCCCGCACTACTACCTGTCGGACGAGATAATCCTCGACACCGCGTTGGCGTGGCTGACCGAACAGAACGCCGGCCGCCCGATCACCGAACGGATCCTGCCGGCCGTGTTGCAACTCAAGGCCGTCGCACTGGCCGCCTGCGAGTTCGGCGAGTTCAACGGGTTCTGGCGCTCGGATGCCGCCGGGGAGCACTTCGAGCCCGCGACCGGCACCCACGTCGGCGTGGCGATTTCGCTGCGCGGCGGCGGTCTGGTGGCCCCGGCCATCCACGATGTCGCCGAGAAGCCGCTGCCGGAACTGATGGCGGACCTGACCGACCTGGTGGCTCGGGCCCGGGCCGGCTCGCTGCGCAGTTCGGAGATGTCGGATCCGACCATCACCGTGACCAACCTCGGCGACAACGGCGTCGACTCCGTCTTCGGCGTCATCTACCCAGAGCAGGTCGCCATCGTCGGGTTCGGCCGGCCGGCCCAGCGCGTGGTCGTCGTCGACGGCGGGATCCGGGTCGCCACCACGGTGCATTCCAGCCTGGCCGCCGATCACCGCGCCAGCGACGGCGCCCGTGGAGCGCTGTTCCTGGCCGAGATCAACCGGCTGCTGCAGCGGCCCGGCGAACTCCAGACGCCCCGATGAGAGGAGAACCGTGAGCAGTGAGACCCGCGCCGGAGTGGTGGCCGAACTTCTCGACATCGCGCCCGAGATCGAGGAGGCCGACCTGAGCGACAGCGAGTTGCTGCGCGACCAGGTCGATCTGGACTCGATGGACTGGCTGAACTTCCTGATCCGGTTGCACAAGCGCTTCGAGGTCGACATCCCCGAGTCCCGGTACGCCTCGCTGCGGACGATCGACGACCTCACCAGCTACATCGACCAGCACCGCTGATGGGGTGTGCGGCTTGGTCAACCCCGGATCGTTCATGGCACAATCCGACAATGGCCCAGTTGCCCTCAGTCGTGCTGAAAGACCCGTCGTCGGCCCTCACCGCGACCTTCGTCCCGTCCGCGGGCATGGTCTGCACCTCGCTGTCCGACGGAGGGGTGGAACTGCTCGGTCAGCGGCGCGGCCTGAACGCCTACCTGACGACCGGCAAGACCATGGGCATCCCGATCCTCTACCCGTGGGCCAATCGGCTGTCCGCCAACGGCTACGCGGTCGACGGCGGCGCGGTGACGCTGACCCCGGGCGTGGGCGGGGTGCGTTCCGACGAGCACGGTCTGGTGATCCACGGGGTGCTGGCGGCCTATCCCGGCTGGCTGGTCACCGAGCAGGAGGACAACCGGTTCATCGCCGACCTCGACTACGGCGGACAGCCCCGGCTGCTGTGCAGCTTCCCGTTCCCGCACGTCGCGACCCTGGACATCAGACTGGTGGACAGGGCGCTGACCATCGAGACCACGATCACCCCGACGACGTCGGCCTCGGTGCCGCTGTGCTTCGGCTTCCACCCGTACCTGACCATCCCGGGAGTGCCGCGATCGGAGTGGGTGCTGGAGACCCCGCCGATGCGCCACCTGCCGGTGGACAACTGGGGTATCCCGACCGGCGCCACCGAGGAGTGGCCGGCCAAGACCGAGAAGCTGGAGAGCCGGGTATTCGACGACGGCTTCGACGAGGTGCCGCAGGGCGGGGTGTTCGCGCTCTCCGGCGGGGACCGTCGCATCGAGGTCGTCTTCGACACCGGCTATCCCGCGGCGCAGATCTTCGCCCCCAACAACGACGACGTGGTGGGCATCGAGCCGATGGCCGCCCCGACCAACGCGCTGCGCAAGGGAAACTACAACAAGGCGGTGCCGGGCCGGCCGGCCGTCTCGACGTTCACCATCAGGGTCAAGTAGGGAAACACCCCTTCACGCCGAGAGTGCGCTCCCTGCGAGATTCAGCGCGTTTTTTCGCACTGGAGGCACACTCGGCGAAGCGTTCAGCGGACGCGCGGTTTCCAGACCACCACGGCGGTGCTCTTGGGCACCACCGCCAGGTCCCGGCGCGGCCGGGAGCGGGACAACTCGTCGGCCATTTCGGTGACCCGGGACTGCAGCGCCTCCACCTGGTTGGTTAGCTCGATGATCCGCTTGATCCCGGCGAGGTTCACGCCCTCGTCCTGGGAGAGGCGCTGGATCTCGCGCAGCAGTTCGACGTCGCGTTCGGAGTAGCGCCGCCCCCCACCGGCGCTGCGCTCCGGACTGACCAGGCCCAGCCGGTCGTAGGTGCGCAGGGTCTGGGCGTGCATGCCGGCCAACTCCGCCGCCACCGAGATCAGGAACGTGCGTGTCCCGCGGGGCTCGTTGGCAGCGGTCATGGCCGGTTACCCACCCACCCCGCGCGTGGGTCGAAACCGCTGGACTTCTCCGCGGCCGCGTAGGCCTCGAGGGCCTCCAGCGCCGAGCCCTCAAGGTGGGGCGGCACCGCCACCTTCACCGTCACCAGCAGGTCTCCGGCACCGCCGCCGCGCTTGGGAACCCCGCGACCGCGCACCCGCAGGATGCGCCCGTCGGCGGTTCCCTTGGGCACCTTCACGCCGACTTTGCCGTCCAGAGTCGGAATCGAAAGCGTTGTGCCCAAAGCCAATTCGGTGAAGCTGACCGGGACCGTCACGGTGAGGTCGTCGCCGTCGCGGCCGAAGACCTTGTCGGGCCGGACGTGCACCGTGACGTACAGATCGCCCGACGGGGCGCCACGCAGGCCGGCTTCACCCTGGCCGGCCAGCCGGATCCGCTGGCCGTTCTCCACACCTGGCGGGATGCGAACGTTGATGGTGCGGGTGCGGGTCGTCACGCCGGTGCCACGGCATTCGTCGCAGGGGTTCTCGATGGTCGAGCCGCTGCCCCGGCATTCGGTGCACGGTTCGGAGAATCCGAACGCGCCCTGGTTGCGGTTGACCACCCCGGAGCCGTTGCAGTTGGCGCACATCTTCGGGCTGGTGCCCGGACGCGCACCGCTGCCGTGGCAGTTGGTGCAGGGCGCCGGGCTGGTCAGCCGCAGCGGCATGGCCACGCCCTTGGTGGCCTCCAGGAAGTCCAGGTCGGTCTCGGTCTCCAGGTCCTTGCCGCGCTGAGGGCGGCTGGCACGGGGTTGGGCGGCGCCGCGGCCGAACAGCCCGCCGAACAGGTCGCCGATGTTGGCTCCGCCTTCCTGCCCGGCCTGGCCGAACAGGTCGTTGAGGTTGAAACCGCCGCCGTCGTAGCCGCTGAAGCCGCCGCCACCACCGAAGCGGCGACCGAAACCGCCGCCGGCGAACATCCGGCGAGTCTCGTCGTACTCCTTGCGTTTGGCCTTGTCGGTCAGCACATCCCGGGCTTCCCCGACCTCCTTGTACCGCTCCTCCGCGGTCGGGTTGTTCGGGTTGCGATCGGGATGGTTCTCGGCGAGCAGTTTCTTGGCGACCCGCCTGATCTCGTCGTCGCCGGCGTCGGAGGAGACGCCGAGCACCTTGTAGAAATCCTTCTCAACCCACTCCCGCTGGACCACGCGGCGTCACCTCCTGTCGTCGCTCCGTGCGGTTACTGATCTGATTCTGCGTTCTCTGCGGCCGGCTGCGGCTGCTCTGACGGCGTGTCGGCCCGCTCTGTGACCTCGACGGTATCGACGACCTCGACGGTATCGACAACCCCCACCAGGGCGGGACGCAACACGAACTCGCCGAGCTTGTAGCCCTTGCGCATCACATGGCCGATGACCAGCTGTTGGGAAGGTCCCCCGGAGCCGTCGCCCTCGTGTTGCACCGCCTCGTGCAGAGACGGGTCGAACGCCTCGCCCTCGGCGCCGAACTCGGCCAGGCCCGTGCCGGTCAGCGCCGCGGCGAGCTTGTCGGCGACCGACTTCAGCGGGCCGCCCTCCAGGTCGCCGTGGCTGCGGGCGCGGTCCAGGTCGTCCAGCACCGGCAGGAGCTGGCTCACCACGACGGCCTTGGCCCGCTCGCCGGCCGCCTCCTGGTCGCGGAGCGCGCGTTTGCGGTAGTTGGCGAAGTCGGCCTGCACCCGCTGCAGGTCGGCGGTCAGTTCGGCGACCTTGTCGGCGCCGGGGGCCTCCGGCGCCGGCCCACCAGGGGCCGGGCCGGAGGCTGCGCCGGTTCCAGAGTCGCGAATCTCGCCGGTCTCCGGGTCGATGCGACGCTTGTCGGTCACCGTCACCGGTTCCTCAGCCTCGCGGCTCCCAGACCTGTCCCGGGTCGCTTCGCTCCTGCCCTCCGGCTCGGTCACCTGTTCTCCTGATCGTCCTCGACGACCTCGGCGTCCACCACGTCATCGGCACCCGAACCGCCCGGGCGCCCGGACTCGCCGGCCGCCTGCTCGGCCTGGGCCGCCTCGTACATGGCCTGACCCAACGCCTGGGACTCGGTGCCCAGCCGCTCCATCGCGGACTTGATCGCCCCGATGTCAGAGCCGTTCAGCGCCGTCTTGGCGTCGGCGATCGCGGTGTCGACCTTGAGCAGGGTGTCCTCGGGAACCTTGGATCCGGCCCCTCCTTCCGCGCGCTGTTCGGAGACGAACTTCTCCGTCTGGTAGACCAGCGACTCGGCCTGGTTGCGGACGTCGGCCTCCTCGCGACGCTTGCGGTCCTCGTCGGCGTGCGCCTCGGCGTCCTTGATCATCCGGTCGATCTCCTCCTTGGACAGGCCGGAGCCCTCCTGGATCTTGATCGTGTTCTCCTTGCCGGTGCCCTTGTCCTTGGCCGTGACATGCACGATGCCGTTGGCGTCGATGTCGAAGATGACCTCGATCTGGGGCACGCCGCGCGGAGCCGGCGGGATGCCGGTCAGCTCGAAGCTGCCGAGCAACTTATTGTGCGCCGCGATCTCGCGCTCACCCTGATAGACCTGGATCTGCACCGACGGCTGGTTGTCGTCGGCGGTGGTGAAGGTCTCCGACCGCTTGGTCGGGATGGTGGTGTTGCGCTCGATCAGCTTGGTCATCACGCCGCCCTTGGTCTCGATACCCAGACTCAGCGGTGTGACATCAAGCAGCAGAACATCTTTGACCTCGCCCTTGAGCACGCCGGCCTGAAGCGCCGCGCCGACCGCGACGACCTCGTCGGGGTTGACACCCTTGTTGGGCTCCTTGCCGCCGGTCAGTTCCTTGACCAGATCGGTGACCGCGGGCATGCGGGTCGAGCCGCCGACGAGCACCACGTGGTCGATATCGGACACCGAGATACCGGCGTCCTTGATCACCTGCTGGAACGGCGCACGGGTGCGGTCGAGCAGATCCTGGGTGATCTTCTGGAACTCCGAACGGGTCAGCTGCTCATCGAGGAACAGCGGATTCTTGTCCGCGTCGACGGTGATGTAGGGCAGGTTGATCGACGTGCTCTGGCCGGAGCTGAGCTCGATCTTGGCCTTCTCGGCGGCCTCGCGAAGCCGCTGCATCGCCATCTTGTCCTTGGTCAGGTCGATGCCGGCACTGGCCTTGAACTTGTCCACGAGCCAGTCGACGATCCGGTCATCCCAGTCATCGCCACCGAGGTGGTTGTCACCGGAAGTGGCGCGAACCTCGACCACGCCGTCGCCGATCTCCAGCAGCGAGACGTCGAACGTGCCGCCGCCGAGGTCGAAGACCAGGATGGTCTGCTCCTTGCTGCCCTTGTCCATGCCGTAGGCCAGGGCCGCGGCGGTGGGCTCGTTGACGATGCGCAGGACGTTCAAGCCGGCGATCTGGCCGGCTTCCTTGGTGGCCTGACGCTGGGCGTCGTTGAAATAGGCCGGCACGGTGATGACCGCGTCGGTGATGTCCTCACCCAGGTAGCTCTCGGCGTCGCGCTTGAGCTTCTGCAGCGTGCGCGCGCTGATCTCCTGGGCGGTGTAGTTCTTGCCGTCGATGTCGACGGACCAGTCGGTGCCGATGTGGCGCTTGACTGACCGGATGGTGCGGTCGACGTTGGTGACCGCCTGGTTCTTGGCGGGCTGGCCCACCAGCACTTCGCCGTTGCGTGCGAAAGCCACCACTGACGGCGTCGTGCGGGAACCCTCCGAGTTGGCGACGACGACCGGGTCGCCACCCTCGAGGACTGAGACGACGGAGTTGGTGGTCCCGAGGTCGATGCCGACCGCACGAGCCATGTTCGTATTCCTCCTGGTAGACACTTCTTCTTCGGACAGACACT
>NZ_JBBATF010000030.1:0-22527 GCF_040398885.1 Mycobacterium sp. | reverse complement strand
GGACCGAAGTGCCGCATGAACTGGCGGCGCATCGTGTCGTGCTCGGGCGGGTCGGTGACCAGCATGCTCAGATTGCGGGTCTGGGCGGCCTCGGCGGGGTCGAGTTGGACCACCTTCTCGCCGAAGAACCCCGAGGGACTGCGGCTGACGTCGACGCTGATCCGCGGATCGTGCGCCAGCGCAAGGACTTCCGGATACCCGGTGACGACGTAGGTCTTATCCGACACTTTCGCCACCGGCGTCCGGCGGAGCTCCTCGTAGAACGGGTAGGGGTTGGGGCGGTTGGCGAACTTCATCGCCTCGGCCCAGGCGGTTGCGGCGTCCATCTGTGCGCTCTCCTGGCTAATGGCTGCGGGGCCGGAATTCGGCGGCGCGGTCGGTGGGATCGTGTCCGGTGAGCACGACGTCGGGATTGCCGAACGGCTCCCGCGGGTCGGGGAACCGGGCCGGCATGACCTCGTGGTTGGCCGGCCGGTCGAAGCCGGGCGGGGGCGGGGGGAACGGCGCGGAGCGCTCGATGAGTTCGGCGTAGTAGGGCAGCCACTTGCCGTGGTTGAAGGTGACCGCGCCGACGATCCGGCCGTTCTTGCCGTAGGCGGCGGCGAAGCGGCGGTTCTCCGGCGAACCCTGGGTGAACACGATCTCGTCGCCGAACGAGCACACCCCGACGCTTTTGATGTTGACCCCGAATTGGCCGGACCAGAACGACGGCAGCGGCAGGTGCGGGCGGCGGCCCACCTCGAGATTGAGCATGTTGTTGGCGGCCACCTCGGCGCCGGACACCGCATTGTCCCAGTGCTCGAGAGCCAGATACTCGTATCCGTACAGCACGTGCGGGGCGCGCGCGACGTCGCCGGCCACGAAGATGTGGTCGGTCACCACGCCGTTGATGTCGAAGGCGCGGCAGCCCGCGTCGCAGCCCACACCCCACTGCCCGGAGGCCAGTCCGGCGCCCTCGAGCCACTCGACGTTGCGGATCGAACCCAGCGACGGGATCACCACGTCGACCTCGAGCACCGTGCCGTCAGTCAGCGTCGCCGACCGGACGTGACCGGACGCGTCGCCCTCCAGCGACTTCACACCCGTGCCGGTGCGCAGGTCCACCCCGGCATCGCGCATCATCTGGGCGGCGATGTCGCTGATCACCCCACCCAGCGCGCCCTTGAGCGGGCCGCTGCCGCGTTCGGTGACGGTGACCGGCAAATCGAGGTCCCGGCACACCGAGGCGATCTCCGAGCCAACGAAACCGGACCCGATGATCAGCACCCGTCGTGGCTTGGCCTTTAACGCCGCCGACAGGCCGGTGGCGTCCTCGACGGTGCGCACGGTGAAGACCCCCTGCAGCGCGGCCTCCTCCGGGTTGGGCCAGGGCCGGGCCCGGGTGCCGGTGGCGATCAGCAGCCGGTCGTAGCCGACCTCCTCGCCGTTGCCCAGTTTGACCACGTGATTGATCCGGTCCAGGCCGACCGCGGCGACGCCGAGGCGCCAGTCGGCGTCCACCCGGCGCAGCCGCGGCAGCTTGGTGTGATCGGCCGGCACCCAGCCCTTGAGCACCTGCTTGGACAGCGGCGGCCGGTCGTAGGGTTCGTGCGGCTCGTCGCCGATGATGGTCAGCGATCCCTCGAAACCCATGTCGCGCAGCGCTTCCGCGGCGCGCAAGCCGGCCAGGGAGGCGCCGACGATGACGATTCGGCCCTGCGCCCGGAACTTCGCGAGGATCTCGTCGAACGAGTAGACACCACTCACAGCGTGGTCCGGTCTGCCGGCGGATCCAGTTCCAGGATGATGGCCTGCACCGGGCAGGACGCCACCGCCCGCAGCACCTGCCGGCGTTGCGATTCGTCCGGATTCGGGTCGTAGGCCAGGGCTTCCTCTCCGTTGAGCTTGAGCACCTCCGGGGCGAGCGGTACGCATTGGGCGTATCCCTGACATCTGTTGAGATCAACGACCAGTCGCATGGTCACGAGACTAGTGGCGAGGGCGGCAAATGATCAGGGCATGGCAAGACATCCGGCCATCCCGTATCGCCGCGCTGGAACCCTCGAACTCGCCGGCTACCGGGCCGCCGGCGGCTGGCCCGGGTCGGTCGCAGAATTCAGGCCGATATCAGTCGACGGTGACGTGAACGTGGTTGAAGTGATTGGCCACCCGCCACAGCGTGTACCGGACGTTGAAACGCGCGGACTGGCTCTGAATGTCGGCGTTGATGACATCGCCCAGGGCCATGTCCGATCCGGTCATGATGTCGATGGCATGGCCGCTCGGGTGATCCGGGATCGGGTCGGCACGCACCCCACCGATGGACTGCACACCGGGATAGGTGGCCATGATGTATGCGGCCAGCGCCCTCGCATTGGGAATCAGACCACCCATGCCGACCGTCGGGATGGGGTTCGCCAGGCCCAGCGCACTCACGACCGCCGCCGAGGGGGCCATCGCCGCCTGCTCGGCAGGCGGCAACGTCAGGTAGCGGATCTTGGCGTCGGTGATCTGCTTCTGTAAGTCGGCCTGCTTGCGCTGCAGATCGGCGCGCAGGGCGACGGCCTCGTCGACGGTGACCTTGGCGGTGACCGCGGACTCGGCGGAGGCCGCCTCGATGACCTGGGCCTGGCGGTCGGCCTCGCGGAAGTTCTGCATCTGCGCGGCCATCTCGGTGGCCATCGTTCGCTGGATGGCCAGCTTGTCGATCAGGTTCTTGGGCGACGCGGAGGTCAGGAGGGCGGTGAGTCCGTCGGTACGCCCGCCCATGTAGACCGCGGCGGCTGAGGTGTCGACCGCACCCTGATAACCGGCGAGCTGTGCCCTGGCCGCGGTCAGGGCGTCCATATCCGCGGTGTGCTTGGCATCGGCGGCGTCGAGCAGCTGCAGTTTGTTGTCGAGGTCGGCCTTGGCCGCGTGGATGGACCGGCCGAGTTCTTCAGACTGCCGGTGCAGCTCATTGAGATTGACGTCGCCGTCGCGGGCCGGGTCGGCCTGGGCGACCCCGCCTCCCGCCGCGGCGAGGACCGTCAGCCCGACGACCAACCCGACGACCGGTTTGAAGACAACGGAATCGGCCATGAACGCGGGGGGAAACTTCACGAGTCTGCATCCTTTGACTGCCGTCGACGGCTGCTTCGCCGAACTGCTTGTCTAGCTGCGCTGTGTGTGCGCCTAAAGGTCACGGTCAGGTTACGGAAGCGCCATTAACTTTGTCCAACCGAGCGGACTGAGAATTGGCTTGGAATAATCGATGATCAACCTTAGGGCCCCGGCATTTGACGTGGTGGGGGGCGTTCGGGCCGGCCGGGCCCCCAATCGCCCTCGGCGAGCCGACCGCGGCCGTGACTGCCTGAATCACGCGGTCGGGACGTCCCCGAGCGCTAATCTCCAAGCTCGAGACGTCCGGCACGAAGGAATTCCGCCATGTCCAGCAAGAGCACTCCGCACATCGACCCGCAGGGCGAGGAGATCGCCGAGACGATCCTGCTGCCGGGCGACCCGTTGCGGGCGAAATTCATCGCCGAGACCTATTTCGACGACCCCAGGTGCTTCAACAGGGTGCGCGGGATGCTCGGCTTCACCGGCACCTATCGCGGCCGGAAGGTCTCGGTGATGGGAACCGGCATGGGCGTCCCGTCGATCTCGCTGTACAGCTACGAGCTGATCCACTTCTTCGACGTTAAGAACCTGATCAGGGTCGGCAGTTGCGGCACGATTCAGGACGGCATCGACCTCTACGACGTGATCATCGCCCAGGGCGCCTCGACGGATTCCAACTACATCAGCCAGTTCGGTCTGCCGGGGACCTACGCGCCGCTGTCGTCCTACCGGTTGCTGGAGAAGGCCAAACGGATCGCCGACGAACAGGGCCAGCGCAGCCACGTCGGCAACGTCCTGTCGTCGGACATCTTCTACAACGACGATCCCGACGCGCTGGGCAAGTGGGCGAAGATGGGCATCCTCGCCGTCGAGATGGAGTCCGCCGGACTGTTCGCCAATGCCGCGGCCGCCCGGGTCGACGCGCTGGGGATCTTCACCGTCAGCGACAACATCCCCGCCGGCCTGCACACCACCCCGCAGGAGCGCGAGACGGCGTTCACCAAGATGATCGAGATCGCCCTGGAGTTGGCGTGAGCGGGCACGACCGGTCTGGCGCTCGAACCCCAGGCGCCGCGGCTGGACCGATTCACTGCCGTCGTCGGGGAGCAGTCGAGATCACGCCGAGTTCGCGAGTCGCAACCGAGCCAGAAATGGTCCCGTTCGGTCGAGGAACTCATCGGGCCGTTCGATGAACGGCTGGTGCCCGGCGCCGTCGAAGGTGACGACCTCGGCGTCCGGCAGGGCGGCCCGGGCCCGTCGGCCGTCAATCCGCCACGGCAGGATCGGGTCCCGTGTTCCCCAGGCCAGCAGCACCGGGCAGCACACCCCCGCGGCCAGCGGGCGGGCATCGTGTTCGGGATCGGCGAAGCTACGCCACACGTCGGCGAACACCTCCGCGCTGCCGGACGACCGTGAGGCCTCCTCGGCCCGCGCGATCGCCGCGGTGACCCCCGGATTGCGGTCCCGCAGATAAAGCCGGGGAAGCATGCGGTAGGCCCGCGGTGCGACCGCTGCCGAGCCGATCATGCGGCAGGCGATCGTCGTGCCGACCCAGTGCGGCGTGAATCCTCCCGGTGATACGAGCACCAGACCGGAAACCAGGTCCGGGGCGTGCGCCGCGGCGCGCAGAGCGGCGAAACCGCCGACCGAGTTCCCCAGTAGCACATGCCGGCCGCCAAGGTCTGCGAGCACGTCGACGAGTCGGTCGCCGAATCCGACGGCGGTCTCCGCACCGGATCGTGGGCTACGGCCGTGGCCCGGCCAGTCCAGCGCCGTGACCCGCCAGCCGGACTCGGCCAGGCGTGGCGCGATCGCGCCGAAGTCACGGTGGTCACCGCCGTTGGCATGCAGAAGCACCAGCGACGGGCCTCTGCCAACCGTCTCCAGATAGAGGCCCGCTGTCACGACTTCGACAGTACATGACCAAAGGGTCATCTAATATCTCGGTGGGACAATCCGTCGCTTGCGGCGCGCAGCCTGGGGAGCGGCCGCCACGAGCATCTCGACCAGGAACTGCACGATCTCCTCGAACGGCCGGTCGCGGGGAATGGTGCTGCCCAGCAGTCCCTCGAACATGATGTGCGCGGCGTCGGCGACGAGGTCGATGTCGGCGGCCCTGCCCAGGCGGGGGCGAACCACGGCGAGCAGCAGGTCGTCGAGCCAGGCGTGGAACTCCTCGTGCACCCGGGCGACGGCGTCGCTCTCGCCGACCCGGTCATGGGCGTCGATGTGCATTCCGCGGTACCGCTCGGCGGCGGCCAAAACACCGGCCAGGGCCTGCATCGGATCGGCACCGGCGGCCAGCGCGGCGTTCGCCGACTCGCGGGACTCCCCGGCCACCCGCGCCAGCACGGCGGCGAACAGGTCGTCCTTGGTGGGGAAGTACCAGTGGATCGAGCCGGCGTTGACGCCGACGTCCCCGGCGATGTCGGCGACGCTGGTGCCCTTGTAACCGTGGGTTTCGAAGCGCTGCCGCGCCGCGGCGACGACCGCCTCGAGGCGGTCCTCACGCGGGATGTTGCGTCGGTTCGGCGGCACCCCTAGAGGCTAGATCCCTTCTTGACTTTCCATCAAGAACATTCTTGACTGGTAACCAAGAACGTCGGCAGGAGGGCGATGGAGCGCAGCGCGGGGACCCTGGACGCCAACCCCGCGCCGCCGCGCAACCCGCTGCCGCTGCGGCGGCAACTGGCCGTGATCCGGACGTTCAATTCCGGGCCGCAGGTGTTGCGCGACGCCGGCGGGCCGGTGACCCGGCTTCGGCTCGGCCCCCGGTGGCTGGTGCCGGCGGTCGTCGTCGCGACATCGCCGCGCGCGGCCCGCGACATCCTCGGCCGCAGCCCCGAGGAGATGGAGCGCACCAGCATCCACGACGAGATGCGCCATCTGCTGGGGCCCAACCTGTTCGACATGCGCTACCGCAACTGGCAACCCCGGCGGCGCGCCCTGCAACCGGTCTTCACCAAACAGCACGTCCAGCGGTTCGGCGGGCACATGGCCGAGGTCGCCGAGGCCCTCGCGCGACGGTGGCCCGACGGCGCGCGCATCGACCTGGACGCCGAGTCGCGCCGCCTGACCCTGGGGGCGCTCGGCCGCTCGGTGCTCGGCCTGGATCTCCAGTCGCGCACCGACGCGGTGGCCGACCCGGTGCGGACGGCGATCACCTACGTCGCCGACCGCGGCGCCAGTCCCTTCCACGTCCCGCGCTGGTTGCCGACGCCGGCCCGGCGGCGCGCCCGTGCCGCCAGCGCCGCCCTGCACCGGCTCGCCGGGGAGATCCTCGCCCAGTGCCGGGCCGACCCGGACCGCGACGCCCCGCTGGTCCGCGCTCTGATCGCGGCGCGCGACCCGGCCACCGGCAGGGCGCTGTCCGACGCCGAAATCCGTTGCGAGTTGGTCGTTTTCATGCTCGCCGGACACGACACCACCTCGACCACCCTGGCCTACGCCCTGTGGGCGCTCGGGCGCCATCGCCATATCCAGGACCGGGTGCGCGCGGAAGCCACAAGCCTCGGCGAGCGCCCGCTGACCCCCGCCGACGTCCCCCGCCTGGGTTACACCGTCATGGTGCTGCACGAGGCACTGCGGCTGTGCCCACCGGCACCCGTGGTCACCCGGACCGCCACGAGCGACGTCGATGTCGCCGGTTACCGGATCGAGCCCGGCACTGAGTTGGTGGTCGGGATCAGCGCCCTGCACCGCGACCCGGCCCTGTGGGACCGGCCGACGGAGTTCGACCCCGACCGGTTCAACCCGGAGAACTCCGCGGGTCGCGACCGGTGGCAATACCTGCCGTTCGGGGGCGGCCCGCGCTCCTGTATCGGCGATCACTTCGCCATGCTGGAAGCCACCCTGGCGTTGGCGACGATCGTCCGCGACACCGAAATACGTTCGACCGCAGATCATTTCCCGGTCGCGACGCCCTTCACCGCCGTTGCCGCCGGTCCGGTCTGGGCCGTCACACACAGGGTGCGCTCGTGACTACTGACAACCCCCTGCCGCGGCTGCCGATATTCGACGGGACCACACAGCCGCAACACCGGCCGACCCCGGTGAAGCTGACCCTGACGGCGTACCAGGATCGGGCCGCACGGCCGCGGCCGGTTCCCGTCGGGGCCGAGGAGCTCCGGTCACTGGCCCTGCGTTCGGGTGCCGACGACGTCGGGCTGGTGGCCGTCGACCGCGACGACATGGCCGCCCAGCGGGCCGACATCGAGGAGCTGCTGCCGGGAGCGCGCACCGCGATCGCGTTCGTGGTCAAGATGAACCGCGGCAATGTCCGCGCGCCGGCCCGCTCGGTGGCCAACGGCGAGTTCCACCACAGCATCGACGAGACCAACGAGGTGGCGCGCCGCATCACCCGGGAACTGGAGACGCGGGGGCACCGCGCGGTCTGCCCGCCCGGCGGGTTCCCCATGGAGGTCGACCGGTTCCCCGGCAAGATCTGGACGATCTCGATGAAACCCATCGCGGTGGCCGCCGGCCTCGGCCAGATGGGCATCCACCGCAACGTCATCCACCCCCGGTTCGGCAACTTCGTCCTCATCGGGGTAGTGCTGACCGACGCCGTCGTCGCCGACGACCAGCAGGCCCAGCCCATCGACTGGAACCCCTGCCTGGGTTGCAAGCTCTGCGTGGCGGCCTGCCCGGTCGGCGCGGTCAAGACCGACGGCGGCTTCGACTTCGCCGCCTGCACCACGCACAACTACCGCGAGTTCCTCGGCGGCTTCGCCGACTGGGTGGGTCAGGTCGCCGACAGCGCCGGGCGTTCGGAGTACCAGCGGAAGGTGCCGGTCTCCGAGACCGCGAGTGTCTGGCAGAGCCTGTCGTTCGGCGCGAACTACAAAGCCGCCTACTGCATGTCGGTGTGCCCGGCCGGGGACGACGTGATCGGCACCTACCTCGCCGATCGCCGGCGGCACGTCGACGAGGTCGTCACACCGCTGACCGGCAAGACCGAACCGGTCTACGTGGTGGCCGGCAGCGACGCCGAGGCGCACGTACGGGCCCGCTTCCCGCACAAGCAGATCCGGCACATCACCAACGGTCTGGCCCCCGCGACTGTGGAGGCGTTCGTGGCCGGTTCGCCCCTGGTGTTCGCCGCCAAGGCCGCCAAGGACGTGAACCTGCGCGTGCACTTCGCCTTCCGCGGCAGCAGTTCCCTGGAGGCCACCTACGTCATCGACCGCGGGACACTGCAGATCGAGTCCGGCCGGGCCGGCGAACCCGATCTGTCGGTCGATGCCGACGCCGACACCTGGCTGGCGATCACCCGCGGTGAGAGGAACCCGGTCTGGGCGGTGCTCACCCACAAGGTCCGGATCAAGGGCCCGGTCCGTCACCTCAAGACGTTCCAGCGCTGCTTTCCGGTTTAAGTGCCGTCCTGGGGGGACGCGCAGATCCCCGCGACGGCGAAGTCGAGCAGGGACTCCAGCGCCCCGGCCCGCGTCGAACCCGGCGGCAGATGCAGCGCTCCGTCCAGGCACAGCCGGGCGAAGCCGTGCACGGTGACCCAAGCCTTGAGTTCTGCGCCCGGTCGGGCGGCCGCGCGCAGCACGCCGTGGTCGACCAGGTCGTCGAGGGCCCTGCCCAGCAGCGCATACGTGCCGGATTCGTCGTCGACCGGGTCAACCGGCGCATGCGAATCCGCGCGGCCGAACATCACCTCGAACAGTTCGGGGCGGGCCAGGGCGAACTCGACGTAGGCCCGGCCGGTGGCCTTGAACCGGTTAACAGCCAGCTCGGCCGCGTTCCTCCCTGCCCGGGTGGCGCTCATCGCCCGCCGCATCCGCTGACCCAACTGGGCGAAACCATGCTGGGCGACCGCGGTCAGCAGATCGGACTTGTCACCGAAGTGCCGGTAGGCGGCGTTGGCCGAGACCCCGACCTCGCGGGCGGTGGCCCGCAGGCTGAACTCGCCGAGTCCGTCGGTCTCGATCAGGCGAACGGCGGTGAGCACCAGGGCGTTGCGCAGGTCCCCATGGTGGTAGGTGTTCTTGGCCGCAGTCATGGTCTCCATGTTGACAATGTGAACAACCAGAGTAAAGCCGAGGATCTCCGTCAGTGCTCGGCGGCGTGGCGGATTCGGGCACGGGCGTCGCGGTGGCGCACCACCTCGTAGAGCACCGTCCGTTGGCGACGACGGCGAGCAGTGCCACCGACACCAGAGTCCGGCTGCCCGCTCACCGCATCAGACCCGCCCGAGTCCCCCTACGGCAGAACACCTATGAGAGTCAATATATGACATAACATGCCGTGCTGTGCTCGCCGGCTTCGTGGAGGGCCTTACGGCTGGCGGAGCATTGTCGCGGCGGCGATCCTGATCGGAAACGAGCCGGGAAACTCGATGTTGACAGTGTGAACACGATGAGTAAAGTTCACGGCGTGAACATGGAGCGGCCCACGTCCCCAACATCGGCAACTCCCCTTCCCGGATGACGTCCGTTCGGTTTCGGAAGGCTGTCCGATGACCGCCATCTCCGACTTCGTCGCTTCCAAGCGGAGAACGGAAGTTCTCGACCTGACGATGGCCTACTACGAAGTGGGGCAGGGTGATCCGATCGTCTTTGTGCACGGCAACCCCACGTCGTCGATCGTCTGGCGTGACGTCATCCCGCATGTGGCACACCTTGGCCGCTGTATTGCGCCTGACCTGATCGGCATGGGCGACTCCGACAAGCGCCGCGGTGGCGGGGATCAATATCGGTTCGTCGAACATCGCCGGTATCTGGATGCCTTGTTGGAGCAGTTGGATGCCTCCCAGCGGGTGACTCTTGTTCTGCATGACTGGGGCAGCGCGCTCGGGTTCGACTGGGCGAACAGGCATCGGGCGGCGACGTCAGCGATCGCCTACGCCGAGGGCATAGTCCGTCCGTTCCGGGGCTGGGATGAGTGGCCGGACGGTGCTCGCAGAGTTTTCCAGGGATTCCGCGGCGACGACGGCGAGTCGATGATCCTCGATCGCAACATTTTCGTCGAACGGGTTCTGCCCGGCTCGATCATCCGCGCACTGACCGACGAGGAAATGGCGGCCTATCGCCAGCCGTTCGCCGAGCCTGGGGATGGCAGGTGGCCGACCCTGCAGTGGCCGAGGGAGATCCCGATCGGTGGCGAGCCGGCAGACGTCGCCAAGATCGTGGGTGCGTACGCAGACTGGCTGTCGCACTCCCAGTTGCCGAAGTTGTTCTTCAACGCCGAGCCGGGCAGCATGCTGATTGGCGCACAGCGTGAGTTCTGCCGCTCGTGGCCCAACCAGACCGAGATCACGATCAGTGGAATCCACGTCGTCCAGGAAGATTCCGCAGACGATATCGGGACTGCGCTCGCTCGATGGATCCCGCTCGCTCGTGGAGACTCCGCGTGCCGGCCCGCCGCGAGAATCGCGCCGTGAAGGGCCGGCTTGCCCGGCGAACCTGGATGGTCTTGGTCGCGGTCGTCGTCGTCGGACTGGCCGCTTTCGCCGTCTACCGGCTGCAGCGGGCCTCCGGATCGCACGACCACGATGTCCGGACCCCCGGCGGCGTCGCCGACCAGATCGTCCCGTTCAACCCCAAACGGGTTCAGCTCGAGGTGTTCGGTGAGCCCGGGGCGACCGCGACGATCACCTACCTGGACGTGAACGCCCGCCCGCAACGGGTCGACGCCACCGCCCTGCCGTGGTCCTACGACGACTCGACGACCACCCCGGCGGTGCTGGTCAACGTCCAGGCCCAGGGCGACGGCGACAGCCTAGGCTGCCGGATCACCATCGACGGCGCGGTGAAGGTGGAGCGTTACTCGGATGCCGCCTCGGCCTACGTCTTCTGCTTGGACAAGTCCGGGTGAGGCGGGTCGGATGAGCACCCGCCACGGCTCCCCGTCGGCCATCCCGCGCCTGATCCGGATCTTGGCGATACCGATCGCGATCTTCTGGCTGGCCCTGGCCGCGGCCAGCAATGCGCTTGTCCCGCCGCTGGAAGAGGTCGGCCGCATCCATAACGTGTCGGCGAGCGCCCCGGGCGCCCCGTCTCTGGTCGCGGCCAAGCGGGTGGGACAGGTGTTCGGGGAATACGACACCGACGCACTTGTAACCCTGGTGATCGAGGGAGATCAACCGCTGGGCGACGAGGCGCACCGCTTCGGCGACGCTCTGGTCGAGAGGATGCGGGCCGACACCGAGCACGTGCAGCACGTCCAGTACTTCTGGGGCGATCCGCTGACCGCGGCCGGCTCCCAGAGCAGCGACGGCAAGGCCGCGCTGATCCAGGTCTACCTCGCCGGGGACCAGGGCGGAAGTCAGGCCAACGAGTCCGTCGAGGCGGTTCGCGGCATCGTGGCCGACACCCCGTCGCCGCCCGGGCTCAAGGCCTACGTCAGTGGCCCGGCCGCTCTTTTCGCCGACGAGTTCGCCGTCGGCGAGAAGGACCACCTCAAAGTCACCGGGCTCACCTTCGGGGTGATCGGGCTGATGCTGCTGGTCGTCTACCGATCCTTCGCCACCGCGTTGCTCACGCTGGTGGCGGTCGCCGTCCAGGTGGCCGCGGCCCGCGGAGTGGTCGCCTTCCTGGGTCACGTCGGAATCATTCCGCTGTCGATCTACGCGACCAACCTGCTGACGTTGCTGGTGGTCGCGGCCGCCACGGACTACGCGATCTTTCTGTTGGGGCGCTATCAGGAGGCGCGCCAGGCCGGTGAAGATCGGCAGGCCGCCTACTACATCTCCTACCGCGGCACCGCCCACGTGATCATCGGATCGGGCCTGACCGTGGCCGCCGCGGTGTGCTGTCTACGGTTCACCCGGACGCCGTACTTCCAGAGCCTGGGCATCCCGGCCGGCATCGGCGTGCTGGTCACCCTGGTCGCGTCGTTGACCCTGACGCCCGCGGTGATCGTCATGGGCAGCCACTTCGGTCTGTTCGATCCCAGGCGCGCCCCGCGGACCCGCGGTTGGCGGCGCATCGGCACCGCGATCGTCCGCTGGCCCGGGCCGGTCCTCGCGGCGAGCATCGCGGTGGCCCTGATCGGTCTGCTCGCGCTGCCCGGCTACAGCACCAACTACGACGCCCGCCGCTATCAGCCCGACTGGGCGCCCGGCAAAGTCGGTTACGCGGCCGCCGAGCGACACTTCTCGGCAGCGCGGCTCAACCCGGAAGTACTCATGATCGAGACCGATCGCGATCTGCGCACCCCGGCCAACATGATGGTGCTGGAAAGGGTGGCCAAGGCGGTCTTCGGCACTCCGGGGGTGGCCATGGTGCAGTCCATCACCCGGCCGCTGGGCACGCCGCTGGATCACTCCTCCCTCGGATTCCAGATGAGTGCACAGTCCTCCGCGCAGATCAACAACCTTCCGTTCCAGCAGGCCCGCGCCGAGGATCTGCTTGAGCAGGTTGACGAGATCTCGAAGTCGATCACGCTGCTGCAGCGGCAGTACGCGCTGTCCGAGCAGCAGTACACGCTCCAGCAGCAGGCGGTCGCGGCCACCGACGAGCAGGTGACGGCCTTCCGCGAGACCTCCGAGACGATCAAGGAACTGCGCGACAAGGTCGCCGACGTCGACGACTTCCTCCGCCCGATTCGCAACTACTTCTATTGGGAGCCGCACTGTTTCGACATCCCGGTCTGCGCGACGTTCCGCTCGCTGTTCGACGCCCTCGACGGGGTGGACGCACTCACCGATCAGTTCGCAGCGGTCACCGAGAGCCTCGATCGGCTCAACGCCCTCCAACCCCGACTGCTGGCGCTGATCCCCGAACAGATGGCGCTGATCCCCGAACAGATCGCCATCCAGGAGCGCAGCAAGGCGCTGACCGAGTCCAACCACGCCACCCAGTCCGGGCTCTTGCAGCAGGCCGCCGAGGCGCTGAAGAACTCCGACGCGATGGGGCAGGCGTTCGATGAGTCCAAGGACGACAGCACCTTCTACCTGCCGCCGGAGGTGTTCGACAACGCGGAGTTCAGGCGCGGACTGACCCTTTTCCTCTCACCCGACGGCAAGGCGGCGCGGATGATCATCACCCACGACACCGATCCGGCCACGCCGAAGGGCATTTCCCATATCGACCCGATCCGCCAGTCCGCCGAGGAGGCCCTCAAGGGAACGCCACTGGCCGGGTCGAGCATTTACATCGGCGGCACCGCCTCGACCTTCAAGGACGCCCGTGACATCGCGAACTACGACCTGCTGATCGTCGCCGTCGCCGCGATCAGTCTGATCCTGCTGATCATGATGTTCATCACCCGTAGCCTGGTGGCCGCGGCGGTGATCGTGGGCACGGTCGTGCTGTCGCTGGGCGCGTCCTTCGGGTTGTCGGTGCTGATCTGGCAGCACCTGCTGGGCATCGAGCTGTACTGGATCACGCTGGCGCTGGCCGTCATCATCTTGCTTGCGGTCGGATCGGACTACAACCTGCTGGTGATCGCCCGCTTCAAGGAGGAGATCGGGGCGGGGCTCAACACCGGCCTGATCCGGACGATGGCCGGCACCGGGTCGGTGGTGACCGCCGCCGGTCTGGTGTTCGCCTTCACCATGTGCGGCTTCATCTTCGGGGACCTGCTGACCCTCGGCCAGATCGGCACCACCATCGGCGTCGGCCTGATCTTCGACACCCTCATCGTGCGCTCGTTCATGACACCGTCCATCGCCGCACTGCTGGGCCGGTGGTTCTGGTGGCCGCTGAAGGTTCGGCCTCGCCCGGCCAGTGCGATGCTGCGGCCCTACGGCACCCGGCCCTCGGTCCGCGAACTCCTCGCTGCGACCGGCCCCGCCGGGGCCGGTCCGCCTCGGCAAGATGCTGTTCGCTAGCTGCGGATACTTCAGGCCGAAGAAGTGCGCCACCGCCATGCAGCAGAAGTAGGCGACTCCCGCCCACAACCCGATCCGGAGGAATCCGGTGGGCGCTTGGCCGCAGCAATCCGCGGCTGCCGACCGCGGCCGGAATCTTTATGTTGACAGTGTGAACACCAGGGGTAAAGTTCACGTTGTGAACATACGGGCGCGGGTATGAAGCTCGGCGTATTCGGCGCGACCGGCCTCACGGGTGGGCTCGTGGTCTCCCGGGCGCTCGAGGACGGGCACGAGGTCACGGCGCTGGTTCGTGATCCGAGCCGCGTGCCGCTGAGCCATCCGCGACTCACCGTGATCGGTGGCAGTCCCTTGGCGCCGAGCGACGTCGAGCGGTGTGTCCGCGGCGCCGACGCCGTCATCCACTGCCTCGGCATCGGCGGCAAGGGGGACGGCGCGCCGACCTCACTGATCTCGGACTCGGTGCTGGTCACCCTCGCCGCGATGGAGCAGCACGACGTCCCGCGCATCGTGTGCATGTCAAACGTCGGAGCCGGCGGCAGCGGAAGTTGGTTCGCCAACCGCATCGTCATCCCGCTCTTCGTGCGCTGGCTGCGACCCATCATCGAGGACAAGAACCGCATGGAAGCCGGCCTGCGCGAGAGCGCGGTCGAGTGGTGCTCGGTGCGCCTGCCGAACATCAAGGAGGGCCCCGAGCGGCCGCTGCGGGTCAGCCCCGACGGCCGGGGGATCGGCCTGTCGATCACCGCCGCCTCGGCCGCGCGATTCCTCCTCGATCAGGCGACATCCGCCGAAATCGTCCATTCAACACCGAGCATCAGCAACTAGGTGGAGTGAGTGATGACAACCGACAACATCTATCTGCAGGGCAACTTCGCCCCGGTCGACACCGAGGTGACGGCCTTCGACCTCGAGGTGATCGGCCAGATCCCAACGGAACTGGAGGGCCGCTACCTGCGCAACGGACCCAACCCGGTGACACTCGACAAGCCCGAGCAGCACCACTGGTTCGCCGGCACCGGGATGGTCCACGGAGTGCGGCTGCGCGGCGGCCGCGCCGAGTGGTACCGCAACCGCTATGTGCGCAGCCGCGCGGTGCGAGAAGCGCTGGGCGAGAGGGCCACCGCTGGGGATCCACCCGGCGCGCCCAATACCAACGTTCTGGCCTGGGCCGGGGAGACACTGGCGATCGTGGAGGGCGGCGGCCCGCCGGTCCGGCTGGGCTATGACCTGGACACAGCCGGGGTGGGCACGTTCTCGGGGACCCTGCCCGGGGCCTTCACCGCGCACCCCAAGTTCGACCCGCTCACCGGCGAACTGCATGCGATGTGTCACGCCTGGGCGCGGTGGTTCGACCACATCAAGTACGTGGTCGTCGGTGCCGACGGACGGGTGTCCAAGACCGTCGACATCCCGCTGCCGGCAATGGTGATGGTGCACGACATGTCACTGACCCGGAACTACGCGGTGGTCTACGACCTGCCGGTGACCGTCGACGTCAACCTCGTTGGCGCAGGGCGCTTCCCGTTCCGCTGGAACCCGGCCTACACCCCACGCGTCGGCCTGCTGCCGCGAACCAGCAGCGACGCCGCCGACATCATCTGGTGCGAACTGGATCCCTGCTACGCCTACCACCCGATGAACGCCTACGACGCCGAGGACGGCACCGTCGTCATCGACATCTGCCGCTACGACCGGATGTTCGACCGCGACATCCGCGGGCCCTTCGGGGACTGCCTGCCCAGCCTGTACCGCTGGACCGTCGACCCGGTACGACGGACGGTGCGCCAGCAGCAACTCGACGACCGCACCATGGAATTCCCCCGCGTCGCCCAGTCGGTGTCGGCCGGCCGGCACCGCTTCGGCTACGGCGTCGGGGTGGACGACGGCTTCGCACCCGGCGACATCTACAAGCACGACCTGGAGAAGGACACCGTGGCGGTGCACTCCCTCGGGAACGGGCGCGGGTCGGGCGAGACCGATTTCGTGCCGCGCGAGCACCCCGTCAGCGAGGACGACGGCTGGCTGATGAGCTACGTCTACGACGCCACCACCGACCGCAGCGAGCTGATCATCCTCGACGCCCTGGACGTCGAGGCAGGGCCGGTCGCCAGAGTCCCTCTGCCGCAGCGGGTTCCGTTCGGATTCCACGGCAACTGGATCAGCGACCACGCCGTTCGGACCACGAAATGACCGCGCTCAACCGGCGGGTCACGACCCGCCTCGGAGCGCTGGCCGTCGCCGACAGCGGGCACGGTGGGGGCGACGGCACACCGGTGGTGCTGTGGCCGTCGCTGTTCAGCGACCACCGCCTGTATCGTCACGTCACCGAACTGCTCGGCCCACCCTCTGCTCGGCGACAGTGGCGCAGCATCTGCGTCGACGGCCCGGGATTCGGGGAGAGCACCCCGCCGGACGGCGAAGTCCAACCCGAGCGGTATGCCGGGGCGGTGGTCGATCTCCTCGACGAACTGGGTATCGAAACGGCGGTGGTGGCCGGCTGCTCCTGGGGCGGCCAGGTCGCCGCGCACACCGGCGTGCAGTTCCCGCAGCGCACCTCCGCGGTGCTGATGATGAACACCCCGCTGGCGCCCAGCCTCGGCGGGCATCGCATGCTGGTCCTCGGCACCCGACTGATGGGGTCGACGGCGTTCTTCGGCAAGGGCGCCGCCCGGTCGATGATCGCAGCACCCACCAAGCGGGCGCACCCGGAACGGGTGGCCGAGTTCGTCTCGGCCTTAGGCTCCTTCGACCGCGCGGCGGCGACAGACACCGTGCGCACAGTGCTGACCCGTTCCCCCGGCATGTCCGCGGTGCTGCCGCGGCTTCAGGTGCCGACCACCATCCTGTTGGGCGCACAGGACGCGCTGTACCCGGTCGACGCGGCGATGCCGTTTGCAAGTCTGGTGCCCGACGCCACCATCGAGGTCGTACCGGACTGCGGGCACCTCGCCCCGCTGGAAGCACCCGAAGCCGTTGTTGCGGCGCTGGATTCGCTGGCCTCCCGGACCTGATCGCGCCAGGATCACCCCTATGGACCTCATCGAAACCCTCCGCAACACCGGGGCGGTGCGCGAGTTCACCGACGAACCGGTCGACGACGACGTCGTCGCGCGGATCCTCGACACCGCCCGGTTCGCGCCCAGCGGCGGCAACGCCCAGGCCTGGCATGTGGTGGTGGTCAAGGACGCCGGCACCCGAATCGCGCTGCGGGACTTGTACCTTCCAGGCTGGCGTGACTACCTGGCGATGAGCGCGGCGGGCCTGCGGCCGTGGGCGCCGGGCAACGATCCGGCCGCCGAGGAGGCTGCGGTAGCGGCCGTCCCCGCCGAGATCGACGCCGCGGCGGGACAGGGCTTCGCCGCAGAACTCGACCGCGTCCCGGTGTTGATGGCGATCTTCGCCGAGTTGGCGGCGCTGGCCGCGGTGGACAGGGACTTCGAGCGCTACCCGTTCGCCGGCGGCGCCTCGGTCTACCCGTTCGTCTGGAGCATCCTGCTGGCCGCGCACGCCGAGGGCCTGGGCGGGGTGATGACCACGATGCTGGTCCGGACCGAACCGGAAGTGAAGCAACTGCTGGGAGCGCCGGAGCACTGGGCGCTGGCCACCGTCGTCGCCCTCGGCCATCCCGCCCACCTGCGCCGCCGGCTGCGCCGCCGGCCGGTGCGCTCGTTCACCACTCTTGACCGCGCCGACGGGCCGGAATTCGGCGGCCCACAACCACCCGACCGAAAGGCAGACCGATGACAGAACACACCTCGTTGGTGACCGGGGCCAGCAGCGGCATCGGCGAGCAGTTCGCGCTGCAACTCGGGCGGCGGGGTCACAACCTGGTGCTCACCGCCCGCAGCGAGGACAAGATGCGCGCACTCGCACAACGGCTGCGCACCGAGAACCCCCGCATCGAGGTGGAGGTGATCGCCGCCGACCTCGCCGAACCGGGCAGTGGTGCCGCGCTCACCGCCGAACTGGCCGCCCGCGCTCTCGATGTCGACGTGCTGATCAACAACGCCGGCTTCGGGTCGCACAATCCGGTGGCCGAGGAGGACCCCGACAACCTCGCCCGCGAGATCCAGCTCAACTGCTCGTCGCTGGTGGACCTCACCGCCCGCCTGCTGCCCGCGATGCTCCGGCGCGACCGCGGCGGGGTACTCAACGTGGCCTCCACGGCGGCCTATCAACCGTTGGCCACGATGGCGGTCTACGGGGCGACGAAGGCGTTCGTACTGTCCTTCACCGAGGCGCTGTGGGCCGAGACCCGCACCACCGGCGTGCGGGTGATGGCCCTGTCCCCCGGGGCCACCGAGACCGGGTTCTTCGACGTCACTGGCAACAAGGAATTCATGACCCGCGGCCGCCAGTCCGCCGAGCACGTCGCCGAATTCGGCCTGCGGGCCTTCTTCAACGGCCGGGCCCCCAGCGTCATCCCCGGTGTGGCAAATAATCTCGCGGCCACCGGCTACCGGTTCCTTCCGCGCGCGACGATGGCACGCTTCGCCGGGGCGAGGGTGCGGGCTGATCACTGAGAAGGGCGGGGTGAACAAGGTGACAGTCGAGAACATCAATGTTCCCGGCTACACCTCGCAAGTCGACGCCGCGAAGTACGAGGCGATGAGACGCGCCATCCTCGCCGTGACTCCCGCAGAGGCACCCGGCTTGACCGCGAAGGAGATGCTCGACCAGGTGGCGCCCATCCTCCCGCAGACCCTCTGGCCGGGTGGCGAGAAGGCCGGATGGTGGCAGAAGACCGTGCAACTCGACCTTGAAGCCAAGGGTCTGCTCCGCCGCTGCGCCGATTCCAGACCGCTTCGCTGGCATCGGGTTTGACCGCCGGCACTTAGGACGGCGGCCTCAGTCGGGTTGTCGGCGGCGGCCATGGGTTCAGAGATCGAGCACGAATCGCAGGGCCTGATCGACGGCCTGCATACGTTGCGGATCGAGCATTCCCTGGCGAGATAGCAGGCGCTCGACGGCGATCGTCCGCAGTTGGTCGCAGCGAGCGTATGAGGTCCGGCCTAGTCCGCTGCCGTCTGGTTCAAGTGCGACGTGGCTGCGTAATCCATACCGAGCCGTCGTGAGTGGGACGACGGCCACCAAGCCGCCGGGCCCGTTGTTGAGAATGTCGACCGACACCACTACCGCCGGGCGACGAAAGGCCTGCTCGTGTCCAACTGGTTGGCCGAGATCGACGTAGTAGATCTCTCCCCGCCAGATCAAGCCAGCGCATCCCAATCACGGCGTTCGGCCAAGTACTGCTCCCACAGTTCAGGGTCGTTGCGCAGGCGCTGGTAGTCCCCGTTCAGCCCGCGCAGAAACTCCTGCCTTTCAAGGGCGTCGATGGCGGCGTGTACCACGTCGACAACGGAAATCTGCCGGTCCTTCGCCAGCGACTGGAGTCGCTCCGAATCGGGGCGGCGAACACGGACAGTTGTCGTTTCTGCGGCCATGGTCCTAGTGTAGACGATTTGTAGACCTGCGGTAGTCGAGTTTAAGCCGGTCACAGGTCGTCGAGGGTCTGGCCGGCGAGGTCCTCGAGTTCGTGGCGTGGCGCAAACGTCGGAACTCACGTGGCACCCGCGTCCGGGTTAGGCCGACCACCGATCGGTCGTGTGACAAGCTCGTCGCATGAAGATCCTCATGGTCCTCACGTCGCACGACCAACTCGGCGACACCGGCCACCCGACCGGATTCTGGCTTGAGGAGTTCGCCTCGCCGTACTACGTGTTGCGCGATGCCGGTGCCGAACTGACGCTGGCCTCCCCCAAGGGCGGCCAGCCGCCCATCGACCCGAAGAGCCAAGCCGCCGACGCCCAGACCGCCGCGACCAGCCGCTTCGAGGCCGACGAGGACGCCCGCGCCGCACTGGCCGCAACCGTGCCGCTGTCGACTGTCGACATCGCGGACTTCGATGCCGTCTTCTACCCCGGCGGGCACGGGCCGCTGTGGGACCTGGCTGAGGATGGCAATTCAATCGCTCTGATCGAGCAGGCCATCGCAACGGGAAAGCCGGTGGCCGCGGTCTGCCACGCACCGGCCGTGTTGCGCCATCCGAAGGACTCCGCCGGCGTGCCTCTGGTCCGCGGCAAAAGGGTCACCGGATTCAGCAACACCGAGGAGGCCGCGGTCGGGCTCACCGAAGTGGTTCCCTTCCTGGTCGAAGAGATGCTGCGCGCCAACGGCGGCGAGTACCGACGCGCCGAGGACTGGCAGAGCCATGTCGAACACGATGGCCTGCTCATCACCGGCCAGAATCCCGCATCCTCCGACGCCACCGCCCAAGCACTGCTGGCCGCTTGCGGGCGCGGGTCGTCCCGCGATTAGCTGCCGGCCGGTCTGCGCACGACCATCTTGATCGCCGGCTCAAGCCAGCGGCGGTCGGCCTGCTCCCAGTCGACGACGGTGGTCGGCACCGCCAGGGGGTCCAGCCGGCCGGCCGCTACCAAGTCGAGCACCTCGGGCAGGTAGCGGCGGGAATCCGCGCGCGAGGTATGGAAAGTGATGCCGCGGGTGTACATCTCCAGCAGCGGCAGGCCGACCTGATCGCCGAAGTGGATCACCACCGACGTCAGCCGGCCGTAGGGCTCAGTGGAGCGGATCGCGCAGTGCAGTCCCTCGACGGCGAGCGCACCCGCGACCACGATCGGCGCGCGGTCAAGCCGGCGCGGGAACGCACCCTCCAGATCGGTGACGTCGGCGCCCAAGTCCGACGCCGCGGCCAGCCGGGCCGGGTCGCTGTCGGCGTAGCGGATGCGGCCGGCACCGAGGGCCCGTGCGCAGGCGATCGCGTAGAGACTGATCGAGGGTGCGTCGCCGCCGATGATGAGCACGTCGGCACCCGGGCGCCCGCGCAGTCCGTCGACGACGGTGCGGTATGCGTCGACGACGTTGTCGGGGATGGTGGCCAGTGTCATGTCGTCGATGCCCTCCGGCGCGGGCACGAGCATGTGGTCGGCGGCCGGAACCAGGAGCAGATCGGCGACACCGCCGCCGTGTCCGCCGCCGGCCTCGCCGAACCCGAAAGCCGCCCCGGCGCGGGCCTGGTTTGGTTGGCAGGCGGCGTAATGCCTTTCACTGCAGGAACCGCAGACACCGCACGACACCTGGAAGGGCACGGCGACCCGCTGGCCGGGCTGGACGCGGGTGACGCCGGGCCCGACGGCGACGACCTCGGCGGCGATCTCATGGCCGACCGGGTACGGGCCCGGAAAGAGGCCGAACCCGGCCATCGCGGCGTCGAGGTCGCAGCGCGACACCGCCAGCGGACGCACGACAGCCTGGCCGAGTCCCGGTTCGGGATCGGGCGCCTGCTGCCACTCCAGGTGGCCGGGTTGGGTGAGGACGAGGTGTCGCATCGAGGCTTCTCATTTCCTTCGGTGGAGTGCAGCCGAAACTGTGAGATGGTCAGCCCGTCATGCCGAGATAGACCAATAGCCCGCGCTCCAGCTGCAGCATCTCAGTCGTCGTGATCTTGCCGATGTGTTGCCCCAACTTAGACCTGTGGGCCGTGGTGATCTTGTCGATCATGATGCTACTCGGGGCAGTCAGTCCGTTGGTTCTGTTGGGCTGCAATGGGATTCGCAGTAATGGGATATCGACGGTGCTAGTGGTTAGCGGGCAGAAAGTTATTGAGTCAGTGGCGTCGAATCGGTCATCTTGGATGATGAGGACCGGGCGTGGCTTGCCCGCGTAGCCTTGGCCGGCCGAGGCGGTCCAGAGTTCGCCGCGTCTCACTAGTCGGGAAAGTCTTCGTCGCTGAATTGGGAGATCGCGTCTACGAAGGCCTGGTCGTCACTTGCGTTGCTGCTAGCAGCGGCCAGAGCCGATTGCCGATGCGCCTCTGCGGCGAATTCGGGGGCCCGGGTGTCGGGGACCCAGATTTGCAGGGGGCGCAGTCCCTGATCGCGCAGCCGAACCCGGTGTTCAGCGACTCGCTTCCCCACGTCACGGTTGCCCATGGACCTAATGTTACATGTAACTGTCGAACGCGGTGTTCCGCGCGCGGTGCGGCAACACTCGGCTAACCACCGGTGCGGGCGAAAAGCAGGGAATCGCGCCACGACCCCCGGACCGACACGGACACATGGGCTTCAAGGTTCATACCGGCCTTCTTCAGGACCCTTGCCGATGCCTCGAGGCGTAGGCGTGCACCGCGGGCTCGTCGTCGGGGGCGAACTCCCGCAGCGTCAGCCGTTCGCTGACGAGGGGAATTCCGGTGCCGGGGTTCACGGCAGGACGAGCAGTGCCGCGACGACGGCCTCGATCACCAAGCCGGCGATGTTGTCCTTCGACCGCGACCGGTCGACGGCCACTGAAATGGCGCGGGCGACGAATGCCCCGCCCCATGCCGCGCCGAGCACCAGCGCCGCCTCGCGGGTTCCGATCAGCAGAACGGCCAGCCCGGCCCCGATGAACAGTCCCCCGTACGTCGCCCGGAACTCCGAGACACCCAGCGGGCCCGGGAGGTGCAGCCCGATGACCGCGCTGACCTTCCTCGGCCAGATGAGACCAAGGCAGCCCGCGAGGATCGAGATCGCCGCGCCGATCTGTGCGGCGGCGCTCACGGCGCCCTCAACGCCAGCAGCGGAATGCCCAGGGCGGTGAGGAAGATCAGGTTGAACACCGCGTGCGTCGGAAACCCCAGCACCAGCGACATCCCGGTGTCG
>NZ_JBBATF010000029.1:20146-22850 GCF_040398885.1 Mycobacterium sp. | reverse complement strand
CGCTGCGCACCGGCGAGGCGAACAACCCGGACTGGGCGCAGAAGTGGCAGTCCTCGGGGCAGCCGCCGGTCTTGAGGCTGATGATGCCCTCGACCTCCACCTCCGGCCCGCACCACCGCATCCGAACGTCGTGGGCCAGCCCCAGCAGTTCCTCGAGCCGGTCGTCGGGCAGTCGCAGAACCTCCAGAACCTGGTCACGGGACAGCCCCTCGCCGCGCTCGAGAACCTGTTCGCGGGCCTGCCGGAGGACGTCGGGAGCTGCCTGGGTCACGCTGGACAGGTTAGTGCACCCGGTGCCGCCCGAGGACCGGCGGTGCTCACCCGACGAGCAGATGGTCGACCCGCTGGTCGGAGTCCCAGCGGCGGAGTCCGACGGCTTCGGCGGCCAGATCGTCGACGTCCCCGCTGACGACCGCCAGCGCGTCGCCGATCTCCCCGGCGGTGAACCGGCGGCCCAGGGTGGCATGTGCGGTCCAGTGTCCCGGCCGGCAGTGCGCGAACGGCTCCCCGGTCAGGTAGGGCAGCGAAAGCCGGTACACCTCCTCGTGCAGGGCGAGCAGGTCCGCCGACGGGACGATCAGCCGGGCCAGCGTGTGCCGCGCGCCGCCGAACACCGTCGGCGCTCCCACCACGCACGGCACCGGGAACCGGGCGGCCAACGGACGCAGCACGACGTCGACGTCGGGGCTGATCCGTTGGGCGGCCAGCAGCGTGACGTGCGGCCGGTTGGTCGCCGAACCCACCCGCGCCTGGCTGGGCAGCCCGGCCTCGTCGAGCGCCCGCCAGGTCGCCCGGATGGCGGCGTCGCTGTCGGCGTCGAGCAGCAACTCGATGGAGTGCGCCATCTCAGGCCAGTCCCGCCACCCATCGCGGGTCGAACGCCGTACGGCTCATCGCCGCGAACTGCTCCGGCGAGAGCCGTCCGGCGGCTTCGGGCAGGACCGCGCGCAACTCGGCCATCCCGCCCAGCGCGTCCCGGTTGCCGGCCGCAGCGACGTCGGGCTCGGCGGGCCAGGAGCCGATCACCAGTCCGGCGAGCCGAAGCCCATTGCGCTCAAGGGATTCCAGCGTCAGCGCGGTGTGGTTGAGAGTGCCCAGCCCCGGTTGGGTGACCACCAGAACCGGCGCGGCCAACTCGGCGGCGAGGTGGCGCAGGGTCACGCCGCCGGCGGCGATTTCGACCAGAAGACCACCGGCGCCCTCCACCAGCGTCAGCGCGCCGGGCCGATCTGCGGCCCGGACGGCGGCCACGATCTCGTCCGCCGACGGCAACGGCCGGCCGGTCCGCTGGGCGGCCGCCGCCGGGGCCAGCGGTTCGGGATAGCGGGCCACCGACACCAGCCGGGTCACACCGGCCAACCTGGCCACTTCGGCGAGGTCGTCGTCGCCTTCCCCCGCCCACCCCGATCCGGTCTGCACCGGCTTGCACACCGCGACGTCGACGCCCGATCCGAGCGCGGCCGACGCCAGTGCGGCGGTCGTGATCGTCTTGCCGACACCGGTTCCGGTGCCGGTGACCACCAGCAGGCTCACCGGCCGGCCAGGACCGAGCCGAGCACCCGGCAGGCCAGTTCGAGTTCCCCGGCGGTCAGCGACGCGCGCGCGGTCAACCGCAACCGGGAGGTTCCGGCCGGCACCGTCGGCGGCCGGAAGCAGCCCACCCGCACACCGGCGTCCAGGCAGGCGGTCGCCGCCGCCACCGCCGATTCGGCGTCGCCGAGGATCAGCGACACCACCGCCGACGGCGGCTGGCCGCTGACCCCGCACGCTCGGGCCAGGATCCCGGAGTGGTCGAGGACGGCTTGCGCCCGCCACGGCTCGGCCGCGAGGATCCCCAGCGCCCCCAGGGCGGCGCCGACCGCCGCGGGCGCCAGCCCGGTGTCGAAGATGAACGGCCGGGCCGCGTCGATCAGGTGGTCGCGCACCGCCTCGGAGCCCAGGACCGCCCCGCCCTGGCTGCCGAGCGCCTTGGACAGTGTGGTCGTCATCACCACATCGGGCGCCCCGGCCAACCCGACCTCGTGCAGCAGCCCGCGGCCTCCGGCGCCGCGAACCCCGAGGCCGTGCGCCTCGTCGACCAGCAGGACCGCCCGGTGCGCCCGGCACACCTCGTGCAGTTCCCGCAACGGCGCGAGAGCTCCGTCGGTGCTGAAGACAGAGTCGGTGACCACCACGGCCCGTTCCTCGTCGCGGCCGGCCAGGGCCGCCGCGACCGCGCCGACGTCCAGGTGCGGGGTCACCACCACCCGGGCCCGGGACAACCGACAGCCGTCGACCAGGGAGGCGTGCGACAGGGCGTCGGACACCACCAGCGACCCTGGGCCGGACAGACTGACCAGAGCGCCGAGGTTCGCGGTGTAGCCGGAGGAGAACACCAACGCCGCCGGGGCTCCGACGAACTCGGCCAGGGCGCGCTCGAATTCCTCGTGCAGTTCGGTGTTCCCGGTGACGAGCCGCGACCCCGTCGAGCCCGCGCCCCAGGTCCGCAGCGCCCGCACGCCGGCTTCGATCACCTCCGGGTGCCGGGACAGCCCGAGGTAGTCGTTGGAGGCCAGGTCGACCTGGGTCGCGACCGCCGGGCGGGCGCGCAGCACCCGGCGCAGACCGGCCAGCCTGCGCCGCCGATCGACGCCGTCCAGCCAGGACAGCGGCGAGATGTCGATTTCGGGGGTCATTCCGGCCCCTACCCTATTGCCCGGGCCAC
>NZ_JBBATF010000029.1:0-20046 GCF_040398885.1 Mycobacterium sp. | reverse complement strand
CGCGACCCCTAACCGACGGCGCGGGCCACCGCGACCCCTAACCGACGGCGCGGGCCACCGCGACCCCTAACCGACGGCGCGGGCGACCGCGACCCCTAACCGACGGCGCGGGCCACCGCGACCATCGCCGAGGTGATCTGGCCGACCTCGGCGTCGGTGCAGATGAACGGCGGCATGACGTAGATCAGGTTGCGGAACGGCCGCAGCCAGACCCCGTGGTCGAGTGCCACCGGGGTGGCGGTTCGCAGGTCGACGGGCCGGCGGGTCTCGATGACGCCGATCGCTCCGCACACCCGGACGTCGGCGACGCCGGGCAGGGCCCGGGCCGGTCGCAGGCCCGCGGCCAGGCCGGTGTTGATGGCCGCGACGCGGCCGCGCCAGTCGCCGCGCAACAGCAGTTCCACCGATGCCACCGCCACCGCGCAGGCCAGCGCGTTGGCCATGAAGGTCGGCCCGTGCATCAGCGCCCCGGCCTCCCCGCCGCTGATGCCCTCGGCGACGGCCCGGGTGCACAGGGTCGCGGCCAGCGTGAGGTAGCCGCCGGTCAGCGCCTTGCCGACGCACATTATGTCGGGGCTGACGCCGGCGTGGTCGGCGGCGAACAACTCCCCGGTGCGGCCGAAGCCGGTGGCGATCTCGTCGAAGATCAGCAGCACGTCGTTGCGGTCGCAGATGTCCCGCAGATCGGCCAGGTACCGCGGGTCGTGGAACCGCATCCCGCCGGCGCCCTGGACCACCGGTTCGACGATAACCGCGGCGAGTTCGTCTGCGTGACAACGCAATCGGTCCTCGAACGCGGTCACGTAGCCCGGGTCGTAATCAGCCGGCACCGGCGGTGCGAACACCTGCTCGGCCAGCACGTCGCGCCACAGCGTGTGCATACCGCCGTCGGGGTCGCAGACGCTCATCGGGGCGAAGGTGTCCCCGTGATACCCGCCGCGCCAGGTCATCAGCCGGTGCTTGCCGTAGCGGCCGGCGCCGCGCCAGAACTGCAGCGCCATCTTGACCGCCACCTCGACGGCAACCGACCCGGAGTCGGAGAAGAACACCGTGTCCAGACCGGCCGGGGTGACGTCGACCAGCAGTTGGGCCAGCCGGGCCGCCGGCTCGTGGGTCAGGCCGCCGAACATCACGTGGTTCATCGTCTGCAGTTGCCGGGTGACCGCGGCGTCCAGGACCGGGTGGCCGTGGCCGTGGACGGCGGTCCACCAGGACGCCATCGCGTCCAGGACACGGACCTCGGTCCCGTCCCGGACCACCGTCAGCCAGGCCCCCTTCGCCCCGGTGGCGACGACGGGTGCCACGGCCCCGGCGCCGACGGTGCTGTACGGGTGCCAGACGTGCGCGGCGTCGATGGCGCTGATCTGCTGCGGAGTCAACGCCGGCACGCTGAGCAGCGTACGCCCGGTCGATGGCCGCTCCGACGGAAGGAGACCAGGCCACGGGTTGATAGATTTGGCCCCGATATGGCCGCCCCCACCCTCACCCGGCCGGCGGAGTCCACCGACCCGGGTCCGATGACGTCTGCGCCGACCGACCCGGCTGCCGCACCGCCGGCCCGGGCGGCGCTGTACCGCCGTGACCTCGACGGTCTACGCGGTGTGGCGATCGCGTTGGTGGCGGTGTTCCACGTGTGGTTCGGCCGGGTGTCCGGCGGCGTCGACGTGTTCCTGGCGCTGTCCGGGTTCTTCTTCGGCAGTTCGCTGCTGCGCCGCGTCCTGACCCCGGGATCCTCGCTGTCCCCGGTGCCGACCATCGGGCGGCTGGCGCGGCGGCTGCTGCCGGCGCTCATCGTGGTGCTCAGCGCCGCCGGGGTGCTCACCGTGCTGGTTCAGCCCCAGACGCGGTGGGAGACCTTCGCCGACCAGAGCCTGGCCAGCCTGGGTTACTACCAGAACTGGGAACTGGCGGCGACGGCGTCGAACTACCGGCGCGCCGCAGAGGCGGTCTCGCCGCTGCAGCACATCTGGTCGATGTCGGTGCAGGGGCAGTTCTACATCGCCTTCCTGCTGCTGGTCCTCGGCGTCGCGGCGCTGCTGCGCAGCCGGCTGGGCGGCAGGCGGCTTCGGACGGTGTTCGTCGTGCTGATCGGCGCCCTCACCGTGGCGTCCTTCTGGTACGCCGTCGTCGCCCATCAGAGCGACCAGGTCAGCGCCTACTACAACAGCTTCGCCCGGGCCTGGGAACTGCTGCTCGGCGTTCTCGTCGGCGCGTTGCTCCCGGTCATCGGCTGGCCGAGGTGGCTGCGCACCGTGCTGGCGGTCCTGGGGTTGCTGACGATCCTGTCCTGCGGGGCGCTGATCGACGGCGTCAAGCAGTTCCCCGGCCCGTGGGCGCTGGTTCCGGTGGGCGCCACCGTGCTGCTGATCCTGGCCGGCGGCAATCTCGGTTCGCAGCGGCAACCGCTGCCCAACCGCCTGCTGGCGACCCGCCCGTTGGTGCGACTCGGGGCGATGGCGTACTCGCTGTACCTGTGGCACTGGCCGCTGCTGATCTTCTGGCTGGCCTACACCGGCGGGGCGCACGCGAGCTTCTGGGACGGACTGGCCATCCTGCTGGTGTCGGGGTTGTTGGCCTACCTCACCATGCGATTCGTCGAGGAACCCCTGCGCGAGCGCAGGCCGGCGCCGACCGGCGCCTCCCGGCCGTCCCGACTGCGCCGCCCGGCGATCGTGGGCTCCACCGTGGTCGTGCTCCTCGGGGTGGCGCTGACGACGACGTCTTTCGCCTGGCGCACGCACGTGACCGACATGCGCGCCGACGGCAGGGAACTGGCCGGTCTGGCGCCGGACGGCTACCCGGGGGCGCGGGCGCTGATCGACGGCGCCAAGGTGCCGGACCTGCCGTTCCGGCCCACCGTTCTGGAGGCCCGCGACGACGTTCCGGAGTCCACCAGCGACGGTTGCATCAGCGACTTCGACAACATCGGGATCATCAACTGCAGCTACGGCGATCCCTCGGCGACCCGCACCATCGCCCTGGCCGGCGGCTCGCACGCCGAGCATTGGATCACCGCGCTGGACGCCCTGGGCAGGGAGCACCACTTCAAGGTGGTCACCTACCTGAAGATGGGTTGCCCGCTGACCACCGAGCCGAACCCGCTGGTGATGGGAGACAACCGCCCGTACCCCAAGTGCCGTCAGTGGAACGAGCGGGTGATGGACAAACTGATCCGCGACCGCCCGGACTTCGTGTTCACCACGTCCACCCGCCCGTGGAACGTCAAGCCGGGTGACACCATGCCGGCCAGCTACATCGGAATCTGGCAGACCCTGTCGGAGCACCGGATTCCCGTCCTGGCGATGCGCGACACCCCGTGGCTGGTGCGCAACGGCAAGCCGTTCATGCCGACGGACTGCCTGGCCGACGGCGGGGACGCGGTGTCCTGCGGGATCAGACGCTCACGGGTGCTCGCCGGCACCAACCCGACGCTGGACTTCGTCGGCAGGTTCCCCTTGATGAAGGTCCTCGACATGAGCGACGCGGTGTGCCGTGCGGACTTCTGCCGCGCCATCGAGGGAAATGTGCTGGTGTACCACGACGCCCATCACCTCTCGGCCACCTACATGCGCACCATGACCCCCGAACTGGGCCGCCAGATCGGTGAGGCCACCGGCTGGTGGTGACCGGCCGCGGAATCGAAGGCGCGCGACGGCCCACCGTTTCGGCCCGGCGTCGATAGGGTCGTCCCATGCCGCCGAGCCCTCCGACCAACGTCTGGCCCGGCACCCCCTACCCGCTGGGCGCCACCTACGACGGCGCCGGCACCAACTTCTCGGTGTTCTCCGAGGTGGCCGAGAACGTCGAACTGTGCCTGATCGGCGAGGGCAACGTCGAGACCCGCATCCGACTGGAGGAGGTCGACGGGTTCGTCTGGCACGCCTACCTGCCCGGCATCTCCCCGGGGCAGCGCTACGGATTCCGGGTGCACGGCCCGTGGGACCCGTGGGCCGGGCAACGCTGCGACCCCAGCAAGCTGCTGCTGGACCCCTACGGCAAGTCCTTCCACGGCGACTTCGATTTCACCCAGGCGCTGTACTCCTACGACCTGGGGGCGGCCGATCCCGCCTCGGGGGGCACTCCGCCGATGGTGGACTCGCTGGGCCACACGATGACCAGTGTGGTGATCAACCCGTTCTTCCAGTGGGGCTCGGACCACGCACCGCGGGTGCCCTACCACGAAACGATCATCTACGAGGCCCACGTCAAGGGCCTGACACAGACCCATCCGCACGTCCCCGAGGAGTTGCGCGGCACCTACGCCGGCCTGGCGCACCCCGCCGTGATCGACCACCTCAAGTCACTCAACGTCACCGCGATCGAACTCATGCCGGTTCATCAGTTCATGAACGACAAGCGGCTGCTCGACCTGGGACTGCGAAACTACTGGGGCTACAACACTTTCGGGTTCTTCGCACCGCACCACCAGTACGCGGCCAACAAGCGCGCCGGCGGCGAGATCGGCGAGTTCAAGAACATGGTGCGCACCTTCCACGAAGCCGGCATCGAAGTCATCCTCGACGTGGTCTACAACCACACCGCCGAGGCCGACCACCTCGGCCCGACGGTGAACTTCCGCGGCATCGACAACGCCGCCTACTACCGCCTGCTCGATTCCGATCCGCGGCACTACAAGGACTTCACCGGAACCGGCAACAGCCTCAACGTCCGCCACCCGCACACCCTGCAACTCATCATGGATTCGTTGCGGTACTGGGTGCTGGACATGCACGTCGACGGGTTCCGCTTCGACCTGGCCGCCACGCTGGCCCGGGAGTTCTACGACGTGGACCGGCTGTCGGCCTTCTTCGACATCATCCAGCAGGATCCGGTGATCAGTCAGGTCAAGCTCATCGCCGAACCGTGGGACATCGGCGAGGGCGGCTACCAGGTGGGCAACTTCCCCGGCCTGTGGACCGAGTGGAACGGCAAGTACCGCGACACCGTGCGCGACTACTGGCGCGGTGAACCGGCGGCACTGGGCGAGTTCGCCTCCCGCCTGACCGGTTCCGCCGATCTCTACGAGGCCACCGGACGGCGGCCCATCGCCAGCATCAACTTCGTCACCTGCCACGACGGCTTCACCCTGGCCGACCTGGTGTCCTACAACCACAAGCACAACGACGCCAACGGCGAGGACAACCGCGACGGCGAGAACCACAACCGGTCGTGGAACTGCGGGGTGGAGGGCCCCACCGAAGACCCGGAGATCGTCGAACTGAGACACCGGCAGATGCGCAACATCATGGCCACCCTGATGCTGTCCCAGGGCACTCCGATGATCAGCCACGGCGACGAGGTGGGACGCACCCAGCGCGGCAACAACAACGGCTACTGCCAGGACAACGAGATCACCTGGATCGACTGGGGCGCGGCGGACCAGTACGAAGACATGCTGGAGTTCACCCGCAGGGTGACCGCACTGCGGGTCAAACACCCGGTGTTCCGGCGCCGGCGCTTCTTCGACGGCCGACCGTCCCAGAGTCCCCATCGCATGCGCGACATCTACTGGCTGACCCGCAACGGTGTCGAGATGACCGCCGATGACTGGCACTCCGGCATCAAGTCGGTGGCGGTGGGCCTCAACGGGGAGGCACTGCGCGAACCCGACGCCCGCGGCGGGCGCATCGTCGACGACTCGTTCCTGCTGTGCTTCAACGCCCACGCCTACCCGGTGGACTTCGTCATGCCCGAAACCCCCTACGCCCGCCGGTGGCAGGGGGTCATCGACACCTTCGCCCGCCGGGGCGCCGCCGAGCAGCAGGTGGCGGCCGGGGAGACCCTCACCGTCCAGGGCCGGTCGGTGGTCGTGCTTCGAAAGACCGGCTAGCGGGAACAGGCAGCTATGCCCACCCCGGTGCTGTCCACCTACCGCCTGCAACTGCGCGGCAGCGACGGCGACCATCCCGGATTCACCTTCGCCGACGCCGAGAGGCTGCTGGATTACCTCGCCGAACTCGGCGTCACCCACCTCTACCTGTCCCCGGTGCTGACCGCCGCGCCGGGCTCGGCCCACGGCTACGACGTCACCGACCCGACCACCGTCTCGGCCTCCCTCGGCGGCCCCGAGGGCCTGGCGGCGCTGTCGGGGGCGGCCCGGGCACGCGGGCTGGGCCTGGTCGTCGACATCGTGCCCAACCACCTGGGGGTGGGCATCCCCGAGCACAACCGGTGGTGGTGGGACGTGCTGCGACTCGGCCGGGACTCCCGTCACGCGCGGTTCTTCGACATCGACTGGTCCGCGGACCCCGACGGCCGGATCATCCTTCCCCTGCTGGGCGCCGCGGAGGACCTCGATCGGCTCACCGTCGACGCCGACATGCTGCGGATCCACGGAATCAGGCTGCCGACCGCTCCCGGCACCGCCGCGGACGGCGCCGCGGCGTCGGTGATCCACGACCGGCAGCACTACCGCCTGGTGGACTGGCACGCCGGGGTGTGCGGGTACCGCCGGTTCTTCGCCGTCAACACCCTGGCCGGGATCCGCCAGGAGGATCCGGCGGTGTTCGCCGAAACCCACGCCGAGGTGGCCCGCTGGTTCGGCGAGGGCCTGGTCGACGGCGTGCGGGTCGACCACCCCGACGGGCTGACCGACCCGCCCGGCTACCTGGATCGGCTGCGGGAGCTGGCCGGGCCGGGCGCGTGGATCGTCATCGAGAAGATCCTGTCCCCGGGCGAGCCGCTGGACCCCGCACTGCCGATCCAGGGCAGCACCGGCTACGACGTCCTGCGCGAGGTGGGCGGGGTGCTCGTCGACCCGTCCGGGGCCGACGCACTGGGAGCGCTGGCCGCCTCGGCCGGGGTGTCCTACCCGGAGACCCGGGAATCGTTGCGGCAGCTGAAGATCCGGACCGCACACGAGCTGCTCGGCAGTGAACTGGCCCGGCTGTGCCGTGTGATCGAGCGGACCACCGGCAGCAGTCATCCGCTGCTGCCCGACGCCGTGGCCGCGCTGCTCGCCGCCGTCGGGGTCTACCGCTGCGACTATCGGGCGCTGTCGCAGCTTCTCGGCGCGGCGATGGCGACGACCGCGGCGGGCGACCCGAAACTGACCGAGCCGCTGGCCCTCGTCGCCGCGGCGATCACCGAACCGGAACCGGCCGCGCGACTGCAACAGCTGTGCGGGGCGATGACCGCCAAATCCGTCGAGGACTGCCACTTCTACCGCGACACCAGACTGGTCTCGCTCAACGAGGTGGGCGGCGAACCGTACCGGTTCGGTGTCAGCGCCGCGGAGTTCCACCGCGGCGCGGCCGTGCGGGCGCGATTGTGGCCGGCCACCATGAGCTCGCTGTCCACCCACGACACCAAGCGCGGCGAGGATGTGCGCGCCCGCATCGGCGTGCTCTCCCAGGTGCCCGGGCTGTGGTCGGAAACGGTCGCGCGGTGGGAGACGGCCGCGCCCTCCCCCGATCCGCAGACCGGATTGTTCCTGTGGCAGAACATCTTCGGGGTGTGGCCGGCCGACGGTCAGGTCACCGGCGCGCTGCGGCGGCGGCTGCACCGCTACGCCGAGAAGGCGGTCCGGGAAGCCGGACTGCGAACCTCGTGGACCCAGCCGGACCGGCGGTTCGAACATGCGGTGCACGCCTGGCTCGACGCCGTGCTGGACGGCCCCGCCGCCGGCGGGCTGACCGAACTGGTCGCCCGGCTGCTGCCGCACGCCCACAGCGACGCGATGGCCCAGAAGATGCTCGCACTGACCGTTCCCGGGATTCCGGACGTCTACCAGGGCACCGAACTGTGGGAGGACAGCCTCGTCGACCCGGACAATCGCCGGCCGGTCGACCACGCCGGACTGCGGGCGGCACTGTCCCGCATGGAGCATCCGAAGATGCGGGTGGTGGCCGCCGCCCTCGCGGCTCGCCGCGACCGGCCGCAGACGTTCCTGGCGGGCGGCTACCGGCCGGTGCTGGCATCCGGCCCGGCCGCCGAGCATCTGCTGGCCTTCCGCCGCGGTGACGATGTGCTGGTCGCGGTCACTCGCTGGACCGTCCGGCTCGCCGAAACCAGCTGGGGGACAACGATGCTCGAGTTGCCGCCGGGCGTCTGGACCGACCGGTTGAGCGGCGGCCGGCACGACGGCCCGGCGCCGGCGGCCGACCTGTTCGCAGGGCTGCCGGTGATCCTGCTGGAACGAGATGACTGATTTCGCGGTGTGGGCGCCGCTGCCGCGGCGGGTCCGCCTCGACGTCGAGGGCGCGGTGCACCCGATGACCCGCGCCGACGACGGGTGGTGGCGCGCCGCGGTGGAGTGCGAACCGGACGCCCGGTACGGCTTCGTCCTCGACGACGACGCGGGTGTGCTGCCCGATCCGCGGTCGCCCCGCCAGCCCGACGGCGTGCACGAGCGCTCCCAACTCTGGGACCCGCGCCGGGCGCGGTGGACCGACGGCGGGTGGCCGGGCCGCTCGGTCGAGGGCGCGGTGATCTACGAACTGCACGTCGGCACCTTCACCCCGGAGGGCACCTTCGACGCGGCGATCGGAAAACTGGACCACCTGGTGCACCTCGGGGTCGACGTCGTCGAACTGATGCCGGTCAACGCCTTCAACGGCACCCACGGCTGGGGCTACGACGGCGTGTTGTGGTTCGCGGTGCACGAACCCTACGGCGGCCCGGACGGATTGGTGCGACTGGTCGACGCCTGTCACGCCCGCGGCCTGGGCGTGCTGATCGACGCGGTGTTCAACCACTTCGGCCCGTCCGGGAACTACCTGCCCCGGTTCGGGCCGTACCTGTCGGCGGCGGCCAACCCGTGGGGCGAGGGCGTCAACCTCTCCGGGCCGGGCGCCGACGAGGTCCGCCGCCACATCCTCGACTGCGCGCTGCGCTGGATGCGCGACTTCCACGCCGACGGCCTGCGACTGGACGCGGTGCACGCCCTGGCCGACGACACCGCCATCCACATCCTCGAGGAGTTGGCCGTTGAGACCGACGCACTCTCGGCGGTTCTCGGCCGGCCGCTGTCGCTGGTCGCCGAGAGCGACCTCAACGACCCGAAGCTGATCACCCCTCGCGACCGCGGCGGCTACGGCCTGACCGCGCAGTGGGACGACGACGTCCACCACGCCATCCACGGTGCGGTCTCCGGCGAACGCCAGGGCTATTACCGCGATTTCGGTTCGATGGCCGCGCTGGCGACCACCCTGCGCCACGGCTACTTCCACGCCGGCACCTATTCGTCGTTCCGGGGGCGCCGGCACGGCCGGCCACTGGACACCACGCTGATTCCCGCCACCCGGCTGATGGCCTACACCTGCACCCACGACCAGGTCGGCAACCGGGCCGCCGGCGACCGTCCGGCCCAGAACCTCGACAGCGGCCAACTCGCCGTCAAAGTGGCGCTCGCCCTCGGATCCCCCTACACCGCAATGCTTTTCATGGGCGAGGAGTGGGGGTCCACCCGGCCGTTCCAGTTCTTCAGCTCCCATCCCGAACCGGAACTGGCCCGCGCCACCGCCGAGGGCCGCAAGTCCGAGTTCGCCGAACACGGCTGGGACGCCGACTCCGTACCCGACCCGCAGGACCCGCAGACGTTCCTACGCTCCAAACTCGACTGGACCGAACCGCACGAACCCGGCCACGCGGAACTGTTGCGGTTCTACCGCGCGCTGATCCGGTTGCGCCACGACGAACCCGACATGGCCGACCCGTGGCTGCCCCATCTGGCCGTCGACTTCGACGAGTCGCAACGCTGGATCGTGATGCGCCGCGGCCGGATCGCCATCGCCTGCAACCTCGGTGCCGATGCGGTGTGCGTGAATGCCGCCGGGGAGGTGATCCTGGCCTGGGGCGACCCGGAGGTCAGGGACACATGCACCCGCCTGCCGGCCCATTCGGTGGCGGTGCTGCGCACGGCTGTGGATCGCGGCGGCCGGCCCGCCGGGCCTCAGGTCAGATAGCGGTACGCCGGGGAGCCCGGCTCCAGCGCCTCGACGTGCAGGCCCGAGGCCGCCATCCGGGCGCGCAGACCCTCGTAGCCGGCGGCCGAACCGAGTTCGATGCCGACCAGCGCCTCGCCGGTCTCCCGGTTGTTGCGCTTGACGTACTCGAACAGGGTGATGTCGTCGTTCGGGCCGAGCACCTCGTCGAGGAAGCGGCGCAGCGCACCGGGCTCCTGCGGGAAGTCGACCAGGAAGTAGTGCTTGAGGCCGAGGTGAACCAGGGACCGCTCCAGCACCTCCCCGTAGCGCGACACATCGTTGTTGCCGCCCGAGATCAGGCACACCACCGTCGATCCCGGCGCGATGTCGGCCTCCAGCAGCCCGGCGACCGACAGCGCCCCGGCGGGCTCGGCGATGATGCCCTCGTTCTGATACAGGTCGAGCATCGCGGTGCACACCGCGCCCTCCTCGACGGTGGTCACCGAGACCATGTCCCCCGCCGCCGCCAGCGCCTGATAGGTCAGCGCCCCGGCCCGTTTGACCGCCGCCCCGTCGACGAACTGGTCGACCGCCTCCAGCGTCACCGGCCCGCCCGCGGCCAGCGCGGCGATCATCGAGGCCGCCCCGGCGGGTTCGACACCGAGCACCGAGGTGGCCGAGGTGCGTTCGGCCAGATAGGTGGTGATGCCGGCGATGCACCCGCCGCCGCCGACGCCGAGGATCACCAGGTCCGGCTCGGCGTCGAGCTGGTCGAGGATCTCCACCGCGATGGTGCCCTGCCCGGCCATGGTGCGGGGGTCGTCATAGGGCGGGACGATGGTCGCGCCGGTGCGGGCGGCGTCGGCGAGGGCGGCGTCGGCGGCGTCGTCGTAGGAGGCCCCGCCGACGATCAGTTCGATGAAGTCCCCGCCGTGGTAGCGGATGCGGTCGCGCTTCTGCTTGGGCGTCTTGGCCGGCACGTAGACCCGGCCGTGCACCTTCAGCGCCCGGCAGGCCAGTGCGAAGCCCTGGGCGTGGTTGCCGGCCGAGGAGCACACCACCCCGGCCCGCAACTGATCGCCGGTGAGTTGCTTGAGAAGGTTGTAGGCGCCGCGGATCTTGTAGGACCGCACGCTCTGCAGGTCTTCGCGCTTGAGGTAGACCTCGGCTCCGGTGATCGCCGAGAGCCGGTCACTGTGCTCGAGCGGAGTCCGCGCGACGACCTCGGCGATGCGCCGGGCGGCCTCGTCGACGTCGGCCGCGGACAGCGGCGACGCGAGGCGGCTCTGACTCAACTCGGCGGACACCGGTCAATGGTGCCACCGCCACGGGGAAATCAGTGAATCGGGGTCAACACGAACACCGGGATCCGGCGATCGGTTTTACGCTGGTAGTCGGCGTAGTCGGGCCAGACGTGGACGGCGCGTTCCCACCACAGGTCCCGCTCCTCGCCGAACACCTCGCGGGCCTCGTAGTCTCCGGTCCGGGTGCCGTCCTGCAGTTCCACCCGGGGGTGCCTCTTGACGTTGTGGTACCAGACCGGGTTCCTGGGCGCCCCGCCGAGGGAGGCGACGACGGCGTATTCGCCGTCGTGCTCGACCCGCATCAGCGGCGTCTTGCGGATCTTGCCGGACCTGGCGCCGAGGGTGGTCAGCAGGACGACCGGCTTGCCTTTGAGTTCGGTTCCCTCGGTGCCGCCCGAGGCCATGTACAACTCGGCGTTCTCGCGGGCCCAGTCGGAGGTGCTCGGTTCGTAGTCTCCGGTCAACGGCATGTAGGCAGACTAAGAGTTGATTCGTAAGTGTGCGAGCTTGGCGTTCCAGATGTAGGCGACGGCTCGGGCGGCGAGGTTGATCGCTGGATCAGTATCTAGAAGTTGCGCAGAGCACTCCGGTGTCGATAGTCCCCGAGTTGGTCGCGGCATGGGCGGATGACGAGAGCCGCGTCCGCTGGGAGGGTATGGGCGATCCGGCGAACGTGATGTGGTCTACATTGGTGACAGCCGAACTCCGGCAGCGCCGGCGTTGCGCTTCGTCACTGTCGTCCCCTGGGAGGTGCAAGCTCCATGCCGGGCACAGCTTCCCCAAGGATCGGCGTGCACGTGGCCGGCTGCGCGGTAGCGCTCGGCCTCGGCGCGGCCATCGCCGGCTGGGGCGCGACAGAAGCGTCCGCCGACACCGGCCGACCCGACTCCGGCTCCCGCACCGCGACCCAGTCCGCTCCTCGCGAAGCCCAGACTGGCTCCCCTACCGGCCGTACCGGGCCGACGGCACGTCGGACGGGTAACGAACGGTCGGCGACCACGGTGCCGCGCAGGCGGGCTCCATCGGTGACGGCCGCCAGAGCTCGCGGCGACCGCCCGGCGGCCACGGTGTCGAACCCCGCCATCGCGCCGGGTGCGCAGTCGCCGGCAGGTCCGCGCCAACGACGGGTGACGATTCTCAAGAACACCCATATCGGTCTTCCGCCCATGATCGATCCATTCGTGCGCTCGGTGTCCGGATCGGCGACGTTCACCCCTGACACGGTCTACGACCTCAACGACGACGATCAATACGACTGGAACAAGCTGACCGGAATCGGCTTCAGCATCCCGGCTAACGTCGAGGCCACCATGGTCGCCTGGCGCTGGAACGTGCAGGCTCAGACCTTCGAGGTGGCACCGGCTTTCAACGTCGCCGATAAAAGGGTGCTTCCGTCGGACGACGAGATCATCAGGGTTCCGGCCGGCGACTCGTTCGCGTTCGCGGTGGACTACGCCGGGGTGACGATCAGCCACGGGGCTCAGACGGTCTACAAGGCTTCCCCTCCGGACCTGAAGGCCGGCGGGTTCTCGTTTCGCATGTGGCCATGGTTCGGCGGCAACCGCGTGTCGCCGAAGACGCTGTCCTTCTACCTCGGCGTCAGGTCTGCGCGTCGCTGAACCCCCGGCCGTCCGGCCGCGGGGCGACGGGTCCCGGTAACAGCCTGTGGCTCAGCAGCGCAGGTTGCCGGGCACGATCCGCTCGACGAGATAACCAACGTAGACGTCTGCCGGGCCCAGCCTGGTGATCCTCACCTATCCGGATTTGATGCTCCTATTGCTGTCAAGGCCTCAGGCGGCTGCTAGCCATTGTCGGTAGTTGTCGACGAGAGCGTCATCGCGTTGTAGTCCGCGTTCGAGGCGAGAGATGACGGTGGGCCAGACTCCGAAGTGTTGTGCAACGTGTGTTTGTCAGCCGACATGCGGACCAAGGCAATGCGGTGCAGGGCGTTGTTGGCCGCTCGGTCGCCGCCGCGGGAGAGTCTGTGCCGTTGGGTCTTTCCCGAGGATGCCGGTACCGGTGCGGTGCCGCACAGCGCGGCGAAGGACGCCTCGCTGGGTAGCCGCTCGGGGTTGCCGCCGGGTTCAGGACTGACCCGCCGGTGCGAACCGACAGCCGTCAGGTCTCCTCGACGCCAAGCCATTTGTGCTTGATCAGGTCGAAGTCGCCGCTCTCGCGGATGGACAGCACTTTCAGACCCGAGTAGCGGATGTATGGCGCCGGCTTTGTGCGACTGCCGGCATTCCTCCGGGCATCCGGCCGCCCGAAAGGCGGCCTGGGGCGACAGCGCAACCCGCCGGCCAACGGCCGGCCTAGCCGCCCAGGCACCCCGGGCCGAGCAGGGCCTTGAGGTCGCCCATCAGCGCCGAGGACGGCGTCACCCGCAGCGACTGGTCCAACTCCAGGGTGGTGATCCGGTCGCCGCTGATCAGCCGCAGGTGCACCTGGGAGGTGCCGGGATGCCGGGACAGCACCTGCTTGAGGGCGGTCACCTTGTCCAGGGTGCACTGGCGGGTGGGCAGGCTGACCGCCAGCGGCCGGTTCGGCTGGGCGTTCGAGAAGTCCGGCACCACAAGGTCATTGGCCAGCAAGGTGACCCGGTCGTCCTGGACGCGGACCTTGCCGCCCACCAGCACCACGGCGTCGTCGGCGATCTCCGCGCCGAACAGCGAGTAGGTCTGGGGGAAGAACATCACCTCGATGCCCCCGGTCAGATCCTCCAATTGGGCTGAGGCCCAGGGCATCCCGCTCTTGTTGACCCTGCGGTTCACCGAGGCCAGTATCCCGCCGACCCGCACCTGGGTGTCGTTGGCGACGTCGCCGTCCAGGATGGCCGGAATCGCGGTGTCCACCTGGGCGGACAGCAGGTGCGCGATGCCGTTGAGCGGGTGCCCGGAGACGTACAGGCCGAGCATCTCGCGCTCCAGTGCGAGCTTGTGCTTGTCGTCCCACTCCTCGTCGGGAACCCTGATGGTGAAGGCTGAATCGCCGGCGCCGGCGCCGGCGCCGTATCCGTCGCCGCCGCCGAAGAGGTCGAACTGCCCCATCGCCTCGGCCTTCTTGGTGCCCAGCACCGACTCGACGGCGTCGCTGTGCACCAGGAACAGCCCCTTGCGGGGGTGCCCCAGGGAGTCGAACGCCCCGGCCTTGACCAGCGACTCGGTGACCTTCTTGTTGCAGGCGCCGACGTCGATCTTGTTGAGGTAGTCGGAGAAGTCGGTGAACTTGCCCTTGGCGGTGCGGGTCGCGATCAGCGAACCGACGACGTTGGCGCCGACGTTGCGCACCGCGCCCAGACCGAAGCGGATGTCGGCGCCCACCGAGGCGAAGTTCAGTTCCGACTCGTTGACGTCCGGTGGCAGCACGGTGATGCCCAGTTTGCGGCAGTCGGCCAGGTACACCGCAGCCTTGTCCTTGTCGTCGCCCACCGAGGTGAGCAGGCCGGCCATGTACTCCCCCGGATAGTTGGCCTTCAGGTACGCCGTCCAGTACGACACCAGCCCGTAGCCGGCCGCGTGGGACTTGTTGAACGCGTAGTCGGCGAACGGCAGGATGGTGTCCCACAGCACCTTGATGGCGCCGGCGGAGAATCCGTTGGCCTTCATCCCGTCGGCAAAGCCCTCGTACTCCTTGTCGAGCACGTCGCGCTTCTTCTTGCCCATCGCCTTGCGCAGGATGTCCGCTCGGGCCAGCGAGTAGCCGGCAACCTTCTGCGCGATGCGCATGATCTGTTCCTGGTAGACGATCAGGCCGTAGGTCTCGGCGAGAATGTCTGCCAGAGGCTCGGCCAACTCCGGGTGGATCGGCTTGATGGCCTGACGGCCGTTCTTGCGGTCGGCGTAGTCGTTGTGGGCGTTGACGCCCATCGGCCCCGGCCGGTACAGCGCCAGCACGGCGACGATGTCGGCGAACCCGGTCGGCTGCATCCGGCGCAGCAGGTCGCGCATCGGTCCGCCGTCGAGCTGGAAGACGCCGAGAGTGTCTCCGCGGGAGAGCAATTCGTAGGTGGCCGGGTCATCCAGGGTCAGCGACTCGAGTTCCAGGTCGACGCCGCGGTTGGCTTTGATGTTCTCGATCGCGTCACCGATGATGGTCAGGTTGCGCAGGCCCAGGAAGTCCATCTTCAGCAGGCCGATGTCCTCACACGACGGGTAGTCCCAGCCGGTGATGATCGCGCCGTCCTGGGGGCGGCGCCACAGCGGGATCGTCTCGATCAGCGGCTCGGAACTCATGATCACCGCGCACGCGTGCACGCTGGCGTTGCGGACCAGGCCCTCCAGCCCGCGGGCGGTCTCATAGATGGTGCGTACATCGGGGTCGGTGTCGATCAGCCCGCGAACCTCGGCGGCCTCCTTGTACCGCTCGTGGGTCGGGTCGGTGATACCCGACAGCGGGATGTCCTTGGCCATGATCGCCGGCGGCAGCGCCTTGGTGATCCGGTCGGCGATGGCGAAACCGGGCTGGCCGTAGTGCACCCGGGCGGCGTCCTTGAGGGCGGCCTTGGTCTTGATGGTGCCGAAGGTGATCACCTGCGCCACCCGGTCGCTGCCGTACTTGTCGGCGGCGTAGCGCACCATCTCCCCGCGGCGGCGGTCGTCGAAGTCGATGTCGATGTCGGGCATCGAGGCGCGCTCGGGGTTGAGGAAGCGTTCGAACAGCAGGCCGTGCTCGATCGGGTCGATGTCGGTGATCCGCAGCGCGTAGGCCACCAGTGACCCGGCCGCCGAACCCCGGCCCGGCCCGACCCGGATGTCCACCGAGCGGGCGTAGCCGATCAGGTCGGCCACGATCAGGAAGTACGACGGGTAGCCCTTGTCGCAGATGACGCCGATCTCGTAGGCGGCACGCTCGACGTACTCGGCCGGCACGCCGTCGGGGAATCGGCGGGCCAGGCCGGCGTCGACCTCGTGGCGCAGCCAGCTGCCCTGGGTGTGACCATCGGGAACGCCGAAAACCGGCATCCGGTCCCGGGGGGTCCACACGTCGGCGTAGGACCCCACCCGTTCGGCGATGAGCAGGGTGGAGTCGCAGGCCTGCGGGATCTCGGCGTCCCACAGCGCGCGCATCTCGGCGGCGGACTTCAGGTAGTAGCCGTCGCCGTCGAACTTGAACCGGTTCGGGTCCGACAGCGTCTTGCCGGTCTGCACGCACAGCAGCGCCTCGTGGCTGTGCGCGGCCTCGCGGGTGACGTAGTGGCAGTCGTTGGTGGCCAGGGCCGGGATACCCAGCTTGCGGCCGACCTCCAGCAGCCCGTCCCGGACCCGCCGCTCGATGGACAGGCCGTGGTCCATCAGTTCCAGGAAGTAGTTGTCCGCACCGAAGATCTCCCGCCACCTGGCGGCCGATTCCATCGCCTCGTCGACCTGGCCGAGCCGCAACCGGGTCTGCACCTCCCCCGACGGGCAGCCGGTGGTGGCGATGATGCCCCGGGCGTGCTCGGCGATGATCTCGGCGTCCATCCGGTTCCACTTGCCCAGCTGACCCTCGAAGGATGCCAGCGAGGACAGCTTGAACAGGTTGCGCAGGCCGGTGGAGTTCTCGGCGACCATGGTCAGGTGGGTGTAGGACCCGCTGCCGGAGACGTCGTCGCCCTTCTGGCTGGGGTCGCCCCACAGGATCCGGCGGGTGTCGAAACGGGAACCCGGCGCCACGTACGCCTCGACGCCGATGATCGGCTTGATGCCGACCTTGTTGGCGGCGTGGAAGAACTCGCTGGCCCCGTACATGTTGCCGTGGTCGGTCATGCCGATGGCCGGCATCTCCAGCCGCTGCGCCTCGGCCAGCATGGGCGTGATCTTGGCGGCCCCGTCGAGCATCGAGTACTCGGTGTGGTTGTGCAGGTGCACGAAGCCCCGCCCGCTGTTGATCGCCATAGGCCCGTCAGTTTAGGGCCGGGCCACGACGCCCTTCGGCGTGTCGTGCCGTCGTGTCCCGGGTCAGGTCTGGTCGCGCAGCATGCCCGCGATCTGCTTGGCCTGTTCGGCGGTCAGATCACCGGACAACTGGAGCACCTGGCCGTCGATCGGGGCGACGATCTTGGGGCCCCACACCACCGTCCCGCCCCGCACGAAGGCCACCTGCCTGCCCACCTGGCCGGCGGTGAACTTGCCGAACTCCTCGGCCGACTCGTTGGTCATGGTCATCTGCACCAGTTGCACCCCGGTCAGCGGGTTGAGGAACGAGTCGACGTTGGTCAACTGGACCCTCAGGGCCTCGGGCTGGAGTTCGTAGACCGCCGTCTTGTTGATGTCGCAGATCCGCATCGGCTGATCGGGGGGCACCGGGTCGGGTGGCGGGCACTGATCGGGCGTGGTGACGAACGCGCTGACCACCGGGCGCACCGGCAGCGGCTTGATGGTCAGCGGCGGCTTGGTCGTGGTCGTCGTCACCGGCGTCTCGGCACTGTTGCCGTCGAACTTCCACGCCAGCAGCGTGCCCGCGATCGGCACGATGATCGCCACCGCCGACAACGCCGCCATGACGGCGATCAAGATCTTGCGGTTCAGTCCCTTGCGCTGGCTCATGATGCCTGCAAGCTACCCGTGCGACGGCGGTACGCGCGAGCCAACGCGTCGGCGCTGAAAACCGCCAGGGCCGTCCAGATCAGCGCGAAACCCAGCCAACGGACCGGCGGCATCGGTTCGTGATCGACCAGCACACCCCAGACCATCTGCATGGACGGGGTCAGAAACTGCAGCAGACCCAACGTCACCAGCGGAAGCCGCTGGGCGGCGGCGGCGAAACAGAGCAGCGGGATCGCCGTGACCGGCCCGCACAGCACCATCAGCGCGGTGTGGGCCGGCCCGTGGTTGACGAAGTCGGCGTCTCCGCTGATCTGGATGAACACCAGATAGGCCAGCGCGAACGGCGCGGCGATGGCCGTCTCGACCCCGACGCTGACCCGCGGGTCGGTGGGCACCACCTTCTTGACCGCCCCGTACAGGCCGAAGGACAGCGCCAGGCCGATCGCGATCAGCGGCGGGCCGCCGACGCCCGTGGACAGCAACACCACCGCCGCCGCGGCGAGAAGCACCGCGCCGAGTTGGACCGGGTTGAGCCGCTCCCCGAACAGCGCCACTCCGAGCACCACGCTGACCAGTGGGTTGATGAAGTAGCCCAGGGCGGCGTCGACGACCTGTGCCGAGTTGACCGCCCAGATGTAGATCAGCCAGTTCGTCGAGATCAGCGCCGAGGCGGCGGTCAGCAGCAGCCAGGAGCGGCCGGTGATCCTCCGCAGATCACCCAGGCGCCCGACGAGCGCCAGCAGGATCGCCATCAGCAGCCCGGTCCACACCACCCGGTGGGCCAGCACCTCCGGGGATCCGGCCGGGGCGAGCAGGTTGAAGAACGCCGGGAAGACGCCCCACAGCCCGTACGCCGCCAGTCCGTAGAGCAGTCCGCTGACGTCCGCCGGGGCGCTCACGAATCGGCGCGCAGCACATCCAGCGCGTGCTGCAGGTCGCCCGGATACCGGCTGGTGATCTCGATGCGGCGGCCGTCGGCGGGGTGCGCGAAGGCCAGCGAGCAGGCGTGCAGCCACTGCCGCTCCAGGCCCAGCCGTTTGGCCAGCACCGGGTCGGCGCCGTAGGTCAGGTCACCGACGCAGGGATGGTGCAGCGCGGCGAAATGCACCCGGATCTGGTGGGTGCGTCCGGTTTCCAGGTGGATGTCGAGCAGGCTGGCGGCCCGGAACATCTCCAGGGTGTCGTAGTGGGTGATGCTGTGCCGCCCGTTCTCGGTGACGGCGAACTTCCAGTCGTGGCCGCGGTGCCGTCCGATCGGCGCGTCGATCGTTCCGCTGGAGGGATCCGGATGTCCTTGCACCACAGCGTGATACCGCTTGTCGACGGTGCGCTGCTTGAACGCCCGCTTGAGCACCGTGTAGGCCCGTTCGGACAGCGCGACCACCATGACGCCGGAGGTGCCGACGTCGAGTCGCTGCACGATGCCCTGCCGTTCGTGGATCCCGGAGGTGCTGACCCGGAAGCCGGCCGCGGCCAGTCCGCCCAGCACCGTGGGGCCGTGCCAGCCCACCGTCGCGTGCGCCGCCACCCCGGGCGGCTTGTCGACGGCGACGATGTCGTCGTCGGCGTACAGGATCGTCATGCCCTCGACGTCGACGGGCGTGTTCTCCACCGGGGCAGGCGGTTCCGGCAGTGTGACGGTCAGCCACGCCCCGGCTTCCAGCCGATCGGACTTGCCGGCCGGCACTCCGTCGAGGAGCACCCCGCCTTCCTCGGCGACCGCCGCCACCGCGGTTCGGGAGAGGCCCAGCAGCCTGGCCACACCGGCATCCACCCGCATACCGGCCAGGCCCTCGGGCACCGGCATGGACCGCTCGGCCATCAGGCCGGCTCGCTCCCGGTCTCGCGCCGGTGCGGACTGTCGAAGTCGTAGCCGAAGATCGAAAGGCCCACCAGCAGCATCGCCCCGCCGACCACCGCGGGGTCGGCGACGTTGAACACCGGCCACCAGCCGACGGACAGGAAGTCCACCACGTGCCCGCGCAGCGGGCCCGGCGACCGGAAGAACCGGTCCACCAGGTTGCCCAGCGCCCCGCCGAGGATCATCCCGAGCCCGACCGCCCACCAGGGCGACACCAGCCGGCGGCCCATCCAGACGATGCCGACCACCACCCCGATGGCCACCAGGGTGAGCACCCAGGTGTATCCGGTGGCCATCGAGAAGGCGGCACCGGAGTTGCGGACCAGGGTCCAGGTGACGGTGTCGCCGATGATCGGCACCGGCTGGCCGGGCGTCAGGTATCGCACCGCCAGGACCTTAGTGACGACGTCCACTGCCAGCACCGTGGCGGCCACCGTCAGCAGCAGTCGGAGCCGACGGCGCGGCGGTGCGGCGATCTGCGCGCCGCCGTC
>NZ_JBBATF010000028.1:0-23042 GCF_040398885.1 Mycobacterium sp. | reverse complement strand
GGCAACGTGACGATCTTCGGCGAGAGCGCCGGGGCCCATGTGGTGGCCACCCTGCTCGGCGTCCCGGCAGCCGAAGGCCTCTTCCATCAAGCGATTTCGCAGAGTCCGGCCTCGGGCATGGTCAGCTCGCAGGAGGTGGCCGCGAAATTCGCCGAACGGTTCGTCGACCGGATCGGCGCGGACCGCGGCAACCCCGGCCCGGCCTTGCTGCGCGCCACGCCCGGCGAATTGGTCGCGGCCACCAACCATCTGATGAAACACAGCCTCAGTGACATGCTCGGCGCCTCGGCGGTGGGGCCCACCCACGGCGACGACTTCCTGCCGCTGGACCCGTTCGAGGCGATGAGACAGGGTGTGGCGCACAAGGTTCCGCTGATCGTCGGCACAAACGCCGATGAGGGACGCCTGTTCACCCGGTTCCTCAAGCTGCTGCCCACCAGTGAGCACGCCATCGAACGTGTGCTGACCCACACCCCGACCGAGGTCCGCGAACGCGTTCTGGCCGCCTACCCGCTGTATCCCGACCGCAAGGCCTGCATCGAGTTCGGCGGGGACATGATCTTCGGCACCGCCGCCTGGCAGATCGCCGAGGCACACGCCAAGCTGGCACCCACCTACGTCTACCGCTACGACTTCGCGCCGCGCACCCTGCACTGGGCCGGCCTGGGCGCCACCCACGCCACCGAACTTCTCGCGGTGTTCGGCATCTACCGCTCCCGGGTCGGGGCGGTGCTGACCGCAGGCGTGGATCAGCGGGCCGCGGTCAAGGTCAGCCACCAGGTGCAGCACCGCTGGCAGGAGTTCAGCCGGACCGGAGTGCCGGGCGACGACTGGCCTGCCTACAACCACACCGAGCGCCCGGTGCTGGTGTTCGACCGGCACACCCACGTCGAATACGACCCGAACCCGCACCGCCGCCGGGCCTGGGCAGGTTTCACGCTCGACCGCGACGCTCCCTGACGTACCCGGAGGGAAATCATGGAGACCAATGACCGCGATCGGCGAATGGCTGAGTTGGCAGCTGTGCCGCTGTTGACGTCGACGACCACATGACCGCCGCCGCCCCGATCGAACGCCCCGAGGACCTCACCGCGGGTTGGCTGACCGAGACACTCGGGGCCGGCCGGGTCGGGGGCTTCACCGTCGAGCGCATCGGCACCGGCCAGATGAGCGAGTGCTACCGGGTCGCGCTGACCTACGCCGAGGGCGACGGGCCCGCCTCGGTGGTGCTCAAGGTGGCGGCCAGTGACCCGATGAGCCGCGGCACCGGGCAGGCACTGGGTCTCTACGAACGCGAGGTGCAGTTCTACTCCGACGTCGCACCGCGGTTGGGCGGCCCGGTTGCCCGGTGCTTCCACGCCTCCTATCAACCCGAGACCGGGATGTTCACCCTGCTGATCGACGACGCCGCCCCCGCCGAGGTGGGCGACGAAATCAGTGGCGCCACAATCGAAGACGCCAAACTGGCGCTGACCCGACTGGGTCGCCTGCACGCCCCGCTGATCGGCAGCGAGAGCCCGGCCGAGGCGCCGTGGCTGAACCGGGTGACCCCGATGAACCAGGCCCTGATCACCGGCCTGTTCAACGGGTTCGTCGACCGCTACGGCGAATCCATCACACCGCAGCAGCGGCTGGTCGGCCGTCGCCTGGTGGACAGCTTCGACGCCCACCTGGCCCGCGAGGCCGCCGAAGACCGGGTCAAGGGTCTGGTGCACGGCGACTACCGCCTGGACAACATGCTGTTCGGCCGCCCCGGGTCGCTACGCGACCTGACCGTGGTGGACTGGCAGACCGTCACCTGGGGGCCGGCCCTGACCGATGTCGCGTACTTCCTTGGCTGCGCCCTGCGCACCGAGGACCGCCGGGCGCACTACGACGAACTGCTGGCCGCCTATCACGCCGGCCTCGGTCCGAACCCCCCGATGACCCTCGAACAGGTCCGCGACGGGGTGCGCCGGCAGAGTTTCTTCGGGGTGATGATGGCCATCGTGTCCTCGATGCTGGTCGAGCGCACCGAACGCGGCGATCAGATGTTCCTGACCATGATGGACCGGCACAGCAGCCATGTCCTGGACACCGGGGCGCTGGAGGTGCTGCCCCAGCCCGTGGAAAGCCCAGCGCTGCAGCCGGATCCGGCCGACGAAGCCGCCCACGCCCCGGGCGAAGAGCCGCTCTGGAACGAAAGCTGGTACTGGGACTTCGCCGACCCCGAGCAGGGCGTCGGCGGCTGGATCCGGCTGGGCCTGGTCCCCAACCAGAACCTGGCCTGGATCAACGCCCTGGTCTGCGGACCCGACATGCCGACCGTGGCACTGCTGGACTTCCACGCCCCGCTGCCGGCGAATCCCAACGACCTGCGGGCCGGTGACATCGAGATGCGCCACGGCGCAACGGTTCCGCTGCAGACCTATCGGGTGTCGGTGGCCGGCCCGGCGCGTTCCCATGACGACCCGGCCGGACTGCTGCACGAACAGTCCGGCGAACCGGCGCAGCTGGCGATGGACCTGACCTGGGACACCAGTGGCACCCCGTACGCCTACCGGATCGCCACCCGCTACGAAATCCCCTGCACGGTAACCGGAACCGTGACCATCGACGGCGAGCGCTACACCCTCAACGCGGTGCCCGGCCAACGTGACCACAGCCATGGCGTCCGGGACTGGTGGAGCATGGACTGGGTGTGGAGTGCGCTGCACCTCGACGACGGCACCCACCTGCACGGGGTGGATCTGCGCATCCCCGGCATGCCGCCGGTCAGCGTCGGCTACATCCAGCCACCCGGCCGACCGGTGATCGAGACCACGTCGGTCACCACCGATGCGGCGTTGGCCGACAACGGATTACCGGAGACCACCACACTGACCATGCAGCCCGGTCCGCTGGTGGCCGGCATCCACGTACAGGGGAACGCGCCGGTGCGATTGGTCGCCCCGGACGGGCGGGTCAGCTTCTTCCCGCGGGCGTGGGCGACGGTGCGGACCGCCGACGGCCGAACAGGCGTGGGCTGGCTGGAGTGGAACCGCAACCAGACGGCTAGCTCTTGACGACCTGGGTGCCGCCGGCCAGTTCGTCGTGCTTGCCCTGCTTGGTGGGGCTGTTGCTGATGGTCACCGCGATCACGATGATCGCGACGACGCCCAGCAGACCGCCGACGTAGGGGATGACCGGCAGCAGCGTCCAGGCGTTGCGGATGGCCGACTGCCTGAAGTCCGGCTTGGGGGCGCCGCCGGCCCCCCGCACCGACATCCCGAGCAATCTCTTGCCCAGCGTGCGGCCCTGGGTGACCTCCATCGCCACGAAGTAGGCGAACATCAGGACCCCGGTGAACAGCCCGGTGACCATGATGCTGCCCGTCGAGCCGAAGACCATCGCCAGCAGCCAGGACACGATCCCGACGAGGAACCCGTCGATGACCCGGGCGCCCCAGCGTTCCAGCAGGCCACCCGGCCGGCCGGCGTAGCCGTAACCGGTCTGCGGGTAGCCGGGGTAGTAACCGGCCACCGGCGGGTAACCCGGGGCCGGCGGCGGCGGGTAGCCGGGCCCGGTCTGCGGGAAGGCCGGCGCGGGCGGCGGGTAGCCCAGCCCCGGCTGCCCGGGATACCCGGCCGGCGGGGCCGGGTATTCCACCGGAGGCGCCGGGTAGTCCAACGGCGGTTGATAACCCGCGGGGGGAGGCGGCGGGTAGCCCGACGGCTGCCCGTAAACGTTGGGATCCTGGTCACCCGTGGTCATCGCACGCTCCTGTGAGTAGGTGTCTTCAATCTACCGGTCGCAACGGCGCCCGGCCCGACTCGGTTCCGGGCGCGTCGAAGTTGCCGGCAGTACCGTCGATCGGTGCACCACGACTGGCAGGAACTCGCCCCCGGCGTGCACCGGACCCGGCTGCCGTTCCTCGATGTCTCGGTCGGCCTGGTCGCCGGGGACGCGGGCCTGCTGCTGATCGACTGCGGAACGACGACCGCGGAGGCCGCCGCCGTCGCCGACGACGTACGCGACCTGACCGGTCGCGGCGTCACCCACGTGGTGTTGACCCACCACCACTTCGACCACATCCTCGGCTCGGCCGGGTTTGCGGACGCGCGGATCTACGCCGCCCCGCCGGTGGCGGTCGCGCTGAGCGGCCGGCTCGACGCGGTGTGTGCCGAGGCGCTGCGGTACGGGGCCGACCCCGACCAGGTGGCGCGGGCCGGCCGCGCGGTCCGCCCACCCGACCGCCTGGTGTGGGGCGCCGAGATCGACCTCGGCGGCCGTGCCGCCGAGGTCACCCATCCCGGCCCCGGACACACCGGCCACGATCTGGTCGTGGTGGTGGCGGGCAGTCCTACGGTGGTGTTCTGCGGCGATCTGGTCGAGGAGTCCGCCGACCCGGCCGTCGGCGCGGACGCCGACCCGGCCGCGTGGCCGGCCGCCCTGGACCGGGTGCTGGCCCTGGGTGGCGAGGACGCGGTCTACGTGCCCGGCCACGGTGCCACGGTGGACGCGGAATTCGTTCGCGCCCAACGGGACTGGCTCAGAAGCCGGTGGTGAGCACCCTTTCGAGGGTGTCGACGAAGAAATCCGCCGACCGGACGGTGATGCACATCGGCGGCTTCATCTTCAGCACGTTCTGCCGATCGCCGGTGGGCTGCACGATCACTCCCAGTTCGCGCATCCGCTCGCAGATCGCCGCGGTCTCGGCGACGGCCGGTTCCAGGGTGTCGCGGTCGCGGACCAGTTCGACCCCCAGGTACAGGCCGCTGCCGTGCACGGTGCCGATCAGCGGATGACGCCCGGCCAGCGCGGCTATCCGCGCCCTGAGATGGTCGCCGACCCGTAACGCGTTCTCCTGCATTCCTTCCCGCTCGATCACGTCGAGAACCGCCAACCCGACCACACACGACACCGGGCTGCCGCCGGCCGAGGAGAAGAAGTAGCCGCAGGATCGGTAGGCGTCGGCGATCGCCCTGGTGGTGATGACGGCGCCGAGTGGATGTCCGTTGCCCATCGCCTTGGCCACGCAGACGATGTCGGGGACGACGCCCTGCTGCTCGAAGGCCCAGAACCAGCGGCCGGTGCGGCCGTAGCCCACCTGCACCTCGTCGGCGATCGTCAGGCCGCCCGCATCCCGCACCGCGGCGTACACCGCCCGCAGATAACCGTCCGGCAGGGCCATCCCGCCGGCGTTGCCGTAGAACGGCTCGCAGATGAACGCCGCCGGCGGATGCCCCTGCGCGACGAGGTCTTCGACGATCGCCACCGCCTCGGGGGCGTAGCGGGAGGCGTCGGCGCCGCGGTGCGCGCCGCGATAGGCGTTGGGGGAGGGCACGGTGTGCACCCACGGCGGCCGGGTCGTCAGCGCGTTGGGGTTGTCGGCGATCGACGTCGAGATCGCGTCGGTGGCGTAGGTCCAGCCGTGGTAGGCCTCGGCGACGGCCACCACGTCGTGGCGTCCGGTTGCGGCCATCGCCAGCCGCAGCGCCAGGTCGTCGGCCTCGGAGCCGGAGTTGACCAGGAACACGGTGTCCAGCGGGTCGGGCAGGGTGGCGGCCAGCCGTTCGGACAGCGCCACCACGGCGCCGTAGTTGAACCTCGAGTTGGTGTTGAGCCGGCGCCACTGGCGGGCCACCGCGTCGGCCAGTTCAGTGCGGCCGTGGCCGAGCACGGCCACGTTGTTCACCATGTCCAGGTAGCTGCGGCCGTCGGTGCCGATGAGGTGTTCGCGCCAGCCCCGTTCGATCCGGGGCGGGTGCTCGTAGTAGTGCTCCTGGACGGTCGCGAAGGCGCGGGAGCGCCGCTGCCGCAATGCGGCGCTGTCGTCCTGCAGGCTGGGCAGGGCGGGCAGTCCGACCAGCACCGCCGGGTCGCTGACCCGGTGCAGCCAGCCCGCGGCGTACTCGGGGCGAACCACAAGCGGCGCCCCGCCGGCGCCGCGGAGAACCTGGATCCAGACCGGGCCGGTGACGTCGGCCAGCGCCGCACCCGCGGCCGCCTCACCGGGGGTGGCGCTCAGCGCGCCGACGATGTGCAGGGTCGCGTCGGCTCCGGTGAGCGTCAGTTCATTCGGGCCGGCGGCGACCGAGCCCGCCCACGGCGCCGTCAGCGCCAGTGACCCGGCCGGCCACAGTTGCAGGCCGGTGGCCACGGTCGCGGGGGAGACCTCGCTGAGGGTCTGCGACCGGGTCAGCCGGGCCTGCCCGAAGTCGCCGGCCGCCGCCGCGGCCCCGGCGGCGATGGCCGCGGCGGCCAGGCGGTCCTCGCAATCGGGCTCCAGCCAGACCCCGCCGTCCATGGCGTCGGATTCCACCGAGAAGTCAAGCCGCGCAACCGCACCGGGGTCGAGTCCGCGGATCAGCGGGGCGGCGCCGGCCACGTCCGGCGCCGGGCGGGCCAGGCCCAGCGCGTACCGGATCTGCGCGGTCATCACATCCATCGGGATCTCGCAGGCCCGCTCGAAGATCCGCCACTCGTGATCCAAAGCCGAAGTGGCGTAACTGTTCTCGGTGTCGATGGCGGTCTGGTGGACACCACTGACCACCAGCACCGCGGCCCGCAGCACCACCAACGGCCACAGCGCGTCGGTCTCGGCCGCCGACAGCGGACGCACCGCGTGGAACGCCTGGACGGCCGGCAGGGTGGCCGCCGGTTCGCAGCCGTCGTGGCGCAGCAGGGTGGCGACGGCGACGGCCAGTTCGGCCACCGCCCAGGACCGCATCAGATCACCGAAGTCGATCAGCCCGTCGGGCAGGCCGTCGGCGCACACCACGTTGTCGCCGGTGATGTCGCCGTGGATCACCTGCACCGGCAGGTCTTCGGCGACCTGGGCCACCGAACGCCAGGCCGCCGCCGCCGCCGACTCGACGGCACGACGACGGTGCTCGTCGCCGACGTGGGCGGCCAGCCCGCCGACGGTGCGCATCGCGTGCCGCAGGTCCCACTGCAACACCCGCTCCGCCCCGGGGTGGTCGAAACCCGCCAGCGCCCGGCAGGTGCGCCCGGCGACGTCGCCGAGGGCGGCGACCTGTGCCGGCCGCAGGTAACGGTCGCCGCTCAGCGTTCCGCCGGGAAGGTAGGCGATGATCCGGGCGAACAATCCGTCGACCTCGGCGATGGCGGCGCCGGGGTTCGCATTCCTGGCCGTCCGGAGATTCTCGCTGTCGCCGATGAAGGCGGCCGCGGCGTCCTGGGCCTCCAATTCGGTCCGACTGAACGCCGGGTTGGCGATCTTGAGCACGCCGACCGGCTCGCCGTCGCGGCGCAACAGGAAGTTGGCGTCCTGCTGGCTGCCCAGTGCGGTGGCCGCCGCGGTCAGGCCGAAGCGCTCGGCCGCGATGGCCCCGGCCTGTTCGGCGGTGACCGCCGGGATCCGCAGTTCGGCGGCTTCGAAGAAGTCGAACGGCATCAGCATTTCCCTCGTGAAGCGGCGATGCCACCGTACTTGCGGGTTACGGTGGGTCGGTGCGGGCGTTGATCGTGGTGGACGTGCAGAACGACTTCTGCGAGGGCGGGTCGCTGGCGGTCGAGGGCGGAACGCGGGTCGCCCGGGCCGTCGACGCCCTGCTGAAGGCGTCGCACGGCTACGACCACGTGGTGGCGACCAAGGACTTCCACATCGACCCGGGCCCGCACTTCTCCGACCGGCCCGACTTCGTGGACTCCTGGCCCCGGCATTGCGTGGCCGGCGGCACCGGCGCCGATTTCCCCGCCGCACTCGACCCCGCCCCGTTCGAGGCCGTGTTCCTCAAAGGCGCCCACTCCGCCGCCTACAGCGGTTTCGAGGGCGCCTGCGACGGTGTCGGCCTGGCCGATTGGCTTCATGCCCACGGCGTGGACGCGGTGGACATCGTCGGCATCGCCACCGACTACTGCGTCGGGGCCACCGCGCACGACGCCGTCCGCGCCGGCTTCGCCACCCGCGTTCTGGTCCCCCTGACGGCAGGAGTCGCCCCGCAGTCGACGGCGGACGCCCTGGCCGGAATGGCAAGTGCCGGAGTCGAACTGGTGCACTGAATCACCGGTCCCGCCGCAGCGATTCCCAGTCGTGCTCGGACTCGAGTTGGGCGATCAGCGCGCCGGTGCGCTCCTTGAACAACCGGGTCATCGCGATCCCGGCGATCACCATCACGACCAGCGCCACCCAGGAGAACCGGGCCAGCCACCGCTCGGCGGCCAACCCGAGGAAGTAGACCACCGCCGTGGTCCCGCCGGCCCAGGCCACCGCGCCGGTCGCGTTGGCCGCCAGGAACTTCGGGTAGCGCATGCGCAGTGCCCCGGCCAGCGGCCCGGCCAGGATGCGCAGGAACGCGATGAAGCGCCCGAAGAACACCGCCCACACGCCCCATCGGGCGAAGAGTTGCTTGGCCAGCGCGACGTGCCCGGGGCCGAAGTGGCCGGGGAACCGCCGCCCCAGCCTTTCGAACAGCCCCATCCCGAACCGCCGGCCGATGCTGTAACCGATCGAGTCGCCGACGATGGCCCCGGCCGTCGCCGAGGCGCCGACCAACACCGGGCTGATGTCCAGCGACCCGCGGGTGGACAGCAGGGCGGCGGTCACCAGTGTGATCTCGCCCGGCAACGGGATGCCCAGGCTCTCGAGGCCGATGACGACACCGACGACGAGATAGACCGCCAGTGGCGGGATGGACTGCAGAAACGATTCGACGTCCACGGGCTAAACGACCCGCTTGCGCCGGTAGAGCGTCCCGACGACCAGCAGGGTCAAGCTGATCAACAGGATGGCGGTGGCCAGCACGTTGATCTGCGGCGGCACAGCGGCTTTGGTGGCGGCGTTGACGTACAGCGGGTAGGTGACGGTCGATCCGCTGACGAAGTAGGTGATGATGAAGTCGTCCAGCGACAGCGCGAAGGACAGCATCGCCGCGGCGACGATACCGGGCACGATCAGGGGCAGGGTCACCTTGAAGAACGTCCGCACCGGTCCGGCTCCCAGGTCCAGCGAGGCGTCCTCCAGTGTCCAGTCGAAGCCCCGGATGCGGGCCCGGACCGTCATCGCGATGAAGCTGATCTGGAAGGCGACGTGGGCTATCACGATCGTCACGTAGCCGGTGGCCCACCCCATGCTCAGGAACAGGGTCAGCAGCGAGGCGCCCATCACCACCTCGGGCGAGGTCAGCGGCAGCACCATGAAAGTGTCGACCGCGCCGCGGCCCCGGAAACGCTGCCGGACGAGGGCGACGGCCACCAGGGTGCCCAGCACCAGCGCGATCGCGGTGGACACCGCCGCCACGTTCAGGCTCATCTTGAGTGCCTGCGCCAGCGCCGGGTACTTGAACGGGTGCGCCCAGTTGTCCAGCGTGAAGCCCTGCCAGGTGTAGTTGAACTTTCCGGCCGGGTCGTTGAACGAGAAGACGATGATCACCAGGATCGGCAGGAACAGGAACAGCAGGGTGAACGCCGCCCCGATCCGCAGCGCGAGGTCGCCGAGTTTGAGGCCGCCGAGGGTCACACCAGTTCCTCGGTGCCCAGCGCCCGGGTGTAGAGCAGCACCCCGACCAGGATCAGCGCCATCAGGACGAAGCTCATCGCCGCCGCCACCGGGTAGTCCTTGACCACGAGGAACTGCTTCTGAATCACGTTGCCGATCATGGTCGTCCCGGTGCTGCCCAGGTAGTCGGCGTTGATGAAGTCGCCGACGGCCGGGATGAACACCAGCAGGCTGCCGGCCAGCACACCGGGCATGGCCAGCGGAAGGATCACCTTGCCGAACATCCGGCCGTTGCCGGCGTAGAGATCCCGGGAGGCCTCCAGCAGTCGGGCGTCGATCTTCTCCAGGCTGACGTAGAGCGGCAGGATCATGAAGATGATCCAGTTGTAGGTCAGCCCGCCGACCACCGCCCAGCCCGTCGACAGCAGCCGGCCCTCGGCGGGCAGCAGCCCGACCGAACCGAGTGCGTCGACCACGAAGCCGTCGTCGGCCAGGATGGTCTTCCAGGCGATGGTGCGGATCAGGAAGGTCACGAAGAACGGCAGGATCACCAGTCCCAGAAGGAGATTCTTGAACCGGCCGGCCTTGAAGGCGATCACATAGGCCAGCGGGAAGGCGAGCAGCAGACACAGCACGGTGGCGCTCAGCGCGTAGCCGAACGACCGCAGGATCTGCTCGCGGTACTCGCTCAGTGCCCGGCCGTAATTGCCGAACTGCCAGGCGAAGGTCAGCTCGGGCAGGTAGACCGAACCGCTCATCGTCGACAGCGAGGTGCCCAACAGCGAGAAGAACGGCACCACGTAGAAGACGCCCAGATAGGCCAGCGCGGGCAGGACCATCAGATAAGGCGCGATCCTGCTGCGCTGCCGGGTGCTGCCGGCCACACCTGCCACGAGGTCAGCCGCCGGTGACGGCGGCGTAGGCCTTGTTGAACTCCTGGAACTGCTCGTCGGTGAGCGTCGGCCAGGACTTCAGCTTGTCCAGGGTCGCCTTCGGCGGGTTGATCAACGCGTTCGTGGCCAGCTCCGGGTCGATCTTGGTCAGCTCGTCGGTCATGTCGCTCAGCACCGGGACGTAGCGGGTGAACGCGATCAGCCTGGCGTAGTTGGCGCGGTCGTAGACGTAGTTGATCCACTCCTCGGCGGCCTTCTGGTTCTGCGTCGTGTAGGGAATCACCATGGTGTCCAGGAAAGTCGTGCTGCCCGACTCCGGCACCACGAACTTCAGGTCCGGGTTGTCCTTCTGCAGTTGCACCACGTCGCCGGAATAGGCCTGCGCCACAACGATGTTCCCGGCGGCCAGGTCGTCGGCGTAGTCGTTGCCGGTGAAGCGGCGGATCTGCCCCTTGTCCTTCTGCTCCTTGATCAGGTCGACGGCCTTGCGCACCGACTCGGTGCTGGGGTTCTCCGGCGACTGACCCAGGGACAGCATCAGCATGCCCAGCCCGTCCTGGGTGTCCGACAGCAGGCTGACCTTGCCCTTGAAGGCCGGATCCCACATGTCCTCGACCTTGGTCAGGTCGCGGCCGGTGGCGGCGCGGTTGTAGGCCAGGCCCACCATGCCGGACATGTACGGCGCGCTGAACTTGCGGCCCTCGTCGGCCTTGGACTTCAGCAGGTCGGGACGCAGGTTCTTCTTGTTGGTCCACCGGCTTTCACCGATCGGATTGAGCCAGTTCAGGCTGTTGAGCCGGGCGGCCATGAACTGCGTGGGCACCACCAGGTCGGCGCCGATGTCCTGCCTGCGCGAGAGCGGCTCCTTGTTCTTGGCGAACCACTCCTCGTTGTCGTTGAAGTCCTCCTTGTAGTCCACCGTCAGCCCGGAGGCGGTCTGGAACGCCGCGACGAAACCGTCGGCCATGTACAGCGGCCAGTTCGAGATCCGCAGCTTGCCCGACGCCTGGCCGCCGTCGTCGGCGGGGGCCAGCGGCTTGTCCGAGCCGGGTCCGGACGCCGACTTGTCCGGCGAACCGCACGCCGCCAGGAACGACGGGCCCAGGACCATCGCGGCCGCGGCGGCGGCGCCGCCGCCGATGAACCGCCGGCGCGAACTGAGGCGGGCCGCCAGGCGGGGATCGATCTCTGACATGGGTGTGCCTTTCGCTCGGTGTCTCAACGGGTTTCGGGGGAGGCGTCGAGCATCTCCTCGAGGCCTTCGGCGGTCGGGATGTCGGCTGCGGGCAGCACCAGCGAGGCCTCCGGCGCCCAGCCGGCGTAGACGTCGTCTCCGGGACGCAGCATCGGCAGGTCCTGTTCGGGGCCGGCGTGGGCGACGATGGGGGAGCCGTCGGCGGCCACCAGCGACAGCCGCAACACCGGACCCTGGAAGGTCAGGTCGGCGACGGTGGCCGCCACCGCCGCGGTCTCTCCGGTGGGCATGCCCACGGACACCCGCACCCGCTCCGGGCGGACCATCACGGTGGCCTGCCCGCCGGGTTCGATCGGGGTCTCGCCCGGCCGGGCCTTCAGGGTGGCGCCGAGCACGTCGACCTCGACGTAGTCGCGGTTGGCCCGCCCGGTCTGCCGGCCGGTCCAGAGGTTGGCCTGCCCGATGAAACCGGCGACGAACACGCTGGCGGGCCGGTCGTAGATCTCGGTGGGGGTGCCGATCTGTTCGACCCTCCCGGCGTTCATCACCGCGATCCGGTCGCTCATCGTCAGCGCCTCCTCCTGGTCGTGGGTCACGTAGACGAACGTGATCCCGACCTCGCGCTGGATGCGCTTGAGTTCGAACTGCATGACGTGACGCAGTTTGAGGTCCAGCGCGCCCAGCGGTTCGTCGAGGAGCAGGGCGCTGGGATAGTTCACCAGCGCCCGGGCCAGCGCCACCCGCTGCTGCTGGCCGCCGGACAGTTGCGCCGGCCTGCGCAGCGCGAAATCGGTGAGCCGGACGACCTCGATCATCTCGTCGACCCGCTTCTTGACCTCGCCCCTGTCCAGCTTGCGGCTGCGCGGTCCGTAGGCGACGTTGTCCCACACCGTCATGTGCGGGAACAGCGCGTAGTGCTGGAAGACGGTGTTGACGTTGCGTTTGTTGGGCGGAACGCGGGACACGTCCACGCCCTCCAGCCGGATGGCGCCGGTGGTCGGGGTCTCGAAGCCGGCGATCATCCGCAGCGTGGTCGTCTTGCCGCAGCCGGACGGACCCAGCAGCGAGAAGAACTCCCCGGCGCCGATCGAGAAGTCGGCGTCGGCCACCGCGACGTAGTCGTCGAAGCGTTTGGTCACATGGTCGATCTCGATCACCGGGCTGCCGTCGCCGCGGTGCGGCCGGACCTGCCCGGGCAGATGTCGGGTGCTGGCGGCGCCGGACTCGGTCAGGACCGTCCTCCTCGGCTCGTCAGGTGGCCTTCCCGGTAGACCCTCCGGGGTAAACTTTCGCGGATTTCGGCATCCTGCGCAACAGATTGCGCAACCGATTCCGCAAGAAGCGCCGTCGCGACAGTGCGGTTTCGCGCGTGACACGCCGCCGCGAAGTTGAAATCGGCACACTCGACGGCGGTCCGAAAGCGGAGCCGCCTCACATGTGCGCCCCGCCGTCGATCCGAACCTCGGTGCCGGTGATGAAGAAGGCCTCGGGACTGCCCAGCATCGCGACCACGGCGGCCACCGCGGCCGGGTCGGCGAAGATCGCCCCGCCCGGCAGCGGCAACCCGGGGGCGACGCGGGCGAAAAGCCGGTAGTCGGCGTCGGCCGGCAGACCGGGCCCGGCGCTCTGCCCGGACTCGCCGCTGCCGTCGGTCATCCCCGACGAGATGGACCCGGGCTGCACCGAGTTGAACCGGATGCCCTCCCTGGCGAACTCGGCGGCCAGGGCGTGCGTCATCGCCAGCACACCGCCCTTGGAGGCGGCGTAGGCAGACATGTACGGATGGGCGAAGGTCGCCGAGGTCGAACTGAAGTTGACAACCGCCGGGGCGGTTCCTTCCCGCAGCGCCGGCAGCGCCGCCCGGGTGACCAGGAAGGTGCCCACCAGGTTGACCCGCAGCACCCGCTCGAAATCGGCCAGCGCGGTGTCCAGGAAGTGCGCCGACCGCAGGATGCCCGCCGCGTTGACCAGGGTGTCGAGTCCGCCGAGGAACTCGACGGCCCGGCCCACCGCGGCGCCGACCGAGCCCTCGTCGCCGACGTCCATCGGCACAGTGCTCATCCGGTCGGCGGCGGCGCCCGCCCTGGACGCCGTGTCCGCCAGTCCGGCCGCGCTGACATCGGCGGCCGCCACCAGGCCGCCCTCACCCAGGATGCGAAGAGCACAGGCCTGGCCGATGCCGGAACCGGCGCCGGTGATCAGCACCCGGCGGTCGGTGTAGCGCTGCGGTCCGACGGACTCGGTGGTGGCCATGGCCGGGTGTGCTCCTGTCGCCGCGGGGTCGCCTCATTGTGCGCGCCACTCCGGGGATTCAGCGCACTCCCACGCAGATCTTCGCCTACATTCGGACGGAATCGCCGACACCCGGGTCGGCGCGGGGTTTCGCGGACGAAAAGAGCGCCCAGGCGGATGGCGGACAAGGCGGATCGCTGGTCCCCGGGCATCGCCTTGGGCAAGGGTGCCTCCAGTCCGATGGAGGCGGTCGGCGGGCTGTTCGCGATGTCCGCCGACGCCGTCCGCTACATCTTCCGCCGCCCGTTCCAGTGGCGGGAGTTCCTGGAGCAGTCCTGGTTCGTCGCCCGGGTGTCGCTGGCCCCCACGCTGCTGGTGGCCATCCCGTTCACCGTCCTGGTGAGCTTCACCCTCAACATCCTGCTGCGGGAACTCGGCGCGGCCGACCTGTCCGGCGCCGGGGCCGCCTTCGGCGCGGTCACACAGGTGGGCCCGCTGGTCACCGTGCTGATCGTCGCCGGGGCCGGCGCCACGGCGATGTGCGCCGACCTCGGATCGCGCACCATCCGCGAGGAGATCGACGCGATGGAGGTGCTGGGCATCAACCCGGTCCAGCGCCTGGTCACCCCGCGGATGCTGGCCTCGGGTCTGGTGGCGCTGCTGCTCAACTCGCTGGTGGTGATCATCGGCATCCTCGGCGGCTACGTGTTCTCGGTCTTCGTCCAGGACGTCAACCCCGGCGCGTTCGCCGCCGGCATCACTCTCCTCACCGGGGTGCCCGAGGTGATCATCTCCTGCGTCAAGGCTGCGTTGTTCGGGCTGATCGCCGGCCTGGTGGCCTGCTACCGCGGCCTGATGATCTCCGGCGGCGGGGCCAAAGCGGTCGGCAACGCCGTCAACGAGACCGTGGTCTACGCCTTCATGGCGCTGTTCGTGATCAACGTCGTGGTCACCGCCGTCGGCATCCGGCTGACCACGGGCTGAGGCGGGACCGATGTCAGCGAACAACATGACCGTCCTACGGGCCACCTACCCGCGCTTGTTCCGCCGGTTGGCCCTGCCGGTCGGCCTGTTCAGCAGGATCGGCGACCACACCCTGTTCTACGGCCGGGCCATCGCGGGCATGCCGCACGCACTGGTTCACTACCGCCGGGAGATCGTCCGCCTCATCGCCGAGATCAGCATGGGCGCCGGCACGCTGGCGATGATCGGCGGCACGGTGGCCATCGTCGGGTTCCTCACCCTGGCGGCCGGCGGCACCCTGGCCGTTCAGGGCTACTCGTCGCTGGGCGACATCGGCATCGAGGCGCTGACCGGCTTCCTGGCCGCGTTCATCAACGTGCGGATCTCCGCGCCGGTGGTGGCCGGGATCGGACTGGCCGCCACCTTCGGCGCCGGGGTGACCGCGCAGTTGGGCGCGATGCGCATCAACGAGGAGATCGACGCACTCGAGTCGATGGCCATCCGCCCGGTCGAGTACCTGGTGTCGACCCGACTGGTGGCGGGCCTGGTCGCGATCACTCCGCTGTACGCGATCGCGGTCATCCTGTCGTTCCTGGCCAGCCAGTTCGTGACGGTGGCACTCTTCGGGCAGTCCGCCGGGCTGTACGACCACTACTTCAACACCTTCCTCAATCCACTGGACCTGCTCTGGTCGTTCCTGCAGGCGGTGTTGATGGCGACCACGATCCTGCTGATCCACACCTACTTCGGCTACTTCGCCTCCGGCGGGCCGTCCGGGGTGGGTGTCGCGGTGGGCAACGCGGTGCGGACCTCGCTGATCGTGGTGGTGTCGGTGACTTTGCTTGTCTCCCTGGCGATCTACGGTTCCAACGGCAACTTCAACCTTTCCGGGTGACGATGACGACCCGGTCCGCCTTCGGCTCCCGTTACGCCCGCCCGCTGGCGGGCGTGCTGACCGTGCTCGCGCTGACCCTGGTGGTCGCGGTGTCGGTGGGCCTGTTCCAGGACCGGTTCACCAGGACGGTTCCGGTGACCGTGCTGGCCGACCGCGCCGGGCTGGTGATGTATCCGAACGCCAAGGTGAAGCTCAACGGCGCCCCGGTGGGCAAAGTCGCCTCGATCGAACCGCTGCCCGACGGCGGCGCGGCGCTGCACCTGGCGCTGGACCCGAAGTCCCTCGACGTCATCCCGGCCAACGTCGGCGCGGACATCACCTCCTCGACGGTGTTCGGATCCAAGTTCGTCGAACTGGTGCCGCCCGCCGAGCCGTCGGCGGAGGCGCTCGGCGCAGGGGCGACGATCCGGGGCGGCAAGGTCACCGTCGAACTGAACACGGTGTTCGAGAAACTCGTCTCGGTGCTCTCCGAGGTCGAACCCGCCAAGCTCAACCAGACCCTCGGGGCGATCTCCAAGTCGCTGGGCGGCCGCGGCGACAAGTTCGGCCAGACCCTCGTCGACCTCGACAGCGCCCTGGCCAAGCTGAACCCGTCGCTGGACAACCTCAACGCGGTGCTGCAGATCTCGCCGGGGGTCTTCGACTCCGTCGCCGACGCCTCCCCGGATCTGCTGGGGGTCGTCGCCAACACCACCCGGGTCGGCGACACCGTGGTGGATCAGCGCGACAGCCTGGACGCCCTGCTGCTCAGCGCGATCGGACTGGCCGACATCGGCACCGACGTGCTGTCGGAGAACCGCCAGTCGCTGGCCGACGTGGTGCACCTGCTGTTGCCCACCACCGACCTGACCAACCAGTACAGCCCGGCGCTGTACTGCGGCATCGCGGGCCTGCTGCCGTTGGCCAACGGGCCTGGCCTGTCCAGGCCGGGAGCCACTCTGCTGCAAGGCTTCTTCCTGGGACGCGAGCGCTACCGCTATCCGGCCAACCTGCCCAAGGTGGCGGCCAAGGGCGGCCCGCAGTGCACCGACCTGCCCAACGTCGGTTACGAACAACGCCCGCCGTATGTGGTCACCGACATCGGCGCCAACCAGGCGCAGTACGGCAACCAGGGCATCCTGCTCAACTCCGAGGGGCTCAAGCAGGCCCTGTTCGGCCCTCTGGACGGCCCGCCGCGCAACACCTCGCAGATCGGGATGCCCGGATGAGACCGCTGGGACGCACCGGAGTCAAGGTCGGGATCTTCGTGGCGGTGATGCTGACGGTCACCGCGTTGCTGTTCGCGATCTTCGGCCAGTACCGCGGCGGCCCGGAGAACACCTACACCGCCCTGTTCGACGACGTCTCCAGCCTGAAGTCCGGCGACTCGGTGCGGGTCGCCGGGGTGCGGGTCGGGTCGGTGAAAAGCGTTACGCTGCAACCCGACAACTCCGTCACCGTCGACTTCGGCGCCCAGCGCGACCTGGTGCTGACCTCGGGAACCAAGGCCGCGGTGCGCTACCTGAACCTGGTCGGTGACCGCTACCTGGAACTGATGGACAGTCCGGGATCCAGCCGGATACAGCCGCCCGGTTCGGTCATCCCGGCCGAACGCACAGAGGCCGCCCTCGACCTTGATCTGCTGCTGGGCGGCCTGAAACCCGTTGTGCAGGGGCTCAATCCGCAGGCGGTCAATGCGCTGACGGCCTCGCTGATTCAGATCCTGCAGGGTCAGGACGGCAACGTCGAGTCGCTGTTCGCCAAGTCCTCGGCGTTCTCCAACGCGCTTGCCGACAACAGCCAGACCGTGCAGCAACTGATCGACAACCTCAACGACGTGCTCGCCACCATCGACGCCAGCGGCGGTGAATTCTCCGGCGCGGTGGACAAGTTGGAGCAACTGGTCAGCGGACTGGCCGCCGACCGCGACCCGATCGGCAACGCGATCACGGCACTGGAGAGCGGCAGCGCGTCGCTGACCGACCTGCTCACCGGCGCCCGGCCCCCACTGGCCGGCACGGTGGACCAACTGGCCCGACTGGCGCCGTTGCTCGACGACGACAAAGAGACCCTCGACATCGCGTTGCAGAAGGCGCCCAAGAACTTCCGCAAGCTGGTGCGGCTGGGTTCTTACGGAAGCTGGATCAACCAGTACCTGTGCGGGATGTCGGTGCGCGTCACCGACCTGCAGGGCCGCACCGCCTACTTCCCGTGGATCATGCAGAACACCGGGAGGTGTGCCGAACCGTGATACTCAAGTACCGGGGCCCGCACCTCATCCGCGCCGGCTTCATCGGCGTGACGGTCATCCTGCTCATCATCACCGTCGGTCTGCAGCCCCAGCGGATCACCGAGTGGGCGACCGCGATCCGCCACCAGGCCTTGTTCACCGAAGCCGGTGGGCTGGCCCCGGGCAACGAGGTGAGGGTCTCCGGGGTCAAGGTCGGCACCGTCTCGAAAGTGGCGCTGCAGCAGGGCAAGGCCCTGGTGACCTTCATGGTCGACGGAAAGACCCGGCTCGGCTCGGACACCACCGCCAACATCCGCACCGGCACCCTGCTCGGTCAGCGGGTGCTCACCCTGGAGTCCAGCGGCCAGGGGACGCTGCGCGCCTCCGACGTGATCCCGACGACGCGCACCGGGTCCCCGTACTCGCTGACCGAGGCGCTCAGCGAGTTCACCGCCAACACCGCCGCCACCGACACCGCCGCGGTCAACCGGTCGCTGGACACCCTCTCGACCACCATCGACCGGCTGGCGCCGCAACTGGGGCCGACCTTCGAGGGGATCAGCCGAATCTCCAGGGCGCTCAACGAGCGCAACGGGTCGCTGGCCAACCTGCTCAAGACCGCCGCCGGCGTCACCGCAGTGCTGTCCGAACGCAGCCAGCAGGTCAACACCCTGATCCTCAACGCCAACGAACTGCTCGGCGTCCTCGAGCAGCGCCGCTACGCGATCGTCAACCTGCTGGCCAACACCTCGGCGCTGTCCCGGCAGTTGACCGGGCTGGTGGCCGACAACGAGGCCGAACTCGCACCGGCACTGACCAAGCTGAACTCGGTGACCGAGATGCTGCAGCGCAACAACGACAACGTCGCCCAGGCGATGGCGGGGCTGGCCAAGTTCCAGCTCACCCAGGCGGAGGCGGTCAACGGCGGCTTCTACTACAACGCCTTCGTGGCAAATCTCAGCCCGGCGCAGACGCTGCAGCCGTTCTTCGACTACGCGCTGGGCTACCGGCGCGGCGTGAACGCCGGACAACCGCCGGACAACGTCGGGCCGCGGGCGGAATTCCCGTTGCCCTACAACGGAATACCCCAGCCGAATGAGACCTGGGGTCCACCGCCGGGGCCGCCCTGATGACCCGCTCACGGCGCGCGGCGGCGATCGCCGCGGTACTTCTCCTGACCATCGCGGCCGCGGCCGCGGTCATGGTGCGCAACACCGTGCACAAAGCCACCACCATCACGGCGCTGTTCACCAGTGCGACCGCGATCTACCCCGGTGACCAGGTGCGGGTGGCGGGGGTCAGGGTGGGGACCGTCAAGGGCATCGAACCCCAGGGCACCAAGGCGAAACTGACTCTGGCGGTGGACCGTTCCGTGCCGATCCCGGCCGACGCCCGGGCGGTCATCGTCGCCCAGAACCTGGTGGGTGCGCGGTATGTGCAACTGGCGCCGGCGTTCGGGGCCGACGGCGACACCACCGGTCCGACGATGCCCGACGGCGCCGTCATCGACGTCGACCGCACCGCCGTGCCCGTGGAGTGGGACGAGATCAAGACCCAACTGATGCGGCTGTCCACCGACCTGGGGCCCGAAGCGGCGGCGTCGACGTCGTCGGTGGGCCGGTTCATCGACAGTGCCGCGGGCGCCCTGGACGGCAACGGCGACAAACTCCGCGAGACCATCCGGCAGCTGACCGGCCTGAGCCGGATCCTGGCCGACGGCAGCGGGAACATCACCGACGTCATCGCCAACCTGCAGACCTTCGTGACGGTGCTGCGGGACAGCAACGTCCAGATCGTGCAGTTCCAGGACCGGCTGGCCACCGTGTCCAGCGTGCTCGACGACAGCCGTTCGGACCTCGACGCGGCGCTGACCAACCTGACCGGTGCGGTGGACGATGTGAAGCGGTTCGTCGCGGGCAGCCGCAACCAGACCGCCGAGCAGGTCGGCCGGCTGGCGGACGTGGTCAAGAACCTCAGCGACAACCAGATGGCGCTGAAGAACCTGCTGCACGTGGCGCCCAACGCCATCGGGAACAGCTACAACATCTACAACCCCGACATTCAGAGCGCGCTGGGCGGTTTCGCGCTAGCGAACTTCTCCAACCCGCTGCAGGTGGTGTGCGCGGCGATCGGTGCGATCGAGAACGTCACCGCCGGCGAGACCGGCAAGCTGTGTTCGCAGTACCTCGGCCCGGCGCTGCGGCTGCTCAATTTCAATTACCTGCCGCTGCCGACGAACGTCTACCTGGGCAAGTCGCCCAGCCCGTGGAACCTGATCTACTCGGAGCCGCAACTGGCCCCCGGCGGGGGCGGCACCGGGCCGACGGTGGAGATTCCGCCGGAGATCTCGGCCTACACCGGTCTGAACGGGGACGTGCCCCCGCCGCCGGGTTGGGGCCCGCCCGGTCCGCCGGCGCCGCGCGGCGCCTACGCGCCCGACGGCCTGCCCGCCGATCCGCAACCGGCGCTGTACCCGGGCGCGCCGGTCCCGGCGGGGGTGCCGCACGGCCCGGCCCCGGCCGGCCCGTCCACCCTGACCGGGATGCTGATGCCGGCTCAACTGCCCGCCGAAGCCGCCGCCCCGGTGCCGCCGCCGCCGCCGGCGCCGGTGCCGCTGCCCCAGGGAGTGGGGGCCAACCCGTGACCGTCATGCGCGTGCGGAGGGGGATCGCGGCGGCCTGCCTGGCGGCGACTGTCAGCGGGTGCGGATTCGGCGGCCTGAACTCACTTCCGCTGCCCGGCGCGGTCGGCCGCGGCCCGGGCGCCGCCACCTATCACGTCGAACTGGCCAATGTCAGCACGCTGGAACCGAATTCGCCGGTGCTGGTCGGCGACGTGGTGGTCGGCAGCGTGAACCGCATGACGGTCAAGGACTGGCACGCCGACGTCGAGATCTCGGTCAAGCCGGACGTGGTGATCCCGGCCAACGCGGTCGCGACCGTGGGACAGACCAGCCTGCTGGGGTCGATGCACCTGGCCCTCAACCCGCCCCTGGGCCAGTCGCCGAGTGGACGACTGGCCACCGGCGCCACTCTCGGCCTGAACTCGTCGTCGACCTATCCGACCACCGAGCAGACGCTGTCGGCGCTGTCGGTGGTCGTCAACGGCGGGGGAGTGGGCCAGATCGGCGACATCATCGCCGAACTCAACCGGGCGCTCAACGGCCGCGAACCACAGATCAGGGATCTGCTGGTGCGACTCAACGACTTCGTCGGGGTGCTGGCCGACCAGCGCGACAGCATCAACGCGACGGTGGTGTCGCTGAACCGGGTGGCCGGCACCTTCGCCGGCCAGCGCGACGTGCTGACCCGGGCGCTGGACCGGATTCCGCCGGCGCTGGATGTGCTGGTAGCCGAAAGGCCAAGGCTCACCGAGGCATTGACCAAACTCGGCAATCTCAGCACCGTGGCCGCCGGCGTGGTCGACGACACCCGGGCCGACCTCATCCGCAACCTGCGCAACCTCGAGCCGACCCTGCGGTCGCTGGCCGACGTCGGACCGGGCCTGAATCAGGCGCTGGCCTACTTCACCGCGTTCCCGTACGGGCAGTCCACCATCGACCGCGCCATCCGCGGCGACTACCTCAACCAGTACATCATCTTCGACTTCACCGTCCCGCGGCTGAAGAAGACGCTGTTGCTGGGCACCCGCTGGGGGCAGGAGGGGGCCAAACTCGTTCCCGCGCCGGGTGATCCGTGGTACGCGACCTACACCTACGATCCGCTCAACGCGCCGTTCAGTCCGCCGCCGGCCGCGGTCGCCGGTGTGGCGCCCGACGCCGACCCCGACGCCGACCCACCCGCCCCGCCGCCGCCGGGGCCCGCGCCGAGTCCCGCGCCGGAGTCGAAACTGGCGCCGATGGACGGGGGTGGGCGCTGATGCTCACCCGCTTCGTGCGGATCCAGTTGATCCTTTTCACCATCGCCTCGATCGTCGGCATCACCGCGATGGTGCTGGTCTACATGCAACTGCCCACCCTGCTGGGCATCGGGCGGATGACGGTGACGCTGGAACTGCCCAGGACCGGCGGGCTGTACCGGTTCTCCAACGTCACCTACCGCGGCGTGCAGATCGGCAAGGTCACCGACGTCCACGCGACCCGGTCCGGCGCCGAGGCGACCCTGTCGCTGGCCACCTCACCGAAGATCCCGGCCGATCTGCAGGCCAGCGTGCTCAGCGTCTCGGCGGTGGGCGAGCAGTACGTCGACCTGCTGCCGCGCACCGACGAGGGGCCGTATCTGCGGAACGGTTCGGTGATACCGGTCGGCGACACCACCGTGCCGCAGCAGGTCGGCCCGTTGCTGGACCAGACCAGTGCGCTGCTCAAGAGCATCCCCAGGGAGAAGCTGTCGCGACTGCTCGACGAATCGTTCAAGGGACTCAACGGTTCCGGTGACGATCTGGCGGCGCTGCTGGATTCGGTGTCGACCGTGGCCAGGGACTTAGACAAGGTCGGGGACCGGGCCCGCGCCCTGGTCGACGACAGCAGACCGCTGCTGGAGGCCCAGAACGCCTCCGCCGAGGCGCTGCGCGTCTGGGCGCGCAGCCTGGCCGGGGTGACCGGCCAACTCAACACCAACGACCCGCAGTTGCGTTCGCTGCTGGCCGGTGCGCCCGGTGCCCTGGATGAGGGCGCCCGACTGCTCGCCGACGTCAAGCCCACGCTGCCGGTGCTGCTGGCCAACCTGACCACTGTCGGGCGGATCGCGGTGACCTACCGCCCGTCGCTGGAACAACTGCTCGTCCTGCTGCCGCCCTACATCGCCTCGGTGCAGGCGGTGGGGTTGCCCCGCAACAACCCCACCGGGTTCACCCAGGGCGACTTCACCCTCACCATCAGCGATCCGCCGGCCTGCACGGTGGGCTTCCTGCCGCCGTCGTCGTGGCGCTCCCCGTCGGACCTGTCCGACGTCGACACCCCCGACGGCCTGTACTGCAAGCTGCCGCAGGACTCGCCGATCGCGGTGCGCGGCGCACGCAACTACCCGTGCATGGGCCAGCCCGGGAAACGCGCGCCCACCGTCGAAATCTGCGAGAGCCAGGGCAACTTCGAACCGCTGGCGATGCGCCAGCACGCCCTGGGCCCCTACCCGTTCGATCCCAACCTGATCTCCCAGGGCATCCCGCCGGATGACCGGGTGACCCTCAACGACAACATCTACGGGCCGCTGGCGGGCACGCCGATGCCGCCCGCCGCCCCGCCGGCCGGGGGTGCTCCACCGCCGCCCCCACCG
>NZ_JBBATF010000027.1:0-23953 GCF_040398885.1 Mycobacterium sp. | reverse complement strand
CCCCCGAGGACGGCTCCGCCGATGTGTTCGTCCACTACACGGAAATCCAGGGGTCGGGGTTCCGCACCTTGGAGGAGAACCAACGGGTTGAGTTCGAGGTGGGTCAGAGCCCCAAGGGGCCGCAGGCCACCGGCGTGCGCGCCGTCTGATCGACAACCGTCCTTGCGCACCCCCGCGGGCCCGGTGACGGGCTTCGCGGGGGTGCTTTGGTGTTGACCGCCGTCGCCTCTCGCGCTCGCCGCGCCGGCGCCTACGGCCTGGGCCCCTCGACCTGGGCCCCTTCGGCCTGGGCCCTTGACCTTCTGCCTTAGTGTCGAATCGTGAGCCAGCTGTCCTTCTTCTCCGCCGAGTCGGTGCCGCCTGCGGTCTCCGACCTGACCGGAGTGCTCGCCGCGGCCGGTCAGGTGGTCACGGTGGGCGGGGCGGCACGGCTGTCGGTGGTGGTCGATTCGGTCTGGCGGGCCGCCGCGCTGGCCGACATGATCGTGGCGGCCGGCCTGAAGGCGGAGATCACCCGCACCGAGGAGGACACCCCGCTGGTCCGCACCGCTCCGGACGCCCGCCTGCTGGGCGTCGCCGCGGCGTGGACCCGCGGCGCGGTCAAGACCGTCCCCCCAGGCTGGCTGCCCGGCCCGCGGGAGCTGCGTGCCTGGACCCTGGCCGCGGGCTCTCCGGAAGCCGACCGGTACCTGCTCGGGTTGGACCCGCACGCTCCGGACACCCACTCCCCGCTGGCGTCGGCCCTGATGAGGATCGGTATCGCACCCACTCTCATCGGCACCCGGGGGGCCCGGCCGGCTCTGCGGATCAGCGGCCGCCGGCGGCTATCGCGGCTGGTGGAAACGGTGGGCGAGCCCCCTGACGGGGTGGAGGCACTGGCGTCCTGGCCGAGAGTCTGAGACGCTTCCGGCAGGGGGCCGGTTTGCGTCGGCCGGTCCGGGAGTGCGAAATTGTCAACAGGCCCGGGGTATCCGTGGGGGAGCGCAGGACCCTCGATTGGGGCGACGATCGCAGGAACGACGATCGCAGGAACAAAGAAGTGGAGCGTAGGCGCAGGTGGCTGACGACGACCGGCCCGATTCGCCCGATTCGGGGCGCAACGGCACCCGCAACAACGGCAACGTCCGGCGTCTCGTCATCGTCGAGTCGCCCACCAAAGCCCGCAAAATCGCCGGCTACCTGGGCCGTGACTACATCGTCGAGTCATCCCGCGGCCACATCCGTGACCTGCCCAAGGGCGCTGCCGACGTGCCGACCAAATACAAGTCGGAGAAATGGGCTCGGCTCGGGGTCAACGTCGACCGTGATTTCGAACCGCTCTACGTGGTCAGCCCCGACAAGAAGGCCACGGTCAGTGAACTGAAGAGCCTGCTCAAGGATGTCGACGAGCTCTACCTGGCCACCGACGGCGACCGCGAGGGCGAGGCCATCGCCTGGCACCTGCTCGAAACCCTCAAGCCGGTGGTCCCGGTCCGGCGGATGGTCTTCCACGAGATCACCGAACCGGCGATCCGGGCGGCCGCCGAGCATCCCCGCGACCTGGATACCGACCTGGTCGACGCCCAGGAGACCCGGCGCATCCTGGACCGCCTGTACGGCTACGAAGTCAGCCCGGTGCTGTGGAAGAAGGTGGCACCGAAGCTGTCAGCCGGCCGGGTGCAGTCCGTCGCCACCCGGATCATCGTGCAGCGCGAGCGGGAACGCATGGCCTTCCGCAGCGCCGCCTACTGGGACATCCTGGCCGAGTTGGACGCCAGTGTGTCCGATCCGGAGGCCAGCCCGCCGCGGTTCAATGCCCGACTGGTCTCGGTGGACGGCAAGCGGGTGGCCACCGGCCGCGACTTCGACTCCCTCGGCGCCGTCCGCAAACCGGCCGAGGTCCTCGTTCTCGACGAGGCGGCCGCCGGGGCGCTGGCCTCCGGGTTGCGGGGGGCGGCTCTGAGCGTCGCCTCAGTGGAGGAGAAGCCCTATACGCGCCGGCCCTATCCGCCGTTCATGACCTCGACGTTGCAGCAGGAAGCGGGCCGCAAGCTGCGGTTCACATCGGAGCGCACCATGAGTGTGGCGCAGAAGCTCTACGAGAACGGCTACATCACCTACATGCGGACCGACTCCACCACCTTGTCGGAGTCGGCGATCAACGCGGCGCGCAATCAGGCCCGACAGCTTTACGGCGACGAGTACGTCCACCCCTCGCCGCGTCAGTACACCCGCAAGGTCAAGAACGCCCAGGAGGCCCACGAGGCCATCCGGCCGGCCGGCGACACCTTCGCCACTCCCGGCGCTCTGCACTCCGAACTCGACGCCGACGGCTTTCGTCTCTACGAGCTGATCTGGCAGCGCACGGTCGCCTCGCAGATGGCCGACGCGCGGGGCACCACGCTGAGCCTGCGCATCAACGGCACGGCCGCCGACGGGCGCGAGGCGACGCTGGCCGCCAGCGGACGCACCATCACCTTCCCCGGCTTCCTGAAGGCCTATGTCGAGACCGTCGACGAACTCGCCGGCGGCGAGGCCGACGATGCCGAGAGCCGGTTGCCGCACCTGCGGCAGGGGCAGCGGGTCGATGCCGTCCGCCTGACCGCCGACGGCCACGCCACCAACCCGCCGGCCCGGTATACCGAGGCGTCGTTGGTCAAGGCTCTCGAGGACCTCGGAATCGGGCGTCCCTCAACGTATTCCTCGATCATCAAGACCATCCAGGGTCGGGGCTACGTCCACAAGAAGGGCAGTGCCCTGGTCCCGTCGTGGGTGGCGTTCGCGGTGACCGGTCTGCTCGAGCAGCACTTCGGCCGGTTGGTGGATTATGACTTCACCGCCGCCATGGAGGACGAACTCGACGAGATCGCCGCCGGCCACGAGCACCGCACCAACTGGCTGCGCAACTTCTACTTCGGCGGCGAGCACGGCGTCCCGCATTCGATCGCCCGGGCCGGCGGCCTGCGGAAGCTGGTCGGTGAGAACGTCGACGAGATCGACGCCCGGGAGATCAACTCCATCGTGCTGTTCGAGGACGACCACGGCCGTCCGGTCTATGTCCGGGTCGGCCGCAACGGCCCCTATCTGGAACGCATGATCGTCGGTGAGGACGGCGAGCCGGCCCCGCAGCGGGCCAACCTCAGCGACGAGATCACCCCCGACGAATTGACCCTGGAACTGGCCGAAACCCTTTTCGCCACACCGCAAGAGGGGCGCGTGCTCGGTGTCGATCCCGAGACCGGGCATGAGATCATCGCCCGCGACGGGCGGTACGGACCGTACGTGACCGAAGTTCTGCCCCCGCCGCCGGACGACGAATCGGGCAGCGCCGCCAAGAAGGGCAAGAAACCCACCGGGCCCAAGCCGCGCACCGGTTCGCTGTTCGCGACCATGGATCTGCAGACCGTCACCCTCGACGACGCCCTGAAACTGCTGTCCCTGCCGAGGCTTGTCGGGGTCGACCCTGCCAACGGCGAGGAGATCACCGCGCAAAACGGCCGCTACGGCCCATACCTCAAGCGCGGCAACGACTCCCGGTCGCTGACCTCCGAGGATCAGATCTTCGGCATCACCCTCGACGAGGCGCTCAAGATCTACGCCGAACCGAAGCGCCGGGGCCGTCAGGGCGCCGCGACCCCGCCGCTGCGGGAGTTGGGCACCGATCCGGCCTCGGGTAAGCCGATGGTGATCAAGGACGGCCGGTTCGGCCCCTATGTCACCGACGGCGAGACGAACGCCAGCCTGCGCAAGGGTGACGACGTCCTGAGCATCACCGACGAGCGGGCCTCCGAACTGCTCGCCGACCGCCGGATCCGCGGCCCGGTCAAGAAGGCCGCCAAGAAGGCGCCGGCCAAGAGGGCGGTCAAGAAGGCCGCCACGAAGGCGGTCAAGAAGGCGGTCAAGAAGGCCCGCTGAGAAGGCCCGCTGAGAAGGCCCGAGCCTCAGCCGGTCACTTCGATGGGGCCGACGATGTCGGCCGGCTCGTCGGGCGCGACCAGGTTGACCGGCCGCGCCAACTGGGTCGGCGCGGTGCGGCCCCGCAGTTCCACGATTTCGCCGACGTCCCAGCAGAGGGCCTCGGCGTCCAACGCCCCGCTGACCGCGATCGCCGACGCCAGCACATGGCCCTCCTCGGCCTTGGCCAGTTCGGTCAGCCGCGCCGCCTCGTTGACCGGATCCCCGATCACCGTGTACTCGAACCGGGAGTGCGCGCCGATGTGGCCGGCGATGGCTCGCCCGGCGGAGACGCCGATGCCGAAAGCGGTCTGCCCCAGGACGGAGACGAGTTGGTCGTGCAGTTCCCGGGAGGCGGCCAGCGCGGCACCGGACGCGTCGGGATGCTCGATGGGGGCACCGAAAATGCACAGCGCGGCGTCGCCCTGGAACTTGTTGACGAACCCGCCGTGGTTCTGAACCGTGTCGACCACCACCCGGAAGAAGTCGTTGAGCAGGGTGACCACCTCACCGGGCGGGCGGTTGGCGGCCAGTTCGGTGGAGCCGATCAAGTCGATGAACAGCACGGCGACATCACGCTCCTGGCCACCCAGTTCGGTTCCGCGTTCCAGCGCGCGGCGGGCGACGTCCTCCCCGACGTAGCGGCCGAACAGATCCCGCATCCGCTGGCGCTCGCTCAGCTCACGAACCATGTCGTTGAAACCGGCCTGCAGCAGCCCGAGTTCGGTCGCGTCGTAGATCTGCATGTGCGCGTTGTAGTTTCCGCGCTGCACCTCCCCGAGAGCCCACCGCAGTTGGCGCAGCGGGTCGGAGATCGCCATCGCGGACAACACGTTGCCCGCCAGACCCACCACCAACGCCGCGCACGCCATCAGCAGGATCGGCGTGAGCATGGTGTCCGCGGAGGTCTCCAGAATCGAAAACCTGGTCGCCAACACCGACACGATGATCATCAACACCGGAACTCCGGTGGACAGCACCCAGGCCAGCACCAGCCTGAGCACGACGCCCGGGCGGCGGAAGTTCTCGGGGACACCGCCGCGCAGCGCCGCCACCGCGACCGGGCGCAGCACCCGTTCGGACTGCAGGTACCCGATGATCGAGGTCGCGGTGGCGCCCACCAGGGTGGCCATCGCCAGTTCCGGGGCGGCGTGCAGGGCGACCGGCCAACTGGTGGCGATCAACACGAACGCCCCGAGTAGCCATAACGTGAGGCTGATCAGCGACCGGTACACGGGCATCCGCAGCGCGCGCAGACGGGCCCGCGCGGTCAGGGCCGGGTCGTCGTCGGTCAGCAACGCATCCCGGCGCTGCCACCGGAACACCGGTACCAACAGGGTGAAACTGATCGCCGTTCCGATCAGGAACGCGAGGATGACGTACCCGAGGAGGAACGCCAGGTTGGCGGTCGGCAGGTCCTGCAGCTTGACCCGGTCGCTCGGCGGCAGCCCGAAGCGCAGAAAGCCGACCACCAGCAGCGCGCCGATGATGTCGGCTTGGAGTAACCCCAGTGAGAACAACAACCACGGGGAGCGGGCCACCCAGCGGACGAAGTCGGGGACCCGTCCGCGCGGGGTTGGCGCGCTGTTCACCGAACTACCGTAGCGGCCCGCGCCGCGACTCGGGCAACCCTGGTCGGGCGGTGCCAGGACTGCTGTGTCATTGCCGCGCAGTAGGGTTGGGCACGATGTCCGGGGTGTTCTCACGGCTGGTGGGCCAAAGCGCGGTGGTCTCGGAATTGACGGCCGCGGCAGCGGCGGCGCGGGGTGATTGTGCTCACCCGGACTCGATGACGCATGCCTGGCTGTTCACCGGCCCGCCCGGCTCCGGCCGGTCGGTGGCTGCGTTGTGTTTCGCTGCGGCGCTGCAGTGCACCGCCGAGGGCGGCCCCGGATGCGGGCAGTGCCGGGCGTGTACGACCACAATGGCCGGCACCCACGGCGACGTCCGGCGCGTCGTCCCGGAGGGGTTGTCCATCGCGGTCGCCGAGATGCGCGCCATCGTCGCCACCGCCTCCCGCCGCCCGACCACCGGGCGCCGGCAGATCGTCGTCATCGAGGACGCCGACCGGCTCACCGAGGGCGCGGCCAACGCCCTGCTGAAGGTGGTGGAGGAACCGCCGCCCTCGACGGTCTTCATTTTGTGTGCGCCGTCGGTGGACCCGGAAGACATCGCCGTCACGTTGCGGTCCCGGTGCCGGCATGTGGCGCTGGTGACGCCGTCCGCCGAAGCCATCGCCGGGGTGCTGATGCGCCAGGACGGCTTGAGCGAGCACGAAGCCGGATGGGCGGCCTCGGTCAGCGGGGGTCACGTCGGCAGGGCCCGCCGGCTGGCCACCGATCCCGAGGCGCGGGAACGTCGCGCCCGCGCACTGGGATTGGCGCGCGACGCCGCGACACCGGCCCGGGCCTACGCCGCGGTCGAGGAGTTGGTCAAAGCGGCCGAGGCGGAGGCCGGCGCGCTGACCGCCGGACGCGACGAGACCGAGGCCGCGGATCTGATGATCGCGTGGGGGGCCGGTGGCACCGGAAAGGGCGCCGCCGGTGCGCTGCGCGGCGCGACCGGGGCGCTCAAAGAGCTTGAGAAGCGGCAGAAGTCACGTCGCACCCGGGCTTCGCGGGACGCGCTGGACCGTTCCCTGATCGACCTCGCGACCTATTTCCGCGACGCGCTGATGGTGTCGGGCGGTGCGGCCACCGTCACCCCGAGCCACCCCGACATGTCCCAGGGGGTTGCCGCGCTGGCCGACCACGCCTCCTCCGAGGGCCTGCTGCGCTGTATCGAGGCGGTGCTGGCCTGCCGCGAGGCCCTGGCGGCAAACGTCAAACCCAAGTTCGCCGTCGACGCCATGGTGGCCACCCTGGGGCGGGCGCTGCGATCGGGGATCAGTCCGGGGGATTAGGCCGGGGGGTAGACTCAGCGCTCGGCTCAACGAGATGCTCTTCGCGCAAGCGCTCATCGTGGCGGTGTGCTCTTCGCGCAAGCGCTCATCGTGGAGCCAAGCCGCCTTAGCTCAGTCGGCAGAGCGATTCACTCGTAATGAATAGGTCAGGGGTTCGATTCCCCTAGGCGGCTCCATCCGTTCGGCCGGTGACGATTCACCCGCCGGCGCCGAACCACTTCTGCTTGAGCCGGTCGAACTCGCCGTCCTCCTGCACCGCCAGCAGGGCGTCGTCGAACTCCCGTCGCAACGCGCTGCCGATGGGGAACACGACCCCGTAGTCCTCGTCCTTGAAGACCGGGCCGGCCAGGTCGGCGATCCCGGCGCCGCGGTGGGCGACGTAGTACTGCAGCACCGGGGCGTCGTACACCACCGCCTCGAAGGCGCCCTTCTCCAAACCGGAGAAGCACTCGTCGATGTTCGACGCGGGGGTGAACTGGACACCAAGCTTGGAAAGCGCCGGGGCGGAGGTGGTGTTGGCCACCGTGCACACCGACTTACCGACCAGATCCGAGGGCGAAGCGATCTGGGAACTGATCCTCTCCACGGTGAGGTTGGTGGTGAGGATGGCCGTGTAGTAGGCGGCGAAGATCACGCTGACGAAGGTCCACAGGATGGTCACCACCCGGATCGGCCATCGCTGTGGCGCGTCGAAGGGAGCGGCGGCCAGCATGCCCAGCCCCCACCCGAATGCCTGGAAGATGCCGGGGAAGTAGGACGTCGCGACCATCGACCCGGGATCGCCGCGCTCCAACAGCCAGATGATGTGGGCGGGCAGGAGGGTCAGGACCAGCGCCGCCGACAACCAGACCACCATGGTTTTGGAGAACAGCAGTTTGAGGAAGTCGCGGAGTCCCGGGCTCGCCTTCTCGGTGTTTCCGATCGGGGCGATGATCTGCAGGCCGGCGTTGAGGATCGGCTGGGAGAAGTCGAACTTCTTGGTGCGGTCGGCGGTGATCGACACCGCGCTGGCGCCGACTTCCGCGCGGCCCTCGGCTACCGCCTTCAGCAGTTCCTGCACATTGTTCTGGGTTTCGTAGGTGTAGGTCCACCCGGTGTGTTTGGCGACCTCGTCGAGCAGATCGATGGTGAAGCCCGTCTTTGTGCCGCCCTGGGTCATCACGAACGGCGTCAGTTCCCGGGTCGCCACGGTCACCGTCCGCTGTGCCGCGTCCGCGCGCGGGGCCAGAGCGGGCAGCCCCCCGATCACCGCGATGAGAAACACCACCGTGATCAGGCAACGCAGGCGGGACGGAATCATCGGGAGCTACCGAACCACTTCTGCTTGAGCAGGTCGTACTGGCCGTCCTCCTGCATCGACAGGATCGCCCGGTCGGCATCTTCCTTGAGCTTGCTGCCGATCGGGAACACGATCCCGTAGTCCTCGTCTTTGAAGATCGGACCGGCCATGGCGGCGATGCCGGCGCCGTCGTGGTTGACGTAGTAGTCGAGCACCGGGGCGTCGTAGACCACCGCGTCGAAGGCGCCGTCCTTGAGTCCGGCGTAGCAGTCGGAGATCTGCGCCAGACCGGTGAAACCCACGCCCAGCTTCTCCAGGGCCGGCGCGGAGGTGGTGTTGGCCACCGTGCAGACCCGTTTGCCGATCAGGTCGGCCGGTGACCCGATCTTGGACTGGATCGTGGCCACGGTCAGGTTGCTGGTCAGGATGGCGGTGTAGTAGGCGACGAAGATGATGCTGACGAAGGTCCACAGGATCGTCACCACCCGGATCGGCCATCGCTGTGGCGAGTCGAAGGGAGCGGCGGACAGCATGCCCAGACCCCACCCGAACGCCTGGAAGATGCCGGGGAAATAGGGCTTCGCCACCATCGACCCGGGATCGCCGCGCTCCAGCAGCCAGATGATGTGCGCGGGAAGGACGGTCAACGCCAGTGCCGCCAGGAGCCACACCAGCATCGTCTGGGAGAACAGCAATTTGACGAAGTCGACCAGGCCGGGTTCGACCCGCTGGGTGGCCGACGCCGGGACGATGATCTGCAGGCCGGCGGCGATGATCGGCTGGGTGAAGTTGAACCGCTTCTCCCGATCGGCGGTGATCGAGATGTTTGAGGCCGCCAGGTCGGCCTTACCGTCGGCTACCGCCTGCAGCAGCCCCTGCACGGTGCTGCCTTCGAGGTAGTTGTAGGTCCACCCGGTGCGTTTGGCGATCTCCTCGAGCAGGTCGATGGTGAATCCGTACTTGACGTTGCCCTCGGTGATGACGAACGGCTCGACGTCGTAGGTGGCGACGGTGACGGTGCGCGGCTCGGCCTGCGCGCGCGGGACCCATCCGGGCAGCCCGCCGATCATGGCCACCAGCACTACCGCGACCAGTACGGCACGTAAGCGTGAGAGCACCCGGAATCCTTTTCGCGTCGGCCCCCTTCGGGCGCGACAGCCCACAGAATAACGTCACCCCGCGGCGAGATGAGCGCCACTGGAAATAGGCCGTGGTTCCGGGCGGTCAAATTGTCAGACCCCGCTGAGATGATCGGCCCATGTTCGAGACCAACCCGCCCCGTACTCCTGCCCCGCCGGGCTCCGACACTACTGCCCCGCCGGGCTCCGACGACGTCGATCTCTCCGATCTGGAGGACCCGCTGGCCGCCGTGGTCACCGCGGAGTTGGCGAGCCGCTTCGTGCAGTTGTCCATGTGCTCGGCGGAGCCGGTGGTCGCCAGGCTCGCCGGCCAGGAGGTGATGCTGCGCCAACCAGGCGGCATCGAGTTGTCCAAGCGGGTCTACGCCCAGCAGATGTACCGGCGGATCGACGCCGACGTGTTTCACCTGCTGCGCAGGTGCGTACCGCTGGCCCACGCCGGGTTCGCGCTCTCGGGTGTCGAGGCGCTGCTGCGCGATCGGTTCGCCGACGTCGTCGAGACCGCCGCGAGCTATCTGCTCAGCGACGATCCGGACACGGCCCTCCAGATGGCCGCCGTCGCCACCACGATGGCAGCCCGTGAGATCCGTACTCAGGTCGCCGGGATCATCGCCCAGACCCGCCAGTTCGACGACGAGTAGCGGCTCACCGCGGCGCGAGGTAGCCGACCGGGCCGGAGGCCACGCACGCGGTCAAGGCCGAGGTGGCGGCCCGGACGGTGATGGCGTCGCCGGCGCCGGATAGTCGGGCATACACCCGGTTGAGGCCGGGCCTGACCGTCACCTTGGTCTCCGGTCCGGCCGGCAGGGCGAGGGTCAGGCTGCCTTCGGTGTTCGCCAGGTAGGTGATCTCGGCGGTCCAGTCGGCCGGCAGCAGGGGTCCGTCCAGGGGCATGCGCACCGGGATGTCGGGTTGGACGAAGTACCCGCACTGCGGCTGGGGGCCCGCCGTGATGGTGCGAACCCAGGTCACCTGGGCGTCGATCAGTCGCCCGGCGCTGTCCAGCATGCGGAGCCGGTCGGTGGATCCGCGGAACTCCGGGCGGTCGGCGATCAGCGCGAACATATGGCTGGCGAGGTTCTCCGGGCCGACAACCCGCTGCAGGATCAGCGGGTCGACCTCCTGATCCAGCAGCGGGGAGGGCGATGCCGCGTGCGCCGCGGCCAGACCGGCCAGGGCGTTGCGCACATAGGACTTGGTGGGGTTGTCCTGCCAACTGGCCAGGAACGTCTTGGTGGACACCAGGGAACTGGCCAGAAACGCCAGCCCCAGGCCCGCCACGACCGCGCGGCGCCGGTCCTGCACATCCGGCCGGGGCGGGCCGGGGCGGTCCGGGGCGCGCAACCCCACGGCCGCCAGCAGTGCCAGCATCACCACCAGGTCGGGCAGGTAGCGCAGGGTCTGGGCCAGTTCCAGGGCGGTGAACGCCGACGACCGCATCAGATAGATCGGGACCTGACAGGCCGCCGCGTAGCCGACGGCGGCCAGCCACACCGCGCCGAGGCGCCGTTTGCGCCGCATCGACACCCCGACCGCCACGGCCAGCGCAGCCCACCCGAGCACCATGACCGAAGCCGGCGGCACCGCCCACGGCGACGCCGGAGCCCAGCGTCCCCAGTGCCACGGTCCGCCCACCAGGCCGGGCACGATCCCGTGAGTCACCGAGCGCGCCAGCAGTTCCCACGTCATCGCCGGGTCCCAATTCCACCGGTGCTGGTCGACCACCAACAGATAGAGCGCCACCCAGGCTGCGGTGATCCCACCCGCGGCCAGCCACAGCGGTCGGCCGCCCCGCCACGCCGCCCGTACCGGATGCTGGTCACCCTCGACGTGGCCGAGCAGTGCGACGAGGAGGAACGCCGCGAACGGGATCACCGCAGCCTTCTCGAAGAACATCAGACCGGCGAGGAAAGCCAGCGCCCCGGTGATCGCGTAACGGCGAGAACCTGTGCGGCGCAACAGGATTGCATCGGCACATACCCAGGCCATCGCGGCGACCATCGGAAGGTAGTTCAGCGCGGCCGCCCACCAGGCGAAGGCCGGCAGGGCCAACGGGGTGAACAGCGCGAAACCCAGTGGCGCCAGCAAGGCCGGCCGCCAGCCCAGGATCACCCACAGCGCCCGCAGCAGGGCCAGGGCGGCGATCAGTTGCAGCACCACCAGACTGGCCGCCGGCCAGGTCCAGACCAGCGGTGCCAGTCGGGTGATCACGCCGCCGAGCAGGAAAGCCGCGGGCATGACGTGTCCGTCGTGGTCGGTGAACAGGTACGCCGCCGACAGCAGTGGCCGGGTGCCCGCGCGGCCGACCAGGACCAGGTCGTCCCAGTAGAAGTAGCCGCCGAAAGCCACCACCGCTCGCACGACGAGGTGCAGACCGATCAGCGCGGCCGACGCCACGGCGACCGGCGGCATCCGGAAGCCCGGCCTGGATGACATCGCCACGACTGTACGGGTGGACCGCCCCGAGTCGTGCGGGCAGTCGAACCGCGGACGGCTGCTCAACGGTCGCCGTCCGGTTCAGTCGGCGCGGGCCAGGGCCGCCAGGTGCACGGCGATGCCCACCAGTGGTCCGCACAGCAGCGCCAGCACGGTCCTGGTCTCGAGGCCCAGCGGCAGGCTGAGCAGTCCGGCGGCGACAAGGGTCGCGCCCACCCAGCCGATCGAGTAGGCCCGGTGAAGTGCCGCCGCCACCGCGGCGGCGCCGGTCAGTGTCAACAGTGCGATGGAGACCGCGCCGGCGGTGAGCCAGGCCAGGAGCCGTCCGCCGGTCACATACTCCGCGCCGAATCCGATCCGAAGGATCCACGGCCCCAACAGATATGCGGCCGCCACACCGACAGCGCCGACCGTCACGACCACCGCGGCCGGCGCCAGCAGGGCGCGCACCCGAGCGCGACGGTGGTCGACGAAGTAGGCGATCAGGTTGCCCTGCAACGCCGTCATGGGAACCAGAAGCGGCGCCCTGGTCAACGTGACGGCCAGGATGATGACGCCACCGGCGGCGCCGAGTTCCCCGGAGGTCGCCTTGAGCAGAACCGGGAAGCCCATCACCAGAACGGCACTGGCGCCCGCGGCGGCAACGGAATGCGCCGCTCCGCGAAGGAAGGCCGGAACCGACCCGGAGGTGCGCAGTCGGGCCGCCGACCGCGCCGCCGGGGACGCCAGCAGCACCAGCAGCCAGGCCAGCGAGCCGCCGACCGTCGCCCACAGGAAACCAGACAGTCCCCACCCGAGCGTGAAGGCCGCGATGGCCAGCACCAACCGGGTCAGGGCGTCGGTGACCATCAGCGCGCCGTACAGCGACCAGTGCCCGGCGCCCGCCAGCATTCCCAGCAAGGTCGCGTGCAGGCAGAATCCGGCGATCCCGGCCGAGAGCAGCGCCACCGACAGCGACCGCGCCTCGGCGAACACGTGCGGCGCCCACAACGGCGAAGTGCCCGCGATGACGGCCGCCGCGGCGACGGCCACCGCGGCGGCGACCCCCATCGGTCCGGTGTGCGGGCCGGGGGCCGCCGGGCGGCCCGCCGCGGAGCGGACCTCCCGGGTGGCTTCCTGCAGCAGTCCGTTGGCCGCGCCGGCCGTCAGGCCGAACGCACCCCAGAACACCCCGAAGACGGAGAACCCGGCGGGCTCCAGGCGCCGGGCCGCCAGGTACATCACCCCGTAGCCGCAGACGGCGGCCACGGCGGTGGCGATGCCGACGCGGGCGACGCTGCCGCGCGCCACCGGGCCGGCGGTGGCGAACTCGGGAGGTGCGCCGGCCTCGGTCACAGCGGCGGGACCGCGGTCGAATAGAGCCAGGCCTGCCACAACGGACGCAGCGAGACGTCGGCGTAGTTGGCGGCCAGGCCGGTGAAGTCATCGGTCACCACCGTGCCGTGCCGGTAACGGGTGGTCCAGTCCTGAAGCAGGGCAAAGAATTTGGCGTCGCCGACGGTGCCGCGCAGCGCGTGCAGCGTCAGGGCGCCACGTTTGTACACCCGGTCGTCGAACATGTCGCGCGGCCCCGGATCGGACAGCAGCAGGTTCTGTGCGGCGACCAGCAGTCGCTGATGGTGCTGCCGTGCGAGGTCCGCAGCGGTCCGCCCGCCGGAATGTTCCGACCACAGCCATTCGGCGTAGCAGGCGAACCCTTCGTGCAGCCAGATGTCACGCCACCGGCGCGCGGTCACACTGTTGCCGAACCACTGATGGGCCAGTTCGTGAGCGATCAACCGCTCCGATCCGCGGGCACCGTCGCAGTGGTTCGAGCCGAACACCGAAGCGCCCTGGGCCTCGAGGGGTATCTCCAGCGGATCGTCGGTGACCACCACGGTGTACCCGGCGGAGAACGGGTAGGGGCCGAACAGCTTGACGAACAGCTTCATCATCGCCTGCTGGCGGCCGAAGTCGTGATCGAAACGGTCCCTCAGGCGCGCCGGGATGACAGCCTGCATCGGCACCGGCGCCTTGGGCAGCCGACGGAGTTCGTACATGCCGATCTGCACCGTGGCCAGGTACGTCGAAGTCGGTTCCGGTTGCTCGTAGGTCCACACCGCCTGGCCGGCGCGGACCCGGTGGGCGACCAGTTCACCGGGGGCCAGGGCGTAGTACGGACTGTCGGTGCTGATCTGGATCCGATAGCTCGCCTTGGAACTGGGGTGGTCGTCGCAGGGAAACCAGGTCGGGGAACCGTTGGGCTGGCCGGCCACCAGGGCCCCGTTCGACAACTCCTCGAAGCCCACCTCGCCCCACAGCGTCCGGATCGGCCGTGGTGTCCCGCCGTAGCGGACCACGACCGTCATCGCTGAACCGGCCGGCAGGGCAGCGCCCAGTCGGATCCGCAGCTTGCCCGTCGAGGTACCGAAATATTCTGGGCGACAACCGTTCACGGTCACCTTGGTCACCGCCATCGTGTCGGCCAGGTCGAGGGTGAAGCTCCGCAGCGACGCCAGTGTGACGGCGGTGATGGTCGCGGTACCGGTCAGCCGGTTGCTCGCGACCTTGTACGCCAGGTCCAGTTCGTAGCGCGACACCCGGTAGCCGAAATTCCCGTTGTTCGGGAGGTAGGGGTCGATGACGGGCGGGGCGCCGCCCTTCCTGGGTGCCGGTTTCACGCCGCTGCCCCCTGCTCGGCCCGCTGCCGCCGGGCCTTGCGCCGCCTGCTGGAAACCGGCCACGGCGCAATGGGATTGCCCTGCCAGCGCGTCGAGGCCGGGACCTCGTCGCCGCGCATCACCAGCGATGCCGGACCGACCGTCGCTCCGGCGCCGATCCGGGCCGCGGGCAGTGCGACACAGTGCGGGCCCAGGGTCGCGCCGGCCTCCAGAACAACGCTGTCAATCCGCATGATCCGGTCGTGGAACAGGTGCGTCTGGACCACGCAGCCACGGTTCACCGTGCTGCCGTCGCCCAGTGTGACCAGGTCCGCCTCCGGCAGCCAGTAGGTTTCGCACCACACCCCGCGGCCGATCTTCGCCCCGAGCGCGCGCAGCCACAGGTTCAGGATCGGTGTGCCGTTGGCGGCGCGGGCGAACCACGGCGCGGCCACCGTCTCGACGAAGGCGTCCGCCACCTCATTGCGCCAGACGAACGGTGACCACAGCGGCCGTTCGCCGGCCCGGATCCGCCCGACGACAAGCCATTTCGCGACGACGGAAGCGATCCCGGCCACGGCGCCGGCGATCAGCAGGACCGCACCGCAGGTCGCTGCGGCCCAGCCGTAGCCGAACCGCAGGACCAGACACTGCAGCGCGGCCAGAACCGCCGCCGCGATCGCGAAGGACACCACCATGGGCACCAGCCGGCAGGTCTCGACGGCCCCGCGCATGATCTTCAGCCGCGTGGCAGGGGCGTAGGTCAAGGCGGCCTCGGCGGTGTCGGCGTTGCGGCGGAGCCGGATCGGCGGGCTGCCCAACCACGACGATCCGGTCTTGGCCTTGGGCGGGGTGGCCGACAACACCGCCACCAGGCCGTCGTCGGGAACCCGCCGGCCCGGCTGGGTGATCCCCGAGTTGCCCAGGAAGGCACGCTTGCCGACACAGGCCTGGGCGACATGAATCCAGCCCCCGCCCAGTTCGTAGGACGCCACCATGGTGTCGTCGGCCAGGAAGGCGCCGTCCTCCACGACGGTGAACTTGGGGGTCAGCAGGGCGGTCGAGATCTCGGTGCCGCGGCCGACCCTGGCGCCGAGGATTCGCATCCACACCGGGGTGAGCAGCCCGGCATAGAGCGGGAACAGATGGTTGCGGGCGGCGTCCATCAGGCGTTCGGTGGCCCACAGTTGCCACCCGGTGCGGCTGCGCACCGGGTGGTAGCCCTCCCGCAGTCCGAGGGCAAGCAGGCGCACACCGATCACCGTCAGCGCCGCATAGACCGCCGCCGAGACGAGCGCGCCCAACGGAATCCACCCGGCGCCGGCCCGCACGGCGTCCCCGAGCGTGTCTGAGTGCCGGGCAGTCCAGGCCGGGACGGCGAGGCCGGCGGCCAGCGCCACCAGCGGCAGGGCGCCCAGAAGCAGCGAGGAGAGGCCGTAGATCGGCACCCAGTGCCCGGCCCGCGGCGGCCGCAGGTCCGGCCAGGGGTGGCGGGCCTTGCCGGACTTCACCGCGGGCGACCCCTTCCAGTACTGGCCGCCCTTGACCTTGCCGACCACCGCCGAGCCGGCGGCGACGTCGGCGTCCTTGCCGATCTCCGCGCCGGGCAGCAGCGTGGTGCGCGCCCCGATGGTCGCGTCGTTGCCGACGGTGATCGGCCCGACGTGGAGAACGTCGCCGTCCAGCCAGGTGCCGGAGAGGTCCACCTCCGGCTCGACCGAGCTCCGGTGTCCCAGCGTGAGCATGCCGGTCAGCGGGGGAGCCGAATGCAGGTCGACTCCCTTGCCGATCGAATTGCCAAGGGCACGTGCGTAATACACCATCCACGGCGCACAGGCGAGGTTCTCGGCGCCGCTGGCTTCGGCGAGCCTCTCGGCCAGCCATAACCGCAGATGCACCCGACCGCCGCGCGGATGGCTCCCCGGCTTCAACCCGGTGAGGAGCAGGCGTGCGCTCACGGCCGCTATGCCCATCCGGCCCGGTGGCGTGATGAAGACGACGACGGCCACGGCCACCGCCCACCAGGGCAGCGGCACCAGCCAGGGCAGCGGATGCAGTCGCGCCGCGACGTTGTTGGCCAGCGCCAGCCAGGTCAGCCACTGCAGGCCGGTGAGGGTGGCCAGTGGCAGCGACAGCGCCGCCTGGGCCGCCCGGGCGGCCAGTGGCGTCGGCGACACCGTCCTCGGGACGACGGCGACCGGCGTGGGACGGTCGGATTCGAGGTCTGCCAGGAACCCGGCCAGCGACCCCAGTCGGGGATGGTCGTAGAGGTGGGCCACCGTCATCTCCGGGTACCGCCCGCGCAGCGACACCACCAACTGGGCGGCCGACAGCGAACCGCCGCCGAGGGCGAAGAAATCCGCCTCCGGGCCGTCGACGACGGCGCCCAGGACTTCCTGCCACCGGGCGGCGAGCCAGCCCATGGTGCCGCCCAGTTGGGACCCGACATCGGGGACATCGCCCGGGGGCGGCCACGGCAGAGCGGCACGGTCCACCTTGCCCGAGGTCCGGGCGGGCAGTTCGTCGAGGAGCACCAGCCGCGGAACCAGTGCGGCCGGCATCGTTTCGGCGAGTTGGGTGCGGGCGGCCGCCAGGTCGAACGACGGGTCGACCGAAGTGATGTAGCCCACCAAAACCGGTGTCCCACTGGCGGTTTTGCGTACGGCGGCCGCACCTCCGCTGACACCGGGCAGGTTCACCAGCGCCGAGTCGATCTCCCCGAGTTCGATGCGCCGGCCGCCCAGTTTCACCTGATCGTCGGCGCGGCCCTGAAAGTACAGCCCCTCGGACTCCAGCCGCACCAGGTCGCCGCTGCGGTAGGCGCGGGCCCACCCCAACGAGGGCATCGGCGCGTACTTCTCGGCGTCCTTCTCCGGGTCGAGGTAGCGGGCCAGGCCGACCCCGCCGATCACCAACTCGCCGACCTCGCCCAGCCCGACCGGTGCGCCGTCACCGTCGACCACGGCCAGATCCCAGCCGGGTAGCGGAAGACCGATGCTCACCGGTGCCCCGCTGACCAGTTGCGCGCCGCAGGCGACCACCGTCGCCTCGGTGGGGCCGTAGGTGTTCCACACCTCGCGGCCCTCCACCGCCAGCCGTTCGCCCAATTCCGGCGGGCAGGCCTCGCCGCCGAAGATCAGCAGCCGCACCGCTTCCAGGGCCTCGGCCGGCCACAACGCCGCCAGTGTGGGAACCGTCGACACCACGGTGATGTCGCGGGAGACCAGCCACGGCCCGAGATCCATTCCGCTGCGCACCAGCGCGCGGGGTGCCGGGACCAGACAGGCGCCGTTGCGCCAGGCCAGCCACATCTCCTCGCAGGACGCGTCGAAGCCCACCGACAACCCGGCGAGTACCCGATCGTCTGGACCGATCCCGTTGTCCCGCAGGAACATCCGCTCCTCGGCGTCGACGAACGCCGCCGCGTTGCGGTGGGTCACCGCCACACCTTTGGGCCTTCCGGTGGACCCGGAGGTGAAGATGATCCAGGCGTCGTCGCTCACCTCGGGCGGGGCGGCACCCCAGCCGCGTGAGGATCCCGGCCCCGGGGTCAGCCCCGTCTCGGTGAGCACGCCGGCCACCTCCGCCTCGGAGAACACCAGCGCCGCACGCTCGTCCGGGTCGTCGGCGTCCACCGGCACGTAGGCGGCGCCCGCGGCGAGTACGGACAGGATCGCCAGGTAAAGCGAAGAGTTGCCCGACGGCATCCGGATCCCGACCCGGTCCCCTCGGCCGACACCGCGGGCGGACAGCCAGCGCGCGCCGGCGCGGATGTCGGCGATGACCTCGGCGTAGCTCAGCTGGACGTCGCCGTCGTCGATCGCCGTCGCCTCGGGAAACCGCGCCGCCGTGTCGTAGAGGATGTCGACGAGCGTCCGTGGTGGCGGCGCCTGCCCGGAAAGCAGGTATTGGGAGGGAATCCGGGGTGGCGCCACGACTGAGAATCCTAGGGTCTGGCGGCCCGGCTCGCGGGGGTCGGTGCCGGCCCGACTTTCGCAGGTCGCCGCCACCTGACAGACTGGCGGTGCAGAGGGGAGTATTCCTTCGCCGCGGTGTCGTCACCACGTCGGCCGCCTGGCGGTCGTCCGGGACCGCGGGCCGGTCGAGCCCATTTCGGGCGCCGGCGGAAGAGACCTCGGGCCCGGGCTTCGGTAAGCCTGGGCCGACGACTCCCGAAAGGTCTGCCCCTTGAATGTCTCCGGTCTGGAATGGGGAATCACCCTCGCGGTGACCCTGGCGGTCCTGCTGATCGACGTCCTCGTTTTCGCCCGCCGGGCGCACGAACCCAGCCGGCGGGAATGCGTGGTCGCACTGAGCTTCTACGTCGGCATGGCCTTGGCCTTCGGCCTGTGGGTGTGGCATTTCCACGGCAGCCGGTTCGGTCTGGAGTTCTACGCCGGGTGGCTCACCGAATACAGCCTCTCGGTGGACAACCTGTTCATCTTCATCATCATCATGGCCAGCTTCAAGGTGCCCAGGGTCCATCAGCAGCAGGCCCTGCTGGTCGGAATCGTCCTCGCACTGGTCTTCCGCGGGATCTTCATCGCGCTGGGAGCCGTTGCCATCCAACGGTTCTCGTGGATCTTCTACGTATTCGGCGCCTTTCTGGTGTTCACCGCCATCAAGCTCGTCCGGGACACCGACCACAGCGACGACGGCGACAACGCCGTGGTTCGACTGGCGAAGACGTATTTGAACACCACTCCCACCTGGCACGGCCTGAAGCTCTACGTCAAACGCGGGAACAGGCGGATGATGACGCCGATGTTCCTGGTGATCGTCGCGCTGGGCACCACCGACCTGCTCTTCGCGGTGGATTCGATCCCGGCGATCTACGGCCTCACCAGCGAGCCCTATCTGGTTTTCGCCGCCAATGTGTTCGCCCTCATGGGACTTCGGCAGCTGTACTTTCTGCTGGGCGATCTGCTCAACCGGCTGGTCTATCTGTCCCAGGGCCTGGCGTTCATCCTGTTCTTCATCGGCGTCAAACTGTTGCTGCACGCCCTGCACGAGAACAAAGTGCCGTTCATCAACGGCGGGGAGGGACTGCCTGTCCCCGAAATCCCAACCCTGCTGAGTCTGGCGGTGATCATTCTGACGCTGCTACTGACCATGGTGGCCAGCCTGATCAGGACCCGGGTCGGCGACCGGCGCTGATCCGACGGGGCCCGATTGTCGAGCGCTGAGCGCGCTGAGCCCGGGCGTCGAGCCCCGAACCCGCTTAGGCCCAGTTGTCGAAGCCGCCCGCCGGGCCGAGCATCCGCTCGAGGCGGCTGCGGTTGACCCTGGCGATCTCGTTGCGCAACACCTTCCGCTCGGTTTCGGAGTCGTTGTGCATCCGGTCGACGATCGCGGCGATCACCGCGGACACCGGGCAGTCCGGCTCCACGTACATCACGAAGGCGAATCCGAAACTCTCCGCATATCCGCGCGCCGAACTGTCCAGCAGTTGCATCACCCCCGGGCGGGAGTCCCACAACGCGCAGTGTTCGGCGTGCGAGCGCGCGCTGCCGGGCCGGGCGCCGATCTCCCGGCAGGACTGCAGGATGTCGTCGATCGACTCCTCGGACAATGCGAACAGCAGGGCGTCGGCCCTTCGGTACAGGTCGTCGCGGTCGGGGTAGGGCCGGCCCCTGGCCAGATCCCCCGCCATGGTCACGCTGTTACAGCACTCGAACAGAGCGTGCAACGCCCGGCGGGCGGGCAGATGGTTGAAGGCGTCCAGTCCCAGGCCCTGGTGCAGTAACACACCCTGATCATGGAGAAACCAAGGCACAGCCGGGTAACCCCGGGTTACGGCCAGGAAAACTCTCCCCCGGGGCCGGACTCAGTGACCAGCACCGGCGAACCGCTGACGGGAGCGTTGCACCTCCGCCTCGGCCTCGGCGCGTCCGACGAAGTCGGCGGCGTCGACGTGCTTGCCCGGCTCGAGATCCTTGTAGTGCACGAAGAAGTGCTTGATCGCCTCGAGTTCGAAAGGCGGCACGTCGGCCAGATCCTGGATGTGGTCCCAGCGCGGGTCGCCGGCGGGGACGCAGAGCACCTTGTCGTCGCCGCCGGCCTCGTCGACCATCCGGAACATGGCGACCGGCCGGGCCTCGACGATCACGCCGGGATGCACCGACTCCGGCAGCAACACCAGAGCGTCGAGGGGGTCGCCGTCCTCGCCGAGGGTGTCCTCGATGTAGCCGTAGTCGGCGGGATAGCCCATCGGCGTGTACAGGTAGCGGTCCAGCCGCAGCCGACCGGTCTCGTGGTCGATTTCGTACTTGTTGCGCTGGCCTTTGGGGATTTCGATCGTGACGTCGAACTTCACCTCGCCGCTCCTCCCGGGTTCCGTCGCCGTCCATGGGTGCCGGGCGACGGGAAACACCGTAAACCAGGGATTCGCGTCGGCACGGCCTCGTTGGGCACAATGAGACGCACTACCTAGGAGAGTCATGCTTCGCACACACCGGCGTGGTGGCCACGCGCTGCTCGCCGCCGCCGTCATCGCGGTGGTCGCGGTGATCGTGGCGGCGGCCGCTCTCCTCAGCTCGGGAGGTCGCAGCAACGCCTCGGTGCCCGCCCCCCGCCCGCCGGCCGCGTCCAAGCCCGCGCTGGTGCCGTTGCCCGACTCGGCGGCAGTGCCGACCACCGCGGGTATGACGTCGGCACTGGCCGCTGCCGTTGCCAACCCGAATCTGGGCAACCTCAGCGGCCGCATCACCGACGCCCTGACCGGCAATCAGATCTGGGAGCTCCGGGCGGGCGTCCCGATGCAGCCGGCCTCCACCAACAAGATCCTGACCGCCGCCGCGGCGCTGCTGACCCTGGACCGCAACGCCCGGGTCACCACGACGGTGCAGGCCGCCGATCAGACCCGGTTGCCGGGTGTCGTGGTCCTCGTCGGAGCCGGTGACCCCACCCTGTCCGCGGCGCCGCCCAACGAGGAAACCTGGTACCGCGGCGCGGCCCGGATCGCCGATCTCGCGGACCAGGTCCGCAAGAGCGGGATGAAAGCGACGGCGGTGCAGGTCGACACGTCGCTGTTCAGCGGACCCGACATGGCGCCGGGCTGGGATCCGGCCGATATCGCCGGCGGGGACATCGCCCCCATCCAGTCGGTGATGCTCGACGCCGGACGGACCCAGCCGACCACCCTCCAGTCGCGGCGGTCCCCGACACCGGCGCTGGACGCGGGCCGGGCGCTGGCGTTCGCCATCGGTGCGGACCCGGCCAGGGTGACCATCGCCCCGGGCCCGGCCACCGGCCGGCAGTTGGCATCGGTTCAATCCGCGCCGCTGATGGAACGGCTGCGCCAGATGATGACGGCATCGGACAACGTGATGGCCGAGACCATTGGGCGAGAGGTGGCCCGCGCCACCGGACACCCGTCGAGTTTCGCCGGTTCGGTCGACGCCGTGATCGCCAAGCTGGCCGCGGCCAAGATCGACCTGACCGGCGCCTCACTGGTTGACTCCAGCGGACTTTCGGTCGCCAACCTGCTCACCTCCGCCACCCTCGACGCTGTGGTCCAGGCCTCAGCCGGTCCGGACCAGCCGGTGTTGCGGCCGCTGGTGGACATGCTGCCGGTGGCCGGCGGCAGCGGGACCCTCTCGGACCGGTTCCTCGGTTCGGGCCCGAAGACCTCGGCCGGCTGGCTGCGCGCCAAGACCGGATCGCTCACCAAGACCAACTCGCTGGCCGGCATCGTCACCGATGTCGACGGCCGAGTGCTCACCTTCGCCTTCATCTCCAACAACGCCGGTATGGAAGGCCGCACCCGGTTGGATGCCCTGGCCTCGATCCTGCGTACCTGCGGCTGCGGTTCATGACCTCCCCCGGCAGGTCATGAGCCGGTGGCTTCGTCTCCCGAACTGACCGTCGGTCGGGCCGTCGACTGGCGGTTCGCCGCGGCGGTGGGGGCGCGGCTGGCCCGGTCGGCCCCGCCGGCCACCGACTACACCCGCCGGCAGGCCATCGACGATCTGGCCGAGGCGGCCCTGGCCGCCGAGGCGCCGGTCCGGGAGATCACCCAACTCGACACCGGGGAACCCGCTCCCCGGCCGCGCATCGTCGACCGCCCGGAGTGGATCCGCGCGGCCGCCGACTCCATGCGGGTGATGACCGGAGGCGCAGACAGGCCGGGCAATCCCGTCACCGGCCGCATCGCCGGCGCCCAGACCGGCGCGGTGCTGGCCTTCATCTCCTCGGGCATCCTCGGGCAGTACGACCCCTTCGCCACCCGGGAAGACACGGCGGGCGAGTCCGGCCGGGGCGCGCTGCTCCTGGTCTATCCGAATGTGATCTCGGTCGAACGCCAGTTGAAGATCTCGCCGAAGGACTTCCGACTGTGGGTGTGTCTGCACGAGGTCACCCACCGGGTGCAGTTCACCGCGAATCCCTGGCTTTCCCAACACATGTCGCGTGCGCTGGCAGTGCTGACCTCCGAACGCGACGACGATTTCGGTGAGGTGGCCGGCAGGCTGGCGGAGTTCGTCCGCGAACGCCGCGGTTCCGCCCCCGACCCGAACCACGCCGGTGTGCTCGGCTTGATGCGCGCGGTGCAGTCCGAGCAGCAGCGCGATGCGCTCGACCAGTTGCTGGTGCTGGGCACGCTGCTCGAGGGGCACGCCGACTACGTGATGGACGCCGTCGGGCCGGCCGTCGTCCCGTCGGTGCACCAGATCCGGCGGCGCTTCGACGCCCGCCGGGAGCGCAGGCAGCCACCCCTGCAGCGGGTGCTGCGCGCCCTGCTCGGCGTGGACGCCAAGCTGAGCCAGTACACCCGCGGGCGGGCCTTCGTCGACTACGTGGTGAACGGCGTCGGCATGCAGCGTTTCAACACGGTGTGGTCCGGGCCCGGCACGCTGCCACTGCCCCGCGAGATCGAAGATCCCCAGCGGTGGATCGACCGGGTCCTGCTCTAGCGGCGTTGCGCGCGAAGGTGGCCGGATTCGCCGCCACCTGGCTCGGCGACGCCGAAGCCTGGTGTGTGGCTCTCTCCGGCGGTCCGGACTCGCTGGCGCTGACCGCCGCGGCCGCGCCGGTGCGGCCCACCACCGCGCTGATCGTCGACCACGGCCTGCAGGCGGAATCGGCGGCCGTCGCCGAGACCGCGCGCCGACAGGCGCTGGATCTCGGTTGCGTCGCCGCGCGGGTTCTGCGCGTCGAGGTCGGATCCGAGGGCGGCCCGGAGGCCGCCGCGCGGGCCGCCCGCTACGGCGCACTGCGGACCGCTCGCGACGGATCGCCCGTGCTGCTCGGACACACCCTCGACGATCAGGCCGAGACGGTGTTGCTGGGCCTGGGCCGCGGCTCCGGTGCCCGGTCCATCGCCGGGATGCGCCCCGGTGACCCGCCGTGGTTTCGCCCTCTGCTGGACGTACGGCGTACGGCCACCCACCTGGTGTGCGCCGAATCGGATCTGACCGCATGGGATGACCCGCATAACGCCGACCCCCGGTTCACCCGGGTCCGGCTGCGCACCGAGGTGCTGCCACTGCTGGAGGACGTACTCGGCGGCGGTGTGGCCGAGGCCCTGGCGCGCACCGCCGCGGCGCTGCGCGAGGACACCGACGCCCTCGATGCGGCGGCCCGCGCGGCCCTCGATGCGGCGGCCCGCGCGGCCCTCGATGCGGTG
>NZ_JBBATF010000026.1:7253-24157 GCF_040398885.1 Mycobacterium sp. | reverse complement strand
GTTGCTCAGCCCACCGGATGTACATCCGCATCAGCATCTCGGCCCAGTCGGCGGCATCCACCCCACCGGCGCCGGAACGGATGTTCACCAGCGCCTCCCGCTCGTCGTACTCCCCCGACAGCAGGGTGCGGACCTCGAGCGCCTCGACGTCGGCCTGCAGGGACTTCAGTTCGGCGTCCGCGTCCAGGAGAGCCTCGGCGCCCGCCGATCCGCCCTCCTCGGCCGCCAACTCGTAGAGCACCGGCAGGTCCTCGAGACGGCTGCGCAGCCCCTGCACCCGGCGCAGCTCGTTCTGGGCGTGCGACAGCTCGCTGGTGACCCGCTGGGCGTGGTTCTGGTCGTCCCAGAGGGACGGGTCGGACGCCTCGTGTTCGAGCTTCTCGATCCGGGCCTTGAGCGCCTCGACGTCCAGCACCCGCTCCACGGTCGTCAGGGTGGCGTCCAGCGCCGCGATCTCCGGCTGCCGATCGGTGTCCACGAGGTCTCACGTTACCGGCGGGGTCGCCCCGGTGATTACCATCCCAGGATGCGTCCTTACTACGTCGCGATCGTCGGCGCCGGCCCCTCGGGCTATTTCGCGGCCGCCTCCCTGCTGCGCTTCGCGGATTCGTCGGTCGCCGGCGGTGGCGCCGACGTCCACATCGACATGCTCGAAATGCTCCCGACCCCTTGGGGATTGGTGCGCTCCGGGGTGGCTCCCGATCATCCGAAGATCAAGTCGATCAGCCGCACCTTCGAGAAGACCGGGGCCGACCCGCGGTTCCGCTTCTTCGGCAATGTCGTGGTCGGCCGCGACGTGTCGGCCGACGACCTGGCCCAGCGCTACGACGCGGTGGTCTACGCGGTGGGCACCCAGTCCGACCGGGCCCTGGGCATCCCCGGCGAGGATCTGCCGGGCAGCGTGGCCGCGGTGGACTTCGTCGGCTGGTACAACGCCCACCCGCACTTCGCCGAGATGACCCCCGACATCTCCACCGGTCGGGCGGTGGTGATCGGCAACGGCAACGTCGCCATCGACGTCGCGCGCATCCTGGTCACCGATCCCGACGTGCTGGCCGTCACCGACATCGCCGACCATGCGCTGGACGCGCTGCATCGGCGCGGGGTCTCGGAGGTGGTCATCGTCGGGCGGCGCGGGCCGCTGCAGGGTGCGTTCACCACGCTGGAACTGCGCGAGCTCGGCGAGCTCGAGGGAGTCGACGTCGTCGTCGACCCCGCCGACCTGGAGGACATCACCGACGAGGACGCCGCGGCGGCCGGCAAGACGACCGCCGCCAACATCAAGGTGCTGCGCGGCTACTCCACCCGCGAGCACCGGGAAGGCATGCGCCGCATCACTTTCCGGTTCCACTCCTCCCCTATCGAGATCACCGGCAACGAGCGGGTCGAGACCATCGTGCTGGGACGCAACGAGCTGTTCACCGACGAGCACGGCCGTCAGGTCGCGCGCGACACCGGCCAGCGCGAGACCCTGCCCACCCAGCTGGTGGTCCGGGCCGTCGGCTACCGCGGGGTGGCCATTCCGGGCCTGCCGTTCGACGAGCGCTCCGGCACCATTCCGCATTCCGAGGGCCGCATCGCCGGGCGGGCCAACGACTACGTCGTCGGCTGGATCAAGCGCGGGCCGTCCGGGGTGATCGGCACCAACAAGAGCGACTCGCAGGACACCGTCGACACCCTGGTCGCCGACCTGACATCGGCACAGCCGCGCGAGGTCGGCCCCGACCATGCCGTCGAGCTGGCCCGCTGGGTGGTCGAGCGGCAGCCGCAGGTGGTCACCGAGGACCACTGGCAGCTGATCGACGCCCACGAGCGTTCGGCCGGCGAACCGCACGGCCGGCCGCGCCGCAAACTGGTCAGGGTGGCCGACATGCTGCGCATCGCGCACGGCTGACCCGCTTCACGCCCAAACCGACAAACGGGCGCGAAAATGCGAGTACAACCCGCCATTTCGTCGATCTCGGGCGGCCTGTTCAGCCGTTCAGCGGCTGCGGCGGGGCGAAGAACCAGTTGTCCGGATTCTTCGGCGAGTACACCACCGGGATCAACTGGCCCATGGTCGGCCAACTGGCGGCGTCGACGGTCATCCGCTGGTAGACCACGTGCTCGTTGACCGTCGGCCCGCTGATCACCCCGCTGATCGTGACGAACTGCTCGCCCGGCGCGTCCGGGGGCGGACTCACACCGGTCACCAGCAGGGTGCCCTGCGCCATTTCCCCGCGCGGGCCGCGCCGGCCCATCAACCTCGGCCCCAGCACCAGCGCCAGCGCGCCGAGGATCAGCAAAAGCACCGCGAATTCCATCACCCCACCATGGTAGGACTGCAGCCATGAGCACCAGCGAGGAGCCGAAGGCGGATCGCGCATGAGCACCAGCGAGGAGCCGAAGGCGGATCGCGCATGAGAACCGTGGCCGAGGATCTCGACCTGGCGCTGACCCTGGCCGCGCGCGCCGACGCCATCACCGCCGCCCGGTTCGGCGCACTGGATCTTCGGGTCGACCACAAACCCGACCTGACCCCGGTGACCGACGCCGACGAGGCGGTCGAGGCCGACCTTCGCGACGTGCTGGCCGAACAACGCCCGCGCGACGCCATTCTCGGCGAGGAACAAGGCGGGGAGCCGGTCTTGCACGGCCGCCAGTGGGTGATCGACCCGATCGACGGCACCAAGAACTTCGTACGCGGAGTTCCGTTGTGGGCCAGTCTCATTGCGCTCCTGGAGGACGGCGTTCCGACCGTCGGCGTGGTGAGCGCGCCGGCGATCGACCGCCGTTGGTGGGCCGGCCGCGGCCTGGGTGCGCACACCTCGGCCGGCGGTGCCGCGCCGCGTCGGCTCGCGGTCAGCGCCGTGCCCGATCTCGGCTCGGCGAGCCTGTCGTTCTCCAGCCTGTCCGGGTGGGCCGACCGCGGGCTGCGGGAGAACTTCATCGGCCTGACCGACGCCGTCTGGCGGGTCCGGGCGTTCGGCGACTTCTTCTCCTACTGCCTGGTGGCCGAGGGCGCGGTGGACATCGCCGCCGAACCGGAGGTCAAGTTGTGGGATCTGGCCGCGCTGGACGTGCTGGTCCGAGAGGCCGGCGGCACCTTCACCAACCTCGACGGCGTCCCCGGCCCGCACGGCGGCAGCGCGGTGGCCACCAACGGGCCGCTGCATCCGGCGGTGCTCGCCGCTCTCTCCGGCGTGTGAGCTTGCTTACACGCGGCCTGAACCTTACCGGAGAGTAAGATAGGTTCCCACCACTCCACTCGCTCCCCCGAGGCGGCCCGCGATGACCAACACCCTCCCCTCCAGAGCCGGCCTGCGCGCTCAGCAGAGCGCCGTCGGCCGGTATCGGCACAAACGATCGCCCCTCGACATCGGGATGGGCCTGCTCACACCACTGCTCGGCAGCGAGTTCCTCGACCGCCACGGTCTGCGCGACCCACTGAACAAGGCCCTGCGGTTCGGGGTTAAGCACGGCTTCGCCGCCGCCGGCGCCTCGACCCGCCAATTCAGGAAGATCCAGACCCGGGGCGGGCCGGCGACCCGGCTGTCCCGCAGCACCGCCGACTACTTCGACCTGACCCCCGACGACGACCAGAGAATGATCGTCGAGACGGTCAGGGAGTTCGCCGGAGAGATCCTGCGACCGGCCGCCCGGGAGGCCGACGACGCCGCCGCCGCCTACCCCGCCTACCTGATCGCCAAGGCCGCCGAACTCGGCGTCACCGCCATCAAGGTCCCCGAGGAATTCGACGGCATCGCCGAGCAGCGGACCGCGGTCACCAACGCCCTGGTCGCCGAGGCGCTGGCCTACGGCGATATGGGCCTGGCGCTGCCGATCGTGGCGCCCGGCGGGGTCGCCTCGGCGCTCACCCACTGGGGCAGCGCCGACCAGCAGGCCACCTACCTGAGGGAATTCGCCGGCGACCGCGTCCCGCAGGCCTGCGTGGCCATCGCCGAACCGCAGCCGCTGTTCGACCCCACCATGCTCAAGACCACCGCGGTACGCACCCCCGGCGGCTACCGGCTCGACGGCGTCAAGTCCCTGGTCCCGGCCGCCGCGGATGCCGAATTGTTCATTGTCGCAGCGCAATTCAACGGCAAGCCAACCCTGTTCATCGTCGAATCCGACACCGCCGGTGTCACCGTCAGGGCCGACCGCAGCATGGGCTTGCGGGCCGCCGGGATCGGGCAGGTCCGACTGGACAAGGTCACCGTGCCGCTGTCCGCGCGACTCGGGGAGGACGACGCCGACTGTGCGCGTGATTACTCGGACGCCGTCGCGCTGTCCCGGCTCGGCTGGGCCGCCCTGGCGGTCGGCACCTCACATGCCGTGCTGGACTACGTCATTCCCTACGTCAAGGAACGTGAGGCGTTCGGCGAACCGATCGCACGCCGTCAGGCGGTGGCCTTCATGTGCGCCGACATCGCCATCGAACTCGACGGCCTGCGCTTGATCACCTGGCGCGGGGCCTCCCGCGCCGATCAGGGCCTGCCCTTCGCCCGCGAGGCGGCGCTGGCAAAAAAGCTGGGCAGCGACAAGGGGATGCGGATCGGTCTCGACGGTGTGCAGTTGCTCGGCGGCCACGGGTACACCAAGGAACACCCGGTCGAGCGCTGGTACCGCGACCTGCGGGCCATCGGCGTCGCGGAAGGAGTGGTGGTTCTGTAATGGCGATCAATCTGGAAATGCCTCGCAAGCTGGAGGCCGTCATCGACATGGCGCACAAGGGGGCGGTGGGGATCTTCCGACCGATCTCCCGCAAGTACGACCTCGACGAGCACGCCTACCCCGTCGAACTCGACACCCTGGCCACCCTCTTCGAGGGCATCAGCGCGGCCAACACGGTGGCGTTCGCCGGCACCGACGCGTTCCGCGACGCCGAAGACGGACCCAAGGGAAACATCAACGGCGCCAACATGTCCGCGCTGTTGAACGCCCTCGAGATCTCCTGGGGTGACATCGCCCTGCTGCTCTCGGTGCCGCGTCAGGGCCTGGGCAACGCCGCGATCTCGGGGGTCGCCACCGACGAGCAGTTGGAGCGCCTCGGCAAGGGTGTCTGGGCGGCGATGGCCATCACCGAGCCGTCATTCGGATCGGACTCCGCGGCGGTGTCGACCACAGCGGTCCTCGACGGCGAGGACTACGTCATCAACGGCGAGAAGATCTACGTCACCGCCGGGGCGCGGGCCACCCACATCGTGGTGTGGGCCACCCTGGACCGCTCCAGGGGCCGGGGCGCGATCAAGTCGTTCATCGTGCCGCGCGAACACCCCGGCGTGACCGTCGAGCGACTCGAGCACAAATTGGGCATCAAGGCCTCCGACACCGCGGCGATCCGCTTCGAGAACGTCCGGATTCCCAGGGAGAACCTGCTCGGCAGCCCGGAGATCGAGGTGGAGAAGGGCTTCGCCGGGGTGATGGAGACCTTCGACAACACCCGGCCCATCGTCGCGGCTATGGCCGTGGGGGTGGCCCGCGCCGCACTGGAGGAACTGCGCGACATCCTCACCAGAGTTGGGGTGGAGATCTCCTACGACAAGCCGGCACACGCCCAGAGCGCCCCCGCGGCGGAGTTCCTGCGGATGGAGGCCGACTGGGAGGCGGCATACCTTCTCACGGTGCGGTCGGCCTGGCAGGCCGACAACGGCATACCCAACTCCAAGGAAGCCTCGATGGCCAAGGCCAAGGCGGCCCGGGTCGGCAGCGACGTCACGCTCAAAGCCGTCGAACTGGCCGGCACAACGGGCTATTCCGAGCAGACACTGCTGGAGAAATGGGCCCGGGACTCCAAGATCCTCGACATCTTCGAGGGCACCCAACAGATTCAGCTGCTGGTGGTGGCGCGCCGGCTGCTGGGCTTGAGCTCCGCCGAGCTCAAATAGGGCCGAGCGCGTAACGTCGAACCTGACGGGGATGATCGAAAGTAGGCGGACAACTTTTGCCGGTGAGGAAGCCATGTCGAGAAGTGGACGCTTCGTCGCGCTGATCGCGGCGGTGGGCGCGATCTCCGTCGCCGTCGGACCACCGGCGGCGGCCAATCCCGCGCCCGACGACCAGTCCGCCGACGAGATCATCGAACAGCTCGAGGCCCAGGGCTACGACGTGCAGATCAACTGGGTCAGGGGCGGCCTGTACGGCCCGCTGTCAGACTGCCAGGTGTCGGCGATCCACAACCCCAATCGTTCAGGGGAGCCGCCGGCGACTTTCACGACCGTCTATGTCGACGTCGCCTGCCCCGACGACTGGCTCACCGACCTCGGTTTCGGTTTCGGTCTCGGGACCAATCCCGGTCTCGGTTGGGGGCTCGGTTTCTGATCACAACGAGAAGCGGGCCGACCGGCTGCTGCCGGCGGCCCGCTTCTCGATCGGGATCAGCTCTGGGGCGTCGCGCCCAGAACCCGCTGCAGGTCCGGCTTCATCGCCTGAAGCTCGCGACCCCAGTAGGCCCAGTTGTGGGTGCCGTTGTCCGGGAAGTTGAACACCCCGTTGCGACCGCCGGCCGCGAGGTAGTTGTCGCGGAACGTGCGGTTGGTGCGGATGGTCAGGCCCTCCAGGAAGGTGGCCGGCACGTCGCCGCCGCCGAGTTCGTTGGGCTGCCCGTTGCCGCAATAGACCCACAGCCGGGCGTTGTTGGCCACCAGACGCGGGATCTGCTCCATCGGGTCGTTGCGCTTCCAGGCCGGATCGCTCGACGGTCCCCACATGTCGTCGGACTTGTAGCCGCCGGCGTCACCCATCGAGATGTTGATCAGGCCCGGCCACCACCCCTCGGACGGGTTCAGGAAGCCCGACATCGCACCGGCGTAGATGTACTGGCCCGGGTGCCATGCCGCCAGGGTCAGCGCCGCCGACCCGGCCATCGACAGGCCGATCGCGGCGCTGCCGTTCGGCTTGACCTGCTTGTTGGCGGCCAGCCAGGCCGGCGCCTCCTGGGTCAGGAAGGTCTCCCACTTGTAGGTGGAGCAACCGGCCTTGCCGCAGGCGGGACGGTACCAGTCCGAGTAGAAGCTGGACTGGCCGCCGACGGGCATCGAGACCGACAGCCCGGAGCCCAGGTACCACTCGAAGGCCTGAGTATTGATATCCCAGCCGTTGTAGTCGTCCTGTGCGCGCAGGCCGTCGAGAAGCCAGACGTTCGGCGAGTTGGCACCGCCGCTCTGGAACTGGACCCGGATGTTCTTGCCCATCGCGGCCGACGGCACGTCGAGGTACTCGACGGGCAGGCCCGGACGCGAGAAGGCGCCCGCGGTGGCCGACCCACCGGCGAGGCCGACCAGGCCCGGCAGCGCCGCCGCGGCGGTCGCCGCCACGGCAAGACGGCGTGACCAACCACGCACTTTGTCGGAGACGGAATTCACCGATCCACCCCACTCTTTCTGTTGCCCCGGAATTGTCGGATTTAAGAGACGAGTAAAACATGTTGGCTATCGCTGATGAAATCGAGGGCGTTACGGTGCGGCTGTTTCCAGGCCCGAACGCCCTTGTCCACATCGCTTGGGCAAAAGTAATGTCAGCTTCAGTTTCTCGCCCTCGCACTATCCGGGAGCACCCATGGAATCCTTCGTTCACCTGCGTAAAGGCACCACTCCGCGGCGGTTGCACGCCGACCTCGACGGGTTGAAGGACGACGAACTGGGCCGCGGCGGCTTCACCGGGCGAACGGCGAATTTCTTCCGGCGGCACGATCCGACGGCCTACCGCGCCGCCGGCCCCCTGCGGCCCGTCGACGTGCTGGCCGACCAACTCAAACCCGGGGACGCCGCGGATGCGGCCGGGGCCCCGCTGCTGCTGTTCTCCAACCCGGACTGCCGCATCCTGCTCAGCCGGCGGTCCGAACCGATGCCGTTCTTCGTCCGCTGGGTCGACGGTGACCTGCTGTGTTTCGTCCATCAGGGCCACGGCCGGCTGGAGACCGAGTTCGGGCCGCTGGACTACCGCGCCGGGGACTGGGTCTACCTGCCGAAGGCCTGCACCTGGCGGCACGTGCCGTCCACGGAAGGCGCCTGGCTGATGATCGAGGCGACCGACGAGTTCCGCACCCCGCCACCGGGTCCGCTCGGACGGCATTGGCCGTTCGACCCCGCCCAGGCCGTCATCCCGGAACCGGCCCCCGTCGGCGAGGACGATCGGGACGAGTACGAAGTCCGCCTCGTCCACCGCGAGGTCGACGGGGTCGAGACGACCTCGCTGTTCTACAAGCACAACCCGATGGACGTCGAGGGCTGGCGCGGGGACAACTTCCCGTTCACCTTCAACATCGCGGACTACAACGTCGTCACCTCCGACAGCGTGCATCTGCCGGCGATGGTGCACCTCTTCATGGAGGCCACCGGGGTCTACGTGTGCAACTTCCTGCCCAAGCCCGCCGAGGGCGTCGCCGGCACCGAACGCACGCCCTGGTATCACCGCAACGTCGACTTCGACGAGGTCGCGTTCTTCCACGGCGGCTCGCTGTACGGCCAGCCCATGCCGCCGGGATTGATCAGTCACGCCCCGCAGGGTGTCCACCACGGCGCCCCCGAGCGCGTCCGGGAACGGGCCCGGCGCAAGTTCGGCGAGTACGGCACCGTCGACTGGAAGGTGATCGCCGTCGACACCCGACGCCGGCTCACACCGTCGCCCGAGGTCGTCGCGGCCGATCTGGGCCAGCATTCGTGACCTACGACCGAATTCCGTATCTGGTTGCGTTCCAGAACGATTCGGGGGTCCGGGATGTCTACGGCGGCCTGGCCGAGATCGTCGTCCTGGAGTGCTTCCTGCTGAAGCCCGACGTTCCCTCCGACACCGTGCTGGTGTTGATGCACCCGATCGGCGGCGGGGCCTACCTGCCCATGGTGAACGCCCTGGCCCGGGCCGGCCACCACGTCGTCTACGCGGGCAGCCGCTTCCGCGGCACCGACTCCGCGCTGATCATGGAGAAGGTGGTCGCCGACCTCGGCGAAGTGATCGAAGACGCCACGACCCGGCTGGGCTATGCCAAGGTCGTGCTGGCCGGATGGAGTGGCGGCGGATCGCTGTCGCTGTTCTACCAACAGCAGGCGGCGCGTCTCGGGCTGATCCCGGCCGACGGCATCCTGCTGCTGGCCGCGCACATCAGCCGGCACGGCACGCTCACCGAGTGGCTGGACGCCTCCATCCTCGACGAGTCCGACCCGAGCGACAAAGATCCCGAACTCGACCTCTACAACCCCGACAACCCCAACCAGCCGCCGTATTCGCCGGAGTTCCTGGCGCGCTACCGCGGCGCCCAGATCGCGCGGAACCGCCGAATCACCCGCTGGGTCAAGGACAAACTCGCCGAACTCGAGTCCGAAGGCCGCGGCGACGAGGAGTTCTGCTTCGTGGTGCACGGCACCATGGCCGACCCGCGCTGGCTCGACCCGGCCGTCGACCCCAACGACCGCCAGCCCGGCACCTGTTATCTGGGCGACCCGCGCACCGTCAACAACTCCCCCATCGGGCTGGCCCGGTTCTGTTCGCTGCGCAGCTGGCTCTCGCAGTGGAGTTACGACGACGCCCCGGCCGACGGGCAGGCCTGCGGGCGCGACATCACGGTGCCCACCCTGGTGATCGGGAATCTGGCCGACGACGCCTGCACGCCCAGCCACACCCGGCGGTTGTTCGACGCGATCGCCCACCAAGATAAGGAGATGCACGAGATTCCCGGCGCGAACCACTACTACTCCGGTCCCGACCAGAAGCAGGCCCTGGGACAAGCGGTGGACATCATCACCGACTGGCTCGGGCGGCACGGGCTCTCGCGGGTGCTTCGGTGACCGGCGCGCTCGACGGCATCCGGGTGCTCGAGGTCGGCACCCTCATCTCCGGCCCGTTCGCGGGCCGGCTGCTCGGGGACATGGGCGCCGAGGTCATCAAGATCGAACCGCCCGGCTCCCCCGACCCGCTGCGCACCTGGGGGCAGGCCGAAGTCGACGGGCACCGGTTCTTCTGGACCGTCCACGCGCGCAACAAGAAAGCCGCCACGCTGAACCTGCGGGACCCGCGTGGCAGGGAACTGTTCCTCGACCTGGTGGAGCGCTCCGACATCGTCGTGGAGAACTTCCGCCCGGGCACGCTGGAGAAATGGCGACTCGGGTACGACGTTCTGCGCGAACGCAATCCGGGCATCATCCTGGTCCGGGTCTCCGGCTACGGACAGACCGGACCGGACGCGCACAAAGCCGGCTACGCCTCCGTCGCCGAGGCGGTCTCGGGACTGCGCCACATGAACGGCTTCCCCGGCGGGCCGCCGCCGCGACTGGCGCTGTCGCTGGGCGACAGCCTGGCCGGAATGTTCGCCGCCCAAGGCGCGCTGGCCGCGCTGTACCGGCGAACCGTCACCGGCGAGGGTCAGGTGGTCGACGCCGCGCTGACCGAAGCCTGCCTGGCCATCCAGGAATCGACCATCCCCGACTACGACGTCGGCGGGGTGGTCCGCGGGCCGTCGGGCACCCGGCTGGAAGGTATCGCCCCGTCCAACATCTACCGGAGCGCCGACGGCAGCTGGGTGGTGATCGCCGCCAACCAGGACACCGTGTTCCGGCGGCTCTGCGCGGCGATGGGCCAACCCGAACTCGCCACCGACCCCCGGTTCGTCGACCACGCGGCCCGCGGACGCAACCAGGACCGCATCGACGACATCATCGGCGCCTGGGCGGCCACCCGCCAACCCGGCGACATCATCGAAACCCTCAGCGCCGCAGGGGTCATCGCCGGCCCGATCAACACCGTCGCCGAGGTGGTCGATGATCCGCAACTACGCGCCCGTGGGACACTGGTCGAGCACTACGACGAGCGCACCGGCCGGAATGTCCTGGGCCCCGGCGTCATTCCGGCGTTGTCCGCCACACCGGGAGGTGTGCGCAACGCCGGATCGGCCCGGCCGGGGCAGCACAACGACGAGGTCTACGGCCGCCTGCTGGGCCTGGAAGACGCGGAGATCACCGCGCTGACCGAACAAGGAGTCTTGTGAGCATGCATGTAACCATCCGCGAAGTCGCGCTGCGCGACGGCCTGCAGATCGAGAGCCCGATCCCGTTGGCGGCCAAGCTCGAACTGCTCGCCGCGATCGCCGCCACCGGGGTGCGCGAGGTGGAGGCCACCGCCTTCGTCTCACCCTCCAAGGTGCCCGCACTGGCCGACGCGCCCGAACTGGCGGCCGCCCTGGCCGACTTCCCCGACATCGAGTTCTCCGCGCTGGTCGCCAGCCCGAACGGCGTTCACCGCGCCATCGCGGCGGGGTTCCGGTCGGTGGAGTACGTGGTGTCGGCGTCCGACGGACACAGCCGGGCCAACGTCGGGCGCAGCAGTGCCGAGGCCGCCGCCCAGATCGCCGACATCACCGCCATCGCCCACGATGCCGGCGTCAGCGTCGAAGTGATCATCTCCGCATCCTGGGACTGCCCGTTCGACGGACCCACCCCCACCCGACGTGTCCTGGACGTGGTCGACGCCGCCTGTCGATTCGATGCCGACCGGATCGCCATCGCCGACACCATCGGCACCGCCACCCCCGGCCGGGTCACCGAATTGGTCGAACTGGTCGCGCCCCGCGTCGGCCGCCGACCCCTGGGCGCGCATTTCCACAACACCCGCGGCGCCGGCCTGGCCAGTGCCTGGGCCGCTGTCACCGCCGGCGTCAGCCGACTGGACTCCTCGGTGGGCGGCCTGGGCGGCTGCCCCTTCGCCCCGGGCGCAAGCGGCAACATCGCCACCGAGGATCTGGTGTACCTACTGCGCGACAGCGGGGTCGGCGTCGACGTCGACCTCGACGCCGCGATCGAGGCGGCCCGGGTGGCCCAATCGGTGGTGGGCCACCCGTTGCCCAGTTCCCTGCTTCGGGCAGGTGACCGCCTGCCGTGACCGAACCCGCCGCGCGGCCGCTGTCCGGCAAGGGCCGAAAGACCCGCCGGGCTATCGCGGAGGCCGCACGGAACCTGTTCGCGCAGCGCGGCTTTCACGGGACCACCGTCGCCGACATCACCTCGGCGGCGGGAAGGTCGCCGGGCTCGTTCTACCGCTACTTCGTCGACAAGGCGGACTTGCTGGCCGCTCTGGCCGAGGATTTCCTCGGCGAGGTCGTCGATCTTCCGATGGTCCCCGACGACGGCGACTACTTCACCTCGGCGGTCGGCGTCTACTGGGCCATGTTCAAACCCAACATCGGGGTGATGACGGCGGTCGACCAACTGGCCGGCACCGAGGTCCGATTCGCACAGCTGCAGAACCGGTTCCGCCGCTTCGGCACGGACATCGTCCGCGGCTCGGTCCGGCGCGCGCAACAGCAGGGTCACGCCCGCGATCTCGACGTCGACCACACCGCACTGGCGATCGCCCTGATGTTCGAGCGCTTCACCGGTGTCTGCCTGGCGGCCGGAATCTCCGACGACGCCGCCGTCGGCACCCTGTCCACGATCTGGCGGAAGACCCTCTACGGCGACTGTCATTCGCCGCCCGGCAAGGGTATAGCTGGAGAGTCCGTTGGTTGCGCTGTATTCCCACCTCAGCGGTGACAGTTATCACCACTTCATACTTTGCCTGTCCTTGATCTCAAGGCTATAGTGATATCCAGGCCCGCCGGTGACGGCGGGGAACAACGACAAACCGAATCAGGAGCCATTCCCGTGAAGTGGAAGATCGCGACCGCCTCTGTCGTCGCCGCTGCAATCATGTCGGCCCCAGTGGCCGCTGCCGCCCCCGCCAACAGCAACGGAAGCGGCAGCAACGCCGGTCCGCGTAACACCATCGGAAAGACCATCTCGGAGATCGCCAAGAACGGCGGCGGTTCCGCCGGCGTCCTGGGCGCCCTGGTGAACTTCAAGCCCAACAACAAGGGCCTGGCCAAGGCCCTGCAGAACGCGCTGAATCCCAAGCCGAAGCCCACCCCGGAGCCCACGCCCGAGCCTGTCGCGTAGTCGACGCCGAGGATGCCCCCGCCCGACGGCGGGGGCATCTTCGTCTGTGCGGCCTAAAATCGGCCCATGACCTTGCAGCGCCTGCTGACCGATCCCGCCATGGCCGGCACCTGGACGTGCGAACCGGAGGGATCCGCAGTCCGGTTCGTCAACCAGACGCTGTGGGGCCTGATCCCGGTCAAGGGCCGGTTCACCGATTTCACCGGCGAAGCCCTAATCTCCGACGGCCGGCTGTCCGGACGCCTGGTCGTCCGCGCCGACTCGGTGCGCACCGGCATCGGCATGCGCGATCGGCACCTACGCGGCCCGGACTTCTTCGACGTCGCCGACCATCCCGAGATCGTCGTGGAGGTCACCGGCTCCGCGGCGGGCGACCTCGCCACGAACCTGACCGTCCGCGGCACCACATTCGCGGTACCGCTGACCACCACGGCAACCCGGCGGGACGACGACTCCTTCACGGTGGCCGCACGCGGCCGGATCGACCGGACCAGGTGGGGCGTCAGCGGCAATATGCTGGGCATGATGCCGTCGACGACCGTCCTGATGGTCGACGCCGCATTCAACCGGACGCAGTCGAACACGGGCTAGTCTGAGCCGATGTGCTCCCAGCCGCTGCACATCCTGAACTACAGCAGCAATGCCGCGACCCGCGAACAGGTCCGGCTCGCCCTCGGCACCCGCGTCCATCCCGAGTTGCCGGAGCTGACCTACACCGACGTCGCCACCGCGCCCATGGTCATCCAGCTGATGGACGCCGGCGGGTTCGACCTGGTCATCCTGGACGGCGAGTCGTCCCCCTTCGGCGGCCTGGGTATCGCCAAGCAACTCAAGGACGAGATCGCGGACTGCCCGCCGGTCCTGGTGATCACCGGCCGGGCCGACGACGCCTGGCTGGCCAGTTGGTCACGGGCCGAGGCCGCCGTCCCGCACCCGATCGACCCGATCCAACTCGGCGACGCGGTGGTCGGCCTGTTGCGCTCGCCGGTCCAATAACCCCCGCTAGGCTGTGTCTCAGATCATATCCACGTAGGCGAGGAGCGCCATCGGCATGAGCCTCTACACCCCGATCCTGGTGTTGGCGGCCATTGCGGCGGTCTTCGCGGTGGTGTCGGTGGCGGTCGCCGTCGTCGTAGGCCCGCGCCGGTACAACCGGGCCAAGCTGGCCGCCTACGAGTGCGGCATCGAGCCGGTGGCCGGCCCGAGCGGACTGGCGCAGGTCGGCCAGCGCTTCCCGATCAAGTACTACCTGACCGCGATGTTGTTCATCGTCTTCGACATCGAGATCGTGTTCCTCTATCCGTGGGCGGTGTCGTTCGATCGGCTGGGCACCTTCGCCCTGGTCGAGATGGCGATCTTCATGGCGACGGTGTTCGTCGCCTATGCGTACGTGTGGCGGCGAGGCGGCCTCGAGTGGGACTAGAGGAATCGTTGCCGGGCGGCATCCTGCTGTCCACGGTGGAGAAGGTGGCAGGATTCGTCCGGTCCGGATCGCTGTGGCCGGCGACCTTCGGGCTCGCCTGCTGCGCGATCGAGATGATGGCCACGGCGGGCCCGCGGTTCGACATCGCCCGCTTCGGCATGGAGCGGTTCTCCGCCACTCCGCGCCAGGCCGACCTGATGATCGTGGCCGGCCGGGTCAGCCAGAAGATGGCCCCGGTGCTGCGTCAGGTGTACGACCAGATGGCCGAACCCAAGTGGGTTCTGGCCATGGGGGTTTGCGCCTCCAGTGGCGGGATGTTCAACAACTACGCGATCGTCCAGGGCGTCGATCACGTGGTGCCGGTGGACATCTACCTGCCCGGCTGCCCGCCCCGACCGGAAATGCTGCTCAATGCGATCCTGGCGCTGCACGCCAAGATCGCCGACATGCCGCTGGGTGTGAACCGGACCGAGGCGGTCGCCGCCGCGGAGCAGGCCGCGCTGGCCGCCAGGCCGACCATCGAGCTCAAGGGGCTGCTGCGGTGAGCGAGAGCGTGGCGGAGGGCAGGAGCGAAGCGACCGGGGATACAACACCGGAGGGCAGGAGCGAAGCGACCGGGGATGCAACACCGGAGGTGATCGGCGTACGCCGGGGCATGTTCGGCATCACCGGCAGCGGTGACACCTCCGGTTACGGCCGGTTGGTCAGCCCGGTCGCCCTGCCCGGCGGCACACCCCGTCCCTACGGCGGCTACTTCGACGACGTCGTCGACCGGTTGGCCGCCGTACTGGGCCAGGCGGCCTTCGACGCCGCCGTCGAACGGGTGGTGGTGAACCGCGATCAGCTGACCCTGGACGTCCGCCGCGAGCACCTGCAGGCGGTGGCCCGCGCGTTGCGTGACGACGAGCGCCTCCGGTTCGAATTGTGTTGTGGCGTATCGGGTGTGCACTATCCCGACGACACCGGCCGGGAACTGCACGCCTACTACCCGTTGATGTCCATCACCCACAATCGGCGGGTCCACCTGGAGGTGGCCTGCCCGGACTCCGACCCGCACATCCCGTCGCTGTTCGCGGTCTACCCGACCTGCGACTGGCATGAACGCGAAACCTACGACTTCTTCGGCATCGTCTTCGACGGCCATCCGGGCCTGACCCGCATCGAGATGCCCGATGACTGGGTTGGCCACCCGCAGCGCAAGGACTATCCGCTCGGCGGGGTGCCGGTCGAGTACCACGGCGCCCAGATCCCGCCGCCCGACCAGCGCAGGTCGTACCGCTGATGACGGCGCAGAGTTTCGAGCAGGACCCGGTGATCGTCCTCGGCGGCCAGGACTGGGACGAGATCGTCAGCGCCGCGAAAGAGGGCCTGGCCGGTGAGCGCATCGTGGTCAACATGGGGCCCCAGCACCCTTCCACCCACGGGGTGCTGCGACTGATCCTGGAGATCGAGGGCGAGACGGTGGTCGAAGCCCGTTGCGGCATAGGCTATTTGCACACCGGCATCGAGAAGAACCTGGAGTACCGCACCTGGACCCAGGGCGTCACCTTCGTGACCCGGATGGATTACCTGTCGCCCTTCTTCAACGAGGCCGCCTACTGCCTCGGGGTGGAGCGACTGCTGGGTGTCACTGACGACATCCCGGCGCGCGCCTCGGTGATCCGGGTGATGCTCATGGAACTGAACCGGATCTCGTCGCACCTGGTGGCGCTGGCCACCGGCGGTATGGAACTCGGCGCGATGACCCCGATGTTCTTCGGCTTCCGGGAACGGGAGGCGATCCTGACCGTATTCGAGGCCATCACCGGCCTGCGGATGAACCACGCCTACATCCGGCCCGGCGGTCTGGCCGCGGACCTGCCCGAGGACGGGCCGCAGCGAGTGGCCGAACTGCTCAGGATCCTGCCCGGACGGCTCGATGAACTGGCCTCGCTGCTGACCGAGAGCCACATCTGGAAGGCCCGCACCCAGGGCATCGGATACCTGGACCTGACCGGCTGCATGGCGCTGGGCGTCACCGGCCCGGTACTGCGCTCGACCGGCCTGCCGCACGACCTGCGCAAGGCCCAACCCTATTGCGGTTACGAGACTTACGACTTCGAGGTGGTGACCGCCGACACCGCCGACTGCTACGGCCGCTACCTGATCCGGGTGCGCGAGATGCACGAGTCGCTGAAAATCGTGGAGCAGTGCCTGCAGCGACTCGAGCCGGGCCCGGTGATGATCGAGGACAAGAAGTTGGCCTGGCCGGCCGACCTGCAACTAGGGCCGGACGGGCTGGGCAACTCCCCCGCCCACATCGCCCGGATCATGGGCAAGTCGATGGAAGGCCTGATCCACCACTTCAAGATCGTCACCGAGGGGTTCCGGGTCCCGGCCGGCCAGGTCTACAGCGCCGTGGAGTCCCCGCGGGGCGAACTCGGCGTGCACATGGTGTCCGACGGCGGCACCCGCCCCTACCGGGTGCACTACCGGGATCCCAGCTTCACCAATCTGCAAGCCGTGGCGGCGATGTGCGAGGGCGGCATGGTCGCCGACGTGATCGCCGCGGTCGCGAGCATCGACCCGGTGATGGGAGG